>NZ_JAGTWO010000005.1:0-300000 GCF_018842675.1 Candidatus Pantoea bituminis
ACTTGCGGCAAGCCCATCAATTCACCAAAACGGCCGCGCGCGGCTGGCCCGACGACATAAAGATGAGGATTAGCCAGACCTTGTGCATTCAGGGTTTGTGACAGCGCATTGACATTAATACCCAGCGCCAGCGGATCGGCCTGGATTACGCCTTCTGTAGCAAGCTGGTGTAATAACGCGTCGCTGTTAAGCAGGGCGCCATGTGCGGGCCCGGTGGTCACAATGACTCTATCGACCCGGTAATGCTCAGGTGATGAACCTCGCGGTTGAAGCGTCAGCTGGAGGCTGTCTTCGGCTGTATCTGCCGCAAGCAGGCGAGCAGCCATAACCGTTAGCTGACCGCTGGCCTGCAGTTGTGACAACACGGCACTCACTTGTGGCGCAATTCGGTAACGATGAACATCCCACCACGGGCGCAGATGCCGCAAAAAGCGACGCTGCTCCGTTAACGACAGTGTTTGCCAGATTTGCTGACCATGACGGCGAATGTCATCAAGCACCAGTTGCCAGGGCAGATTTTCAGCGGCTGCGTCTGTGACTTCTTGACGAATGCGTCGCAGCCAGCCCCGTGCAGTAGGCTGTTGTGGTTGAAGGTAATTTAACTCGCGGTTCTCATAGTTGCCGCTTAGGTTAGGGCGAGGTAATTGACCACGACGGGAAAACACGGTGATTTTTCCGCGATGTCCCTTGCGATGCAACGAAGCGACCATATCTGACATAGTTAAGCCTGAACCGATGATCGCGACCTGATCATCAGCGCCCACTTTTGCCAGGGCATTAGGCTGCCATGGATCGGCAATCAGCCCGACGTGACCGTGTAACGACATAAATATTGCAGGTAAGGCAGGCGGTGGATGACTGATTGCCAGCACTACTACATCGGCTTGAACCTTAGCGCCAGAAGCTGTGTTCACTACGCCAGCATGGAATGAAACCGCACGGTCATGAATATGGGTCAGTTCTACCGCGGAATAGTGCTTCTGCTGCCGGAACTGTTCATTTACCCAGCGGGCAAACTGCCCGCGCTGCGGATAGACAGTGCCATCATGCCACAAGGCATCGGTATCGGCCTGAAAGTCAGGTGATGAGCGGAACCAGCGATCAAAAGCGCCTTCTTCATCGCCGGCAAGTTGCATCCGCGAGGCGGGCACGTTAATACGGTGTGCAGGATCTTCTGTGCTGTAAGCCACACCCTGTGCCAGCTGAGGTCGCGGCTCAATTACCGAGACCTTTAAACCTGCCTGACCGTAACGCGCCAGGTGAATAGCCAGCGCCGTGCCGCTAAATCCGCCACCAATGATGACAATGTGCTTTTCAGACATACGCGGGCTCTCTTGTTGATTAGCTGACTTACTTACTCGGACGGCGATCGCCACCAATCGTTTCGCCGAAAGGTCCGGTATTAACAGTACGCTGCTTTTTCTCGGCGTTAGCGGCCAGCGGCAATAATGGCATCACCAGTTCGGCAAAACGGTGTGCTTCTTCCAAATGCGGATAACCGGAGAATATAAAGTTTTCGATACCCAGCGCCTGATATTCACGAATGCGGTCGGCGACCTGCTGCGGGCTGCCCACCAGCGCCGTTCCAGCGCCACCGCGCACCAGGCCCACACCAGCCCACAAGTTCGGACCAATCACTAATCCCTCACGTGAGCCGCTGTGAAGTGCGCTCATTCGTGCTTGCCCGGTGGAATCCATGCGCGCAAAAATTTTCTGGGCAGCTGCAATGGTTTCTTCATCCAGGTGTGCAATCAGACGATTGGCTGCTGCCCAGGCTTCCTCTTCTGTTTCACGCACAATAACGTGAAGGCGAATGCCATAAGAGAGCGTGCGGCCTTTTTCCTCTGCCCGTTTGCGAACCACTGCCAGTTTTTCTGCCACCTGTGCAACCGGCTCGCCCCAGGTAAGATAGGTATCGATCTGATTAGCCGCGACGTCAATGGCCTCTTCAGAGGAGCCGCCAAAATAGAGCGGTGGGCCATTTTCCTGTACCGGCGGGAATAAGATTTCAGCGCCTTCAACGCGGATGTGCTCACCGTTGAAATCGACTTTCTCACCTTGCAATAAGCGGGAATAGACCTCCAGAAACTCTTTGGTAACGTGATAACGCTGCTCGTGATTGAGGAAAATACCGTCTCCTTTGTTTTCTACCGGATCGCCGCCGGTGACAACGTTGATCAGCAGGCGACCTTCTGAAAGGCGGTCCAGCGTGGCAGCCATTCGGGCGGCAAGGCTAGGCGGTTGTAAACCGGGACGTACCGCCACCAGATAGCGCAGTTTTTTGGTGATGGGGGCCAGCGCAGATGCCACCAGCCAGGAATCCTCGCAGCTTTTACCGGTAGGGATCAGCACGCCATAATAACCCAGGTTATCGGCGGCTAACGCAACTTGTTGTAAATAAGGGAGATCAACGGCTCTGCCTCCTTGTGTGGTACCCAGATAGCGACCATCGCCATGAGTGGGTAAAAACCAAAAGAGTTTAATGTTTTCCTGATTCGCTTCGCTCATTAGCTGATTCCTTTATAACGTTATCTAAATTTAATACATAGAGACTGCTCATTTGGTTATAAAAGCGATTGCAGGAAACATGCCAAGGTGGGTGCGCTATTTTTTCTTTAAAATTCAGCAAGTAAAGTTTTCGATTCAAAATCTTACGTGTTGCAAATGCAACAGCAGTGGTGTGTACGCTGTTGCATTTGCAACTTTCGCGGCTATTCGGCCTCTCGTTTCAGCGCTCGACTCACGATATCTTCAAGTTCTTCATCTTTTTCGGGAACATTCCATGCAGCTCCCCAGCCCTGATTTGATCGATCCTGCCTCATTGGCTGTCAAAAGCGTGCTCGACCAGTTGGCTCCCACTGACGCAACCGTATTGATCATTGGGGAAACCGGAACGGGTAAAGAAGTCATGGCGCGCTACCTCCATCATCATAGTCAGCGATGTCAGCATCCGTTTTTAGCGGTTAACTGCGGAGCGCTGACTGAGAGCCTGGCGGAATCAGAACTCTTTGGCCATGAAAAAGGGGCGTTTACCGGCGCAATGGATCGACATCAAGGGTGGTTTGAAGCGGCTGACGGTGGCACGCTTTTGCTTGATGAGATCGGTGAATTAAGCTTGCCGTTACAGGTTAAGCTGCTCCGTGTTTTACAGGAGCGAGAGATTACGCGCGTAGGTTCTTCCCGCGCAGTAAAGGTTAATGTCAGAGTGATTGCGGCAACCAATAGAGATTTAGCCGTGGCGATACGCGAACGCCGGTTTCGTGAGGATCTCTATTACCGGCTCAATGTCGCCAGCGTGACGTTGCCGCCGCTACGTCAGCGCTGTGAAGATATTCCTCTGCTGGCCGGGCATTTTTTGCAGCTTTATGCCCGCCGTCTGGGCCGTCCTCAATGTCGGCTAAGCGAGGAAGCCATGGCAACCCTCAAGGCTTATCCGTGGCCCGGCAATATTCGTGAGCTGGAAAATACGCTGCACAATGCTGTGTTACTCAGTAAAGAAGCGTTAATTACCTCGCAGCAACTGCGGCTGGGCGCTATCACGGCTCACGATCAACCCCAGGATGACGGCGATCTTGACCGTTTCCTGCGTACGCAACTGTTGGAAAGCCGTAGCCCGCTTTATCCTCGTGTTATTGAATCTCTGGTGAGAAATGCTGTTGAGCTGAGCCAGGGAAATCAACTACAGGCGGCCACGCTGCTGGGGATCTCACGTAATACTTTGCGTACCCATCTTGGGCATCTTGGGCTGATTAAACCGCGTCGCAGCTTGGGCCGGCACCCCACCCCAGCCCAGTCTTCACGGCCACAACGAGAAAGAGAATTGCGTATCGGTTATCAGAAATTCGGTAATCTCGGTTTTCTCAAAGCGCGTCAGTCACTGGAAGCGCAACTCGTCGATCAGGGCGTGAGCGTGTTATGGAGCGAATTTCCTGCTGGACCCCAGCTGTTACACGCACTAGGTAACAAGGAAATTGATTTTTGTACCACCGGCGAGGTGCCGCCTCTGTTTGCTCAGGCGAATAACGATGCAATGGTTTACGTTGCCTGGGAACCTGCTGCGCCGCAAAGCGTAGCGTTGCTGGTGGCAAAGCAGAGTCCGATCCAGCAGATCGCGGATCTTAAAGGCAAACGTATTGCCGTGACTAAAGGCTCAAACGTCCATTTTCTGTTACTGCAACTGCTTGATGAAGCCGGTTTAGCGCAGGACGATGTGCGTATTGTTTATGCGCCGCCAAAGTATCCTCTGACACCCAGCGACAGTCATGCCATTGATGCCTGGATGATGTGGGATCCCTTGCTTAGCGATGCCGAGAAAGAGGGGCACTTGCGCGTGATCGCTGACGGCGTGGGGCGGGTTAATAACTATCAGTTTTATCTTGCTGGTCGTGAATTTGCAGCGCATTCCAGCGATCTGCTTCAGACACTCATGTCAGCCCTGGAGCAGACCGGGCGCTATATCGACGCGCACAGACCGGAGGCCGCTGCGTTGCTCTCTACTGAGTTAGGTATTTGCACTGATTCGCTGACGCATGCCCTGGCGCGCCGCAGTCATCAGACGCAGCACATGAATCTTGCCATGATTCGCGAGCAACAGCGGATTGCGGATCGCTTTTATGCGTTAGGACTGCTTAATCATGCCATTAAGGTGCGGGATGCCGTCTGGCAGCAATGACGTTTTTTAACTAAGCATAGAATTTTTAGTCGCTAAGCCGTTCACCTTGCATTTGTTATGTTGCGCTGATTACAACACCACTCAGGAAAGAGAGATGAAAAAACTATTACTTAGCGCGCTGATTATTGCCGCACAAGCGGGAATGGCTTGTAGCGCACAGGCAGAAGAGAAACCAAAAACCGTTAATATTGGCTTTCAAAAAGCGAATATTTTTGCCCTGCTGAAATACCGTGGCACGCTGGAAAGTGAATTTAAGAAACAGGGGATAGGTGTGCGCTGGGTTGAATTTCCAGCCGGGCCGCAAATGCTGGAAGGCTTAAATATTGGCAGCATTGATCTGGCCGCAACTGGCGATGCGCCACCAACCTTTGCACAGGCAGCGAAAGCCGATCTTGTTTATCTTGCGCATTCACCGGCTAACCCTAAAACCGAGGCGATTGTGGTTCCGGCTGATTCCGCCATCAAAACGGTTGCTGATCTGAAAGGCAAACGCGTGGCGCTGAATAAAGGTTCTGACGTTAACTACCTTCTGGTCACTGCGCTAGAAAATGCTGGGCTGAGCTATAAGGATATTACGCCGGTCTATTTGCCACCTGCAGATGCACGCGCCGCCTTTCAACGCGGTGCTGTGGATGCCTGGGTGATTTGGGATCCTTACTATGCGGAAGTCGAAAGCAACGCTAAAGCCCGTTTGGTGAAAAATGCCGAAGGATTGGTTCCGCACTACACATTCTATCTTGCTAGCCGCAAATTTGCGGATACCTATCCAGAGACGGCAAAGCAAGTTATCGATGAGCTAGGCACCTTGAGTCACTGGGCAAACAGTCATCAGGAAGAAGCGGCGAAAATTCTTTCAACATCAACCGGACTTCCTCAGCCTATTTGGCAGAAAGCGTTAGCCAGAATGCCGTATGGCGCGCAACGTATGACGCCGGAAGTGTTCAAAGAACAGCAGGCGCTGGCAGATAAATTTACCCAAATCGGTTTGTTGCCGGTAAAAGTCGATGTCAGTAGCGCGACGTGGTCGCTGGACAAAAAGTAAGGCACCTATCTGAACGCGTGGGTAATCGATTTGGGCCTTCAGAGCACTACATCTTTCTTTGCTCTCTTTGCGCCTTGGCTCAATCTTTAACGCATAAAAAAGGGCAATCCCGTTGCCCTTTGATTCACTGGATGAAGCTTATCGGCGATGAAAATCTTCACGCTGGCTATCTTCCTCTGAACGCGTGCGAATAACTTTGCATGGATTTCCCACGGCGATAACATCTGACGGAATATCACGGTTAACCATGCTTCCCGCACCAATCACGGTGTTATCTCCGATTGTCACGCCTGGCGTGATCGTCACACCGCCACCAATCCAAACGTTATTACCAATCTTTATCGGTAGTACAAATTCCAGACCTTCAGCTCGCCTCTTTGGATCGAGGGGATGTCCCGCAGTATAAATACCGACATTTGGAGCGATAAAAACATTGTCCCCAATGATCACCTCTGCGCCATCAAGAATCACCAAATTATGATTAGCATAAAAGTTTTCCCCCAGATAAATATTACTCCCGTAATCGCAATGGAAAGGGGATTCTATCGTGAGGCTTTTGCCATGACTGCCCAATAATTCCGTCAGAATTTGACGTTTTTCAGTTTCTTTTGCAGGATGTAAGCTATTGAAATTGAAACAGGCTTCCTTGGCTTTTTTCTTTTCAAGATGATCTCAGCGTCATGGTTTGCGTCATAAAGCAGACCATCTTCAACCTGCGTAACAGGGTTAATCACTTTTGCTTTCATCGTTCCTCGCTTACCTGTTTCCCGCCTTACACGATGATGCTGATCGGCAAGAATTGAATTTCTTGGTTGTCGTACATCTGTACGAGAGCAGGTAATATACACGACACTGTTCCCTGAATGTCGAGGGTTTCTTTTGAAGAAATCAGTCAGAGGTTAACTTTTGCAGGATACTTCGCAATTCTTCGCGACTTAGCATCTCTTCGCCCAAGTGCCGATGGGCGGTAAAACCTTCAATCAGCGCGTCAATCGTCATGGCGATTTGGATATCGAAATGCAGAGATAATGCGTCTCTGCTTCTGCGTAGCCAGTTACGGCATATCTGACGAATTTTATGATTACGTGATGCATAGGCATAGAGTTCGAAACTCAGCAGCATATTGCGTGGCGCTGCCACGATTTCACCACAGATGAGGTCCAAAACGGCTTCTATTGCTTCGCTTACATTCGCTGCCGATTCAAGTCGCTGTCGGAAATTTACGGAGACTTGCTCAGCCAGGCGCGAGAAAGCGGCCTCAAGAATTTCATCTACTGTTTGAAAATGGTAGGTCAGCGTGCCAGGTGATATCCCGGCATGTGATGAAATTTTACGGGCGGTCGCTCCCACAACACCATGATCAATGATGACATCCTGAGCAGCCTGAATAATTCGGCTACGCATGTCTTGTTCTGTTGAGGGTGCTGCCATAATTCTCTTATCGTTGAGTCGCTAAAAAGTCAGCTTATTACAGATTGTTTTCTGTGACGATAGCGAATCTGCCTGGCAGCCCGCTAAGTCATTTACTCTACAGTTTCGCCTGGAAAGGTAAGCAGCAGCGCTCTTAACTGCGTTTCCAGCGCTTCTCGTTGAGCTGCAGATAAGGTTGCCAATATCGCCGCTTGCGTGGCGGTGTGAACGACCAGTGCTTGCTCAATCCGCTGTTGGCCTTGCGTGGTCAGTCCCACCAATGTGCTGCGTTTATCCTGCGGATCCTCAATGCGCTCAATCAATCCCTCCTGCTCCAGCCGGCTCAGGCGATGCGTCATTGCACCTGAAGTGACCAGCAGCGATTTATACAGCTGCGTTGGCGAGAGGCAATAAGGCGCACCGGCCCGGCGCAAAGTGGCAAGCACATCAAATTCACCCTCACGAAACCCAAACGGCTCCAGCGCTTGAGCCCGCGCTTTTCCTACATGTTTCATAAGCCGCAGCATTCTGCCAAAAACTTTCATCGAAGAGACATCCAGTTCCGGCATGGCGTTATCCCATTGGCCGATAACGAAGTCGATATGGTCGTGCATTATTCGCCCCTAAACAGTGTGGCTATTTTGTCGCGTTGTGCGGTGCATCTTACACAGGATGATTATTTATCTTAACGTTAAGATAAATGCTGGTGGCGCTTATTTGCTAAAGCAAAAACCGTTCTAAAGGAGTCCATTGTGAAACATGTCGTACCATTGCCCATAATATTCGCATTTATCGCTTTTCTTGTCGGGTTGAATCTTCGTCCTCTTCTCGCCTCCATCGGTCCGTTGTTTCCGGTGTTGCAGCGCGAAACAGGCTTATCAGCCACTGAATTTAGTCTGCTTACTACCTTGCCGGTTGCGATGATGGGGCTGGCAGCGCTGAGTGGACCCTGGCTATTAATTAAAGTGGGCGCTGTGCGGGGTATCGCTGCTGGATTGACGGTTTTGACTATCGCCTGTTCGCTGCGGGGATGGGATTCATCTGTGACAGCATTGATGTGTACTGCGTTAGCGGGTGGAGCCGGCGTGGGTGTGATACAGGCTTTAATGCCCGCACTAATTAAAAAAGAGTATGCGCAATCAGCGGGCACCTTAATGTCGCTGTTTACCACCGGTATTATGGCGGGTGCCGCGCTGTCTGCTGCCAGCGCCGAGCCGGTTTTTTCACGATTGGGGCTACAGCCTACGCTTGCCATGGCCGGTTTGCTGGCGCTTCTCGCTTTGGTTATTTGGCTGACCCAAATTAAACATCGCCCATTGGAAAAAACATCGCATGCAGATGTTGCCTTATCGTCATCCCGAACTGCATTGTTAATGCTGTTCTTCGGCATTGGAACGGGCGCGTATACGCTGGTCTTGGCTTGGTTGCCGCCATTCTATATTCAGGCAGGGTGGAGCGCACGCAGCAGCGGATACATGCTGGCCTGGCTAACGTTAACCGAAGTCGCGGCGGGTTTTGCCGTCTCTGCGCTGATTCATTGTTTTCCCGATCGCCGTGCTCCGCTGATCGTCGTTCTGCTCCTGTTGCTGGTGGGGTTGCTGTGTCTGGTCTTTTCCCTGGTACCATGCCGATTGCATCAACGCTGCTGCTGGGTGTGGGCATTGGCGCACTGTTTCCACTGTCGCTGATTGTGACGCTTGATCATGCTCGAACGCCGACTGAGGCGGGGAAATTATTGTCATGGGTGCAAGGGGTGGCTATTTGATTGCCGCCCTGATGCCCTTAATCGCCGGACTCATACGTGACAGTGTCGCTTCACTCTCTAGCGCTTGGTTAATCATGAGTGTGGGCGTCATGGTGTTGATTGTGATAGCGCTAAGATTTAAACCCGCTACATAAGGGGCGTCGCCAACCTTAATCCCTTCTGGCGTCTATAATTCGGGCTTGAGCCAGCCTGTATGACTAACAGAAGTATGATAATGACAATAATCCTCAACGAGATTGATGCTGCTGCCTGGGCAGAGCTTGAGAAAGCCGTGAGCGAGCCGGCGTCCGCTTTTCGCTACCTCACTTTTTGTTCAGTCGATGAACAAGGCAAACCGCAGGCACGAACGATAGTTTTGCGACGTGCTGACAAACTGATGCGGGTTATGGAATTTCATACCGATACGCGGAGTCTGAAATGGCAGGAGATTGCAGCCAATCCGCACGTCACGGTATTGGGATATTGCGCTCAAACGCGACTGCAACTGCGCCTTCAGGGAAGGGTTGAGCCCTATGATGCTGAAAGCGATGTGGCTCAAGCGATATGGAGCAGATTGCCCGCCCATACACAGAAAACCTACGCGGGTGGGCCTCCCGGAGGCGCGCGAGCATGTGATGACATTAAAGCGATCAGCGCTGCTGAGGAAGCCGAAGGAAAGGCGAATTTTGGCGTGTTAATCGTGCGCGCCAGCTCGTTGGATTGGTATCAGCTACACAAAGAACAGAATCAGAGAGCGTTTTTTACTTATGACAACAGCGGCGCACTTGTGGACTCTCAGTGGGTTAATCCCTGACAAATCCAAATCTTACTGAGCAAAGGTGAGTTTACTTTGCTGCACAGATCAATGTAATCACATCCGCATTCCTTGTTATTCATCCCTTCTTCTAAACTGTTTTTAAGTCAAATTCCCTTGCCAAACTGGTAAAGCGGATTTTTCCTGACTACGTTTTTATCGTCCTTGTTATTTCTTTGATTTGGCGCACATCTCTGATGTGGCGTTTACCTCTGACTTGCGCTGCTGCTTTTATACGCGCAAGACGAACAATCTTGCCGCCAGGCGGGTTTGGTCTGGCACTTCATCCGGAGCTGATGATGAAAAACAATAGATTCGCGCTTTCTTTTGCTGCCCTCGCCACGTTAAGCGCCTCGCTAGCGTCATTTCCCGCCATGGCGTGGGATAATCTCACCGTTTTTGGCGACAGTCTCAGTGACGGCGGTAACATTGGCCGCTTCACTTACGATGGGGGCAATATCCTATTTATGACGAAGTTTTAGCCGAGCGACTGGGACAAAATTTGCAGCGTTCGACACTGGGCGGCAGTAACTATGCGCAGGGCGGCGCGGTGGCAATCCCAGCCCTTGATCCCGCGTTAAATACCCAGGATCAGTTGGCCGCGTATTTGCGATCAACCGGCGGCAGGGCTGACAGTAACGGGCTTTATATTCATTGGGTGGGTGCCAACGACATAGCGGCTGCGGTGACTAATCCGTTAACAGCGATCGAAACCATTGATACCAGTGCAGCCGCAGCCGCTTCGCAGGTGAAGACTTTGCTGGATGCCGGTGCGGGTGCGGTGATTGTGCCCACCACGCCGCAGCTGGGTGAAACGCCCTTTATGATTCAGACGGTGCTCAGAGTGCTCGGCCCGGTCTCTGATGCGGCAATGGTTGCTGCATTCCAGTCGCTGGACAGCGTCTCTACTACCGACACCGCATCACGTAATCAGGCGGTGCAAAATGCTTTTACTCAGGCGGCGGCGCAAGTGTCTGACGTGCCAGCGGTGCGTGATGCATTAGCGGAGCAACTTTATAATGCCTGGCAGGAGCTGAGTGAGTTGGCTACCACGTTATCAACGCAATTTAATCAGCAGGAAGAGAGTGGCCTTGCTGCAATCAAGGGCAATATCGTACGGGTTGATATTGCCGGCTTGCTCAATGAAGTTATCGCCAGTCCCGGTCAATATGGATTGACTAACACCATCGGCATGGCGTGTCCGGTAGGCACGTCGGCAGATGAATGTGCATCTTCTACACCAGGCTTCTCATCTGCTCAGGATTACCTGTTCGCTGATCGTCTTCATCCCAGCCCCGCAGTGCATGCCATGATCGCCGACTACATTCAGTCGATTCTTGATGCGCCAGCCCAAGTCGCTGCGCTGTCCCAGTCACCGCTGATGATGGCGCGTGACATGCACAACACGCTTGATGGGCATTTACAGCAGCAGCGCCATAAACCTGCAGATGCCGGGGAATTTACCGTATTCGGCGGTTACGCCGGGCAACATGTCGATTATCAAGGTGATGCCTGGTCGGATGGTGATGCCAATACCGCTAACCTGACGCTGGGTATTGGTTATCAGCTCACCGACAACTGGCAAACGGGTGTGCTGTTCTCCAATACCAACCAGCGTCAGGAACCTTCGTCCAACTTTGATTATCGCTTACGCGGCAATTTGGTGGCGCTATACAGTCAATTGACCTTGCTTGAACAAGGCTGGATCAACGCGGATCTTCATTATGCCGATCTCGATTTTGATGACATAGAGCGTGATATCAAAATCGGTCCTGCTAGCCGAACCGAGCAAGGTAACGCAGGCGGAAAATTGTTGGGTATGCGTGTGCAAACCGGTTGGGATCTGCCGCTGGGTACACACATCACCACCGGTCCTGTCGCCAGTTACGCGTTGGATTACGGTCGCGTGGGCGGTTATCGTGAGCAGAGCAATAACAGCACCTCTATGCGTTATTCCGATCAAACTACCCATTCACAGATTGGATCACTCGGCTGGCGCATCGACAGTAAAGAGTGGCTGATAAATCCATGGGCGCAGGTCAGTTACAACCACCAATTTGGTGACACCGATTCTACGGTAACAGCAGGATTGCAATCGACCAGCACCTCATTTGCTCGTACGGTGGAGGCACGTGACAAGAACTGGCTGGATGTCGCGGTGGGCGCGAACGTGCCGCTCGGTGAAAAGGTGAATGCATTTGCTGGCGTTTCAACGGTGGGCGGCAACAGCGATTATCACCAGGTGACATGGAATGTGGGCGTAAACGCCACTTTCTAAAAAAGCCGGTGAGGCTTTATTGCTTGACTGTTTTCCCCTTCAGAAGGCCGCAACGTTATCTGTTGCGGCCTTTTGACTGATCGGAACGGTTATGGCGGTTCAGCTCAGCTTCCCCAACGATTTTTAAGGTAATGCACCGCATCCTGGGTCTGAGGCTGGTTGAGATAATTTTCTCTGAACAGAATGGTGCCATTGATTTGCGGCACAGACTCATTCAAATCGATCTGATTTTTAAGCTCCGGCACGCCGCCCTTTATCGTCCAGTCAGGTTCATTTTTTGAGGGTTCCCCCACTTTATAGAGTGCGATACCAATATAGAGGCGGGTGTTGGTGGGTTTCACCACTTCTGCCCACCATTTGGCCAGCACATCATAACGGGCCGCCTGACGTGAAAAGGGCCAATACAACTGCGGAGCAATGTAGTCCAGCAAACCTTGCTGTACCCAGCGGCGGGTATCGGCGTAGGCTTCATCATAAGCTGCTGCACCACGCGTGTCGGAACCGGCAGGATCGTGTGAAAGATTACGCCATACGCCAGCGGGGCTGACGCCAAATTCTACATTGGGATTGAGTTGCTTAATGGTATGAGAAACCTGCTCAATCAGAGTCTGTGTATTGTGCCGCCGCCAGTCTGCTTTGGACGCGAATCCCTGACCATACCGTTTATAGGTCTGGCTGTCATTGAGAGTGGAACCCGGGGTTTCGGCATAGAAGTAATCATCGAACTGCACACCGTCGACCGGATAACGCGCGACCACTTCCGCCACAATGCTGGTGATCCAGTCTCGCGCCTCTGGAATGCCGGGATCAAGCACAAAGCGATCGCTGGCTGTACGGATCCAGTCGCGATGAAGTACGAAGACTGGCAGGATGCAGCGTCAATGTCCGGTTTAATTCGGTAACAGTAGAAGGCTTGGTGTTCACGGAGACGCGGTAGGGATTAAACCAGGCATGTACTTTCATCCCGCGCTTGTGCGCTTCATCCAGCATAAACTGCAGCGGATCGTAGCCCGGATCTTCACCAATTTTGCCTGTCAGCATATCTGACCAAGGCAAAATCCTTGATGACCACAGGGCCGTGCCATCGGGTTTTACCTGAAAAAATACCGTATTGATGCCCAGACTTTTTAGTTTATCCAGCTTTTGCGTCAGCGCATTCTGCTGCTGTTTAACGCGATTTTCTGCATTGCTGAGATTAACGGATGAAACTGGCGGCCAGTCAAGACGGGAAACGGTGGCGAGCCAGACACCGCGTACCGGTTGGTGTTGCTGCTCAGGTTGGATCGGCAGTGGCTGTTTTGTCACTGGAGTCAGCGGAGTGACCAATGATTTAGGCGGCTCCGAGGAGCAACTGACAACTAAAAGGGCAAAGGCGATCAACGCACTTCGCTTTTTGATGTGAGTTACAAGGGAATAACGGCGAGAACAGACGATAATAAACTCCAGTTTTTTCTGGTAGTCGTTCTAAAAGAAACATTCTCTTATCATCTGAATTTAAGTCAATAGGTTAGGCATTTAGCGTCGCGCTTTTAAACGATCCTCAATGAGGCCACCGGTAGAATGAAAACAGAACCGCTATTCCCTCCGTCGTTACGTCGCGGTCATCCTGTTTTTAATCACATAGCTGAACTGCTTACTCGCATTAACATAACAGCCACAGGCATGAACTTATGCGCTTAATTCTGTGCTGTGTTATACAAAATCTCTGGCGCGACTTTCTACTTATAACCATGAGTGAATATGAACCTAACTATTGAGTCAGCAAGATTACGTTTAGAACCCTATGAGTTAAAACATATTGATGGGCTGCGAGCCATGGACAGCGATGTCGAGATCATGCGCTACATCGGCGATGGCACCATCAAAACACATGAGCAAACCGTTGCATCTATCGAGCGCGTACAATTGCGCTGGCGGCAACGTGGATATTCATGGTGGGCAATCATTGAAAAGGAAACCGCAGAGGTTATCGGGGCTGCTTGCCTGCAACACCTTGCCAATTTGGATGGCGCACCTCTGGAACTTGGCTGGCGTTTAAGAAAAGAGCAACAGGGTAAAGGCTATGCAACAGAAGCAGCCAAAGCGATTATCCACTTTGCTGTGGAACGTTTTAACGCAGCGCATCTGGTCGCCGTCGCCCATCCAGAAAATCTGGCTTCACACAAGGTGATGCAACGGTTGGGAATGACATATGTGGGTATTGAAGAACACTACGATCAGCCGTGTGTCGTGTATGAGCTTAAAATAAAGTAAGTCACCCCAAGCGTTAAACGGCTTGGGGTTATGGTGCTTTTTTCTCTGCTTTAGTCAGCAGAGAGCCTGAAAGCCGACACAGAATGTGTCAGATAATGCACTTGCTCTTCGAGAGAAGAGGAGGCGGCTGCGGATTCATGCACCAAGGCTGAGTTCTGCTGGGTCACACTTTCCATTTCAATAACGGCCTGTTCGATCTGATTAATGCCCCGACTCTGTTCATCAGAAGCAGTGGAAATATGATCCATCAAAACATCAACCTGATTGACCGAGGCGATAATGGCGCTGATCGCTTCACCGGTACGTGAAACTTGATTCGAGCCTGCTTTGATATTTTCCACGGATTCCGCGATGAGCGTTTCGATTTCTTTCGCGGCCACCGCACTGCGTTGGGCAAGATTACGCACTTCACCCGCAACGACAGCAAAGCCTCGACCTTGTTCTCCGGCTCGCGCCGCTTCTACTGCGGCGTTGAGCGCGAGAATATTAGTCTGGAAAGCGATGCTGTTTATCACGCCAATAATGTCTTCGATCTTTTTCGAGCTGCTGTTGATCATTCCCATGGTGACGATCACTTCTTGCGACACTTTCTCGCCGGTTCTCGCATTTTTCACTGCTTCACTGGTCAGACGGCTCGCTTCCTGAACGTTTTCAGTATTCTGTTTTACCGTTGCGCCCAGTTCTTCCATACTCGCGGCTGTTTGCGTCAGCGCTGCGGCCTGCTGTTCGGTACGCGAGGCCAGATCGATATTCCCGGCGGCAATCTCTTGTGACGCATGAGAAACAGTCTGAGTCGAGTGACGAACCCGGCTGATAATGTCTGTTAATGAAAGACGCATCTGTTCCATGGTCGTCATCAAATCCTGAATCTCACTGCGTGAGCCCAGTTTTACCGGTACTGGCGTGTTTAAAATCCCTTCGGCTATCTGTCCACAATGTGCTTTTGCGTTGTTCAAAGGGATCAAAACATAGTGCTTTATAAAAAACAGTACAGCGATAATCACCACCAGGAACAGCAAGCCAAAGGCGATAATTAAGCCAATGCCAAAGCTGAAATGGCTTTGCGCATCTTGGTTGAGCGCTTTCGCATAGGCTTCATGCTGCGCCAGCACCTGATCGAGTTCAATTTCATATTGCCGATCCAGACGGGCAACAGTGGCAATTTGCTCATTAAAGCGTTGTTGATTATTCGCTTCAGCGGCGTCAAGCAGGGGTTGGATACCTTGTTCACGGTAAGCCAAATAGGTTTTACGGTAAGCATCAGCCACCGCATTTTCGCCGGGAAGTTTAGGCGCATTTAAATAAGCTTGAAAAGCCATATCCGCTTTGGCTATGACGCTTTTCGCAGCATCCAGCGTATCTTTTGATTGCAGATTTTGGCTGGTTTCCAATGTTTTCATATATTCCATCAGTCGTACACGCAAAGTACGGCTGTGGTTTATTGGATCAATAATTGAAAGTACGACGCGAATCTCTTTATTAACGGCATCAAGCGATTGGTTACTTCGGTTGAGCAGCCAGAAATTGGCGCTCATGCTGGTAAAAAACACTATAAAAAGAGTGAGTAAAACAAGTAATGAGGACTTTTTAAGCGACATCTCGATATCCTGAGGAAGGGCACATGATGCAGCTGTTATCGGTTTAATTTCGCAAAGATTTAGTGCTAAAAGTTACTCATGGAGCAGATGGCAGTTTTTATCACTTATCCTTTTAAATTCAGTGGAATGCGATTTCAACGGCAGTTCGTTTTTAATGCGGCGACCCACATCGGGACAAGGTGCCTGAGTAATCCACCTCTTCAATATGCCTTTTATTAGAAATCTCCATGATTATTGTGATTTGCTTCAAAACTTCCAGCTACTAAGAGAAGATGAAAAGGTTCCTTCTAAAACGGGGATTACTAAGGTTATGGATAGCCAGGCTAAGTTTCTCGCGCGATAACGAATCGCTTGCTATCAATAGCCAGAATAAAATTGCTTAATGCATTAATTTTATAAGGAATTTATCTTTATGAATCACAGTCATCCGCACAGCAACTCGCTCTCAAAAAGCACGCTCTGGCTGGCGCTTTTAGTGGCTGTTACTTTTTTTATGGAGAACCTGGATGCAACGGTTATCGCGACAGCAATTCCACAGATGGCGAGAGAGTTTGTTGTTAGTCCCGTAGAACTGAATATCGGTATTAGCGCGTATCTGCTTGCGGTAGCGATCTTTATTCCGATAAGTGGGTGGTTGGCCGGTCGAATCGGCGCGCGAAGTGTCTTCGTGGGTGCCATTTTGATTTTCACTCTCGCCTCAGTGATGTGCGGCATGAGTAAGAGCCTGCCGATGTTTGCTTTCAGCCGCATATTACAGGGGATTGGCGGCGCATTGATGGTGCCTGTAGGGCGCATGGTGGTGTTAGGGATGACGGCAAAAAAGATATGGTTAAAACGATCGCCTTTATCTCCTGGCCTGGCTTGATCGCGCCGGTGTTAGGGCCACCGTTGGGCGGCGTAATCGTCACCTACAGCCATTGGTCGTGGATTTTTTGGCTCAATATCCCGCTGGGTGTTCTGGCGCTGATCGCCTCATTTTTCTTGGTTCCGCAAACCCGAGAAAAGGTGATCAGAGCCTTCGATATTAAAGGTTTCATTTTTACCGCGTCCGCATTTGTAATGATGATTACCGGTCTGGAGCTGATGGGGCATGGTGAAATCGACAGTGGATGTATGCTTATTGCGGGCGGTCTCATTTTCAGTATTTTAACGTTTCGCCATAGCTTCGTTCATCCCCGTCCGCTGCTGCCTTTTTCAACACTGACGATTCAGACCTTCAGAAGTGCAGTAGTAGGAGGCTCACTCTTTCGCGCCTCCATTAATGCCATTCCATTTTTGTTACCGCTGCTGTTCCAACTGAGTTTTGGCTGGAGCGCGGTTCAGGCTGGCTCTATGGTGTTGTGGGTATTCGCTGGCAATTTAGCAATGAAGCCCGCTACGACCTGGTTAATGAAACGATGGGGTTTCAGACGCATTCTGATGTGGAATGGGGTGATCAGCCTGCTGGCTATTTTAAGTTGCCTGTTATTAAGCCCATCACTGAGCTATTACGCTATTGCCGTTATTCTATTTATCGGCGGACTGACGCGTTCATTGCAGTTCAGTTGCTATAACAGTCTGGGATTTGCCGATGTGCCACAGGACAAAATGAGTGATGCATCCGTTATTTTCAGTATTTTTTTCCAGTTTAGTATGAGTGCGGGTATTGCACTTTCAGCACTGTTTCTGCGGTTATCAATGGTGTGGAATAACCATCACACACCTGCTCACGTTGATATTAATCTGGCATTCATAGGTATTTCTGTCTTGGTTCTTTTTTCCATGATTGATGTGTACCGGCTGGAAAAAGTGCAGGGCAGCAGGTCTTGGGTTAATACGATGCGTTAATTTTTCAATAAGGATGCCAGCGTGACTGATGTTATTGCCCATCTACATTCGAGCGCATTTGTGCTTGCAGTGCCTGATCTGACTAAAAGCGCAGCGTATTTCCGTGACGTTCTGGGATTCCATTTAACATGGCCAGAAGGATTAGGATGGCAACAGGCGAGCAGGGGAAGTGTCCGTATCATGTTGGGCCATTCACCCAATGCTCTTTCACCCGCTGATACCGGCGATCATAACTATTTTGCCTATCTCTATGTGGATGATGCCGATGCGCTTTATGAAGAATTTCTACGTAATGGCGCGATTCTGGTAGCGGCACCAGAAAACAAAGCACATGGGATGCGGGAATTTACCGTAGCGACACCGGATGGTCACAGGATGGTGATTGGTCAAGACTTAACCTAAGGGAGCCATTAAACCAGGTATAATGCAATCTGTTACTTTACTTAGTTACATCATTCAATATGACTTTATATAAAACAGGGTGCCTTATTCAATAACTTCACTCGTTGAAAAATATTCCAGTCCACGCTAATCAGAACAATCATCGCAACGTTAAAACAGTACTCTCGCTGCTCGAAAACCCGCTCTCTAATACATCTCTCTATCTAGACGAGAATAATTTCGTGATGCCGAATATCAGGAGTAGTGCTTCAACCTTGACAGGATAACGTGGGTCACCGTGAATGATTTGTGAGTCATTCATATATCATCGAGGCTAATTATGTGCGAGGTACTCATTATCGGGGCCGGGCCTACTGGCTTGGTGCTGGCCATCTGGTTGACTAAACAGAAGGTTAAAGTTCGTATTATTGATAAAAGCGCGGGCCCCGGAGATTCATCTCGTGCCATGGCCGTTCAGGCCCGGACGCTCGAGCTTTATGAGCAAGTAGATTTAAGCGAAAAGGTCGTTAACGCCGGTCATCGGAATCCTTCCATCAATTTGTGGGCAACAGGAGTGAGACGGGCAAGCCTCTCATTTGGAGATGCAGGCAGAGATGTTACACCTTACCCGTTCATTCTTGTTTATCCGCAGGATGAGCATGAAAGATTGCTCATTGATCAACTTACCGCGCTCGGAATAGACGTTGAACGAGAAACTGAACTCATAAAAATGGATGACGATGGGCAAAAAATTACCGCTTGGTTAAGGTTGCCAGATGGCAGAGAGGAAATGTGTGAAACACAATTTTTGGCAGGTTGTGACGGTGCGGGATCAACAGTTCGTCATCAGTTAGGTATTGGGTTTCCGGGCGGAACCTATAATAAAATATTCTATGTTGCAGATGTTGAGTTAACCGGGCTAGAACCCGCAGACGAAGTACATGTTGCACTGGACAGCGATGATTTTGTTGCCGTGCTGGCTTACGGCAAGTCGGGTAAGCGTCGATTAATTGGGACAGTGCGCGCGGACAAAATTATCGATAACAAACCGCTCACGTTTGAGGATGTTAGTCATCATGCATTGCACAATCTTAAAGCCACTGTAAAAAGCGTAAATTGGTTTTCAACGTACCGGGTTCACCACCGGGTGGCAGAACAATTCAGTAAAGGCCATGTTTTTTATTGGGCGATGCAGCCCATGTGCACAGTCCAGCGGGCGGGCAGGGAATGAATACCGGCATCCTGGATGCGATAAATCTTGCCTGGAAGCTGGCTGCGGTTATACGAACTCACGCGCCTGAAAGCCTGCTAGAGAGTTATGAACTGGAACGTCTCTCGTTTGCTCGCAAACTCGTCTCTACCACTGATCGCATGTTTTCGCTGATGACCAAAGAAGGGAGCGTTGCCACACAATTTAAAATGCATGTTCTTCCTCTGTTTGCCAGCCTGATTTACAGCTTTGGTAGCACCCGCAGCGCGCTGTTCCGAATCATTTCACAAACCATGCTGGAGTATCACCACAGCCCACTGAGTAAGGGAGATGCAGGCAAAATCAGGGAGGTGATCGACTGCCGTGGCTCGCGCCTGAAGGATATGACAATTATGTGCCGCTCAGAGAAATGACCTGGCAGATACATATTTTAGGCACAGCGACAAAAGAACTTGTCGATTGGTGTGAGGCTCATGCGATTCCGCTGCATAACATGGCTTGGAAACAGGAATATGCGGACAAAGGTTTCGCTGAAAATGCCGTTTATCTTATTCGTCCAGACACCTGGATAGCAATGGTTGATCAGCAAGGAAGACTTTCCGCCATAACTGATTATTTCACTGCGCTGGGTTTTGAGCGCGTAGCGCTGAGTAGTAAGCTGGATAAGTAATGTGAAGACGATGCGCGCCTGCGCGAGATTTGAATCCTTAACAAAGTTTCTTTGATATGGATTAAACGAATTTACAGCGAAGAACGGATTGATATCAACGCTAAACCTGATGAGCATGCCCGCTAGATTCTCATGGGTGATACGCCATCGCTTAATTGATAATCCCTGTTCACAAAAGTTTCTGTTAAATACTCGATGTTTTGTGCGCAAAAATAGTAATTGCCGACTGAAAACCCCATCAAGCTGTTTTACCTCATCCTTAAAATAAAGCAACACGCTGAAAACTGGCCAATTTTTAGCAAAAGTCACAGTAATAAAGCCTGCGTTTAAGGAAGCAAAAAAATGAAAGTGCAAAAGATCGATCAGCCCGCGTCCATTGAAAAGTTAGAGCCCTGGGGAAGCGTTGAGGGCTTACCTGATACACCGACTATTCAGCTATCCGGGCTGCAAAAAATCATTCCCGGCAAAGAGAATGTTGATACCGGTATTTTTGAATGTACAGCCGGAAGCTATCGACGCTCAGTCAAGCAAGCAGAAATCATGCATTTCCTGAGCGGCGAGGGCTCATTTACGCCAGACGGCGAAGCTACCTTGACGTTCAAACCAGGAGATTCTTTTTCTTTGAAGAAAATACCCAAGGCACGTGGGTTATCGAAACACAGATGCGTAAGCTGTATGTCATTTTTGATGCGGCCTGAAACTGCCGTTCAGTGTCATGAAGTGATATAGAAAAATACTGACATAGCGCTGGCTTACCGTTATGGCGTGTAAGCCAGCCAGAAGAATTAATTATTAGTAGACTGCAGGAAATAGTGTGCGCTTAAACCCAAGATTGGCGAGGTTCCTTGTTATCATATTTAACATAATGTTGATTATGCGCACCTTTGTTGCTACAGGGTAACGGAGTGGGCTTTTTGGGCCTGGTAGCCTTGGGCATCGCATAAAAATTGCTATGTTGTGTTGGATTACATCAAGGATGATGTGACATGCGTCGCCGAGAATGTGGGCAGGTGTGAAGCGGAGATGTGATGCTGAAAATCTACTGTGGTTGAGAAAAAAATGATTGGCAAATGGGTTAAGCAAGCATCTAAATCACATGTGACAAAATTTAGATGCCGCTGGTTAAATCTTTATGCACCAAAGCCCCCGTCAATGGTCAGTGCCGCTCCTGTCACCATGCTCGCTTCCGGTCCGGCAACCCAATACACCATGCCAGCAACTTCGCTGGCATGAGCATGTCTTTTGATCGCCATAAAGCTGTGCATCGTTTCATTCATTGGCCCTTCGGCCGGATTCATATCCGTATCAGTTGGACCGGGTTGGATCACATTGACCGTTATTTCGCGATCGCCAAAATCTCTTGCCAGCCCTTTGGCTACACCTTGTAATGCAGCCTTGCTCGTGCCGTAAGCAGTAAGCCCTTTCATCGGTATCCGATCGGCATTAACAGAACCGATAATGATAATTCGGCCACCTTTATTCATCTCTCTCGCCGCTTCGACGGCGGCAAAATAGGGAGCATGGATATTAACGATGAATAATTTTTCAATCTCATCAGCAGCTGTCTCAAGCGGATCGCCAGCACTTAATAATCCTGCATTAAACACAAGAACATCCAGCGCGCCTGCTTCGGCTACAGCATCTATCAGCGCATCACGATCAGATACATCAAGCTTGACTGCCTGACTTTGCGTTTGTTGAGCTATCGTCTGTGCCTTCTCTTCGGAACTGGCATAGGTAAAAGTAACGCGATCGCCCTGTTCAGCGAAGCGGCGAACTATCGCTTCACCGATTCCCCGGCTTCCACCGATGACGAGCACATTTCTTGCCTGACTGTTTTCATTTTCGCTATGCATGTTAATTCCTCAAATCTGAGGCGTTAATTTTTAGGCCGTCAGATTTACGATTCTCTCAATGTGTATGGCGCATGTAATTTGCAGCGAAACGGGTTTATTGCCCGCTTTTGCTGAAGCCCCGCTGGCTTTCGAGGGATGATGTGAGAAGGTCAGCACTAAAGAGTAGACTCATGGAGGTCATCTCACCAAATAGTGCGAAATAGCGTCAATCGTTGCATCAGATTGGCGCGCCAGATTGAAATAGTGTTGAGAAATAACCACATCAGCTTAGAAAATCACGCTGCAGGACTGTTTAAATTAAAAGCTTAGGGTGTTAAAGAATAGCGATTAACCTCTAAGTTTGATGATTTGTAGTAATAAGTTACGCGTAACAGCAGGATATAATAATGATTATTACATTTCATATAGAATATTGTCTTTTAAGTTAACGCATTCTGTCATGCCCTTATCTGTTCAATAGTAAATTTAGCATTGTAAAAAGAGGGGCGAAAAAAATTAAGCATTTTTATATTTCGAGAAACACTCATCCTTATTCAATGAAAAAAGCATAAACGTACATGTTATGTAATTAATGGCTATTTATGATGCTTATTTCAACACTTGCTCATGTTCTCACCACATGCGCTGTATGTAATTAATACAGCCAACTCAATAGGTTAGATATTTATCGTTAAGTCATGCATTAAAGGATGATAATGATTACTATTATGATAATATCGTGGAAATGCTGGCGGCTTGTAGACACCACGTGTGGAAAAACATCCTTTTAACGGTATATTAAATCTACGCACTACTTTAAACATCAGTGAATTTCAGGTTTTAAATGAGACCAATTATGAATCACATAGTGTATGTAGTTGATGATGACCCATCCGTAATCTCTGCGCTCAATAATCTGCTCAGCTCAGTGAATTATGACGTTATTCCTTTTTCCTCACCGCAGGAATTCTTGGCATATAACATTAATCCCACGCCCTGTTGCCTGGTTTTGGATATTAATATGCCTGGCGCTGACGGTTTTGATGTGGTCAAAACCTTAAGTGCGCGGGGCTATTCCATTCCTACCATATTCCTGACGGGTTTTGGTACCATTCCTGTGACGGTAAAAGCGATGAAAACGGGCGCGTATGAATTTTTGACTAAACCTGTTGATCCCGATCGCATCCTTGAAGCCGTGGCGGAAGCGCTGCGTATTTCTGAGGAAAATATGACCTCATCTCAGGAGAAGTTAGAGATGACATCACGGCATCAGACGCTGACGCCACGTGAAAGCGAGGTCATGATGCTCGCGATAAGCGGGCTTCTTAACAAACAGATCGCCGCAGAGATGGGCATTAGTGAGATCACGGCAAAGGTTCATAAACGTCGAGTGATGGATAAAATGAATGCGCGTTCCCTCTCTGATTTAGTCAGAACAGCAGAACGACTCAATATCCTGAATAACCGGCGTCGATAAAGGAGCCGTCGCCTTCGTAATTTTAGGTGGCGTAGGGCTCGTAACGCAAAACTGTGCCCTGGCGGGCACACGATCTTCACTGCTCGGTGGGTAACGTAAACCAGAAGACGCTGCCGAAGAGAGGACGATTTTCAGCTTCCAGCTCGCCACAATGCTTTTTGATAATGCTTTTGCTAATGGTCAACCCCATTCCCATCCCCTCTTTTTTAGTCGTATAAAACGAATCAAAAATGCGCTCATGAACCTCTTGTGTCAGGCCGGTTCCATTATCAAGCACCTCGAAGCGAATCGTCTCAGGTGTAGGATTAAAGGTTGAAAGTGTCAGTGTTCGGGTCCGATCTTCTATTGACGACATGGCCTCGATAGCGTTGATGACTAAATTCAGTAAGACCTGCTGAATTTGAATCCGATCGCAAAATATCTCCGCCTGGTTTGCCCTTAGCTGCAACTCCAGCGAAACCCTTTTGCTTTCAAGTTCCATGCGTGACAGCGACAAAATATCTTTCGCGATAAGATGCAAATTAGCCGGTGCATAGGCGGAATCGTGGTTCCGCGTCAACGACTGCAAACCACGAATAATTTCACCCGCACGTTTACCTTCATCGATAATCTCATCCAGACTCAGGCAGGCATTTTCCAGATTCAGCGGTTCACGCTTCAACCAACGGAGACTTGCGCCTGCATTTGCCACAATTGACATCAGCGGCTGATTAATTTCGTGGGCAATTGAGGATGTTAGCTGGCCTACCGTTGTGGCACGAGAAACGCGGGCCAAATCAGCCTGTGCGATGCGCACCGCATCTTCCGCTCTGCGCTGAAGCGTAATGTCTGCAATGGTGCCAAAGTACTCTTTAACCTCCGGCCAGTTATCCACCGGTTGCCCTATCCCCTTGATATAGCGACATTCACCATCAGGTCTTATTACGCGAAACTCCGCCTGCATAGTGATCCCTTTTCGAACGCTGACATTGACGAGTTCATTGATACATTCAAAATCATCAGCGTGAACACGAGTCAGGAAATCGGCCATAGACAATCGATCCTGATTTTCAGGTAGGCCAAGAATTCGGCCATATTCATTCGATACGATCATCATGTCCTGTTCAATTTCCCAGCTCCATGTGCCGGTATGGCTGATTTTTTCTCCCAACATCAATGAAGTCTGACTATCACGCAGCTGTTTCTCAACGCGACGTCTGTGAATGTTTTCTTCCAGCAGTTCGGCATACAACCGTGCAGTTTCCAATGAAACAGCAGCCTGCGCGCTGAGGGTTTTTACAATGTGTGAATGCTCTGCGGTAAAGACATCGGGCATCAGGCGATTTTCCAGATAGAGCACCCCAACCATATTGGCCTGTTTAAACATGGGCACACACAAAACAGCCGCGCCGGAGGCAACAAGATACGGATCCTGACTAAACGGGCTAAATTCTTCAGGTTTGCCCGTGCGAATCTCCTGCCCTGTTCGAATCACAGCAGAGAGCACTGAAAGCGGTAAATCTGTCGCTGCGGGTCTTTCTCTCGCTATTTTTACTCGAACGCCATCCGCTGTCGCTTCTGCCCACGCTTCTGTTTGCGGAATATTGCCATCCAGCACGCGAATCAAATGGCAGCGTTGCGCACCTGAACGTTCAAGCAACATCCTCAGTAGAATATGAATCAACCGATCCAGATTAATCTCTTCGGTTAAAGCCCGAACCGCCGTCACCACACTTTCAAGATCCTGGATCGATTCATCCTGAGCAAAAGGAATGGTCGCAAATGCACTACTTTGCCCCTGCGTGGTCAGATGCGGATGGCTCTGCTCAAGCAGACGAACTTTGGCAATCGCTCCCCAGTTTTCCCAACCGCTCATCGCACCTTTAAAATAGGCATCTGCGGCGATATCTAATTTAAAACTTCGGGCGCAGTGACCTGCCAACTCATTGGCCAACGCATTGATGTGGGTAAAACCAGCCTGGCGAGAAAGCGCAATCGCCGATTCATACTGCGCCAGAGCAGGCCCTAATTCGCCGGCAAGCCTTGCCAGTTCTGCTTTGATTAACGCTTCTTTATCTGCAAACAGCGCCGGGTTGAGCGCTACCCATTCAGAAATGACGTTAAGATGGCTTTCCGCTGCACGGTAACTTGAAGGATTGTTTGATTCGTGACGCATTGACAAGGTATGAGAAAGCGCGCTGTAGAAATGCAGATCCATCAGATAAATATATCCCGGCACCGCACTGATGAGCTGTGTTGCGAGATCGAAATAGCGCAAAGCGTCTGAATATTCACTGGCATAAAAATGGGTCATCCCGCGATAGATCCAGGACCAAAATTGCACCATCGCTTTCGGCCCGGACATGAGCCCCGGCTCACTGCCAATTAACGTTTCAGGATACCAATCAAAACCGGTGAATGTGTGCCCCGTTCCGTTGCGTAAATGCATCACAAAGTACTTCTGCATTAACAGAACGTTTTCAACATCTGGATAATAGGATTTTTGGGTAAAGGCCAGACCACGTTCAATTGAGGTCAAGACGGATTCCAGATGATCGCCGCGCGTCAGATAATTCATGATCTGATGGCGCAACGCGAGGCAGGCAAAGGAACTATCGCCATGCGCAACAGCCACATTAAAACTTTGCTTTGCGCAATCAATAGCGAACGACAAAGGTTGCGTCCAAATCCCCACTTGATCGAGGGGTAACAGCGTCCGGGCTTTATAGCGGGTAAAATCATGCTGTTCCGCCAGTTGTGTAGCCAGCAGACCGCATTGATAACCAAAGTGATACGCTTTGTAGCGATCCGAAATCAGCACGCTAAACCATGCCAATCCAAATGCTGAAGCGCCCGTTAATCCATGGTCCAGCGTCATTTCCAGCATCTTACACACCAACAACAGGTGCAGCTGCGGACAATCATAGGAAGAGGCAAAGATGGTGCTGGCCATCAAATTCAATACCGACTCTTTCTCACGATCCGTGATCAAAGGCAGCGAACCTAATATCGCTTCGGGGTCGTCACCTAACCGGGTTTTAAGCGAATGCCAAGCCGCGTGACATTCAGCATCATCAGGATAACGATTGAAATGCAAACCAAATACCGCGAGCCAGGCAAGCGCCGTTTCTAAGGCTAAATAGTTGTCTGACTGGCGCATATGAATCTCAGCTGACAAGCAGGCAGCGGCAGATTTTTCGGTCAGATTGCCCGGCATACTTAACAACTGCGTGCAAAGCTGCTGAGCCTCGCTGAGATTCCCTTGCAGGAATTTGCAATCTGCCTGCTCCAGGCTTATGGCAAAATCATTGCGTTGAGTAAGTTGGCCATTCAGTGTGTGTGCCGTCTGCAAATAACGTAATGCCGAGGTGTAATCCCCTGCTCGCTTTGCTTGTTGAGCCGCCATAAAGCTAAGTTGATAATAATTTTTACTCTGCATTGACGTCAGCGGAGCGTCACACATCAACGTAATGTGATGCACGGCACGGAACAAGGTCTCGTTGCCTTCAGCCCGCCTTGCAGACTCCGCTAACAGGCAGGCAGCTTGTTGATGTAGGCGAAGCTTTTGTTTAAAGCTAATCAGTGAAAATGCGGCATCGTGAACGCGATTGTGGCTAAAAGCATATTCATCGCAGGTGAGCGTGATAAATTTTGCGCTAATGGCAGGCGCAAGCCGTTCCTGAACCTTTAGCACACTCATGCCAAGAATTTGACTGATTAAAGCGAGATCGCCGTTGCTGCCTAAACAGGCAAGGCATCCTAAAAGCTGGCGCGCCGACTCCGGCATCCTTTCGAGCTGCTTTACCACAATACTCGCGACATTATCTGTGTACTGGCGAGCTTTCAGGGCTGTGTGATCATAGTGCCATTTCAGTGGGTCTTTACTGTAAAAAACCAGCCCATCCTCTACCGCCTGCCTGAAAAATTCCCGAATAAACAGTGGATTGCCGTGCGTTTTTTCATGGATAAGTTGAGCCAGCTCAAAGGTGCTACTCGCTCGGGTATGCAGTGCGCCAGCGAGCCAGCGCGACACCGCTTTCACCGAAAGGGGTTCAGGCGTAATGTCCATGACGCGCGCGGCTGATGCTCGTATGCGGGTAAGAAAGCCTGCAATCAATGGGCAAGGCATCGATTCTGCATCTCTGTGTGTAACAACCAGCATGAAAGGAAGATTTTCGTTGCGCACAATCAACGTTTCCAGCAACTGCAAGCTGGCATGATCTGCCCAGTGAATATCATCGATCAACATCACCAGTGGCCTGCCGGGCGTGGCAAATGCGTTGAGTAGGCGACAAGCCATTTGATTAAAGCGTTCACGCGCATCCAGCGTGTCCATCTCTAAAACAACCGGCGCACTGATATTGAGCAGTTGTTTTAATTCAGGCACCAGCTCTACCGCCAAAGCAACGTAATCATCGAGGTAATGTAAAAGCCGCGCTTGCCACGCTTTAACATCCGCTGCGGATAAACCAAGCAGATATAACGTCACCCTACGAAATGCCGACGCTAATACCGAGTAAGGCACAACCGGTGAATGCTGATCGGCTTTGCTTACCGTCAACAGGATGTGTTTGTCCTGCAATTTTTTCAGTGCGGTCGCGATAAGCGAAGACTTTCCTGAGCCCGGTGCACCGCTGATCATCACCAGCGTTTGCGTCGAACTGCGATGCACATCCTCCAACGCATGAATCAATATTCGCGCTTGCGGATGGCTGGTAAAGAGCGTTTCAGCACGAAAATTCGTCGTGAAACGCTCCTGTAAGCCAGGCGTAAACAGCGCAATCTCATTTTCGGCCGTTAACGTCGCCTGGCAGCGGCGAAGATCCGCGATAAGACCGTCAATAGTTTGATAACCGTTCGCCGGTGATTTCGTCATCAGCCGCAGCAAAATAGCGGACAACATCGGTGGCACATCGGCTCTGACACACTCCGGTGGGCGCGGTGCCGTCGCAATATGATGGTGAATCCATTCCGCCTGCCCTGCATCGGGAGAGCCGAAGGGCAACTTGCCGGTCAGCATTTCATACAACACAATGCCAAGGCTGTAGAGATCGCTGAGGCTATTTACCGGATTGGGCGTGCGTCCGGTATGTTCCGGCGACATGTAGGCTAACGTGCCGCCAGAGGCACGAAAGGTATTCTTCAACAGTGAGTGAGCCGCCGTGGAGGCCAGGCCAAATCCACCAATTCGGTAAGAGCCTTGATCATTGAGGAACAGATTGCCGGGTTTAATATCGCCATGCACGATGCCCTGATGGTGCAATTCACTCAAAGGAAGACAAAGCTGGATGGCTTTTCGCAGGTAATCACTGATTTTTTCGGTGGGCGTACCTATGATTTGTGCCAACGTTCTGAAGGGAAAAACCGGATAAATCAGCGAATAGCGGCCATGATAGCGTGAGTGGCCAGAGGGTTTTACCGCCCATAGTGAGGAAAGTTGAGTAGAAAGAGCGAACTCATTTTTTAACAACTGCGTGCTCTGAAATGCCACCTCATCGCTGGCAGCTGTCGCCAGGATAAACATCTCTCCGACAGAAGGCGTGCCAATATACCAGGCAATACAACCATCTTGCGTCAGCAAAGTGAGTTTGGCATCGTCTGAGAGCGTAATGCCCTCATCGTCGTTCTCGGATGGAATGACAGAAATGATACTCATCAGCGTGCTTCCCGTTGAGATAACTCGCTACGAATCAGTGTCAGGAGCGTATCAACATCAATCGGTTTGCGCAAAAAGGTTAATGCGCCGAGCGCGATGGCATACCACTGCATGTTTTCTTCTTGATCGGCCGAGATGAAGATCACCGGGGGCAAAGCCGATTTTTTCTTCAACTCTGCAAAAAGTTCAAAACCACTCATTCCTTTTAAGCGGATATCGAGGATCAGCATGTCGACGTCATCAAGCGCAGTGTCATCGCAGAGCAGCTCTTCGCCAGACGCATACGCCCGGGTGGTATACCCATCAGAATGCAGTAAATTGCTCAGTCCGCTACGCACTGAGCGTTCATCATCAACGATGACAATACGATGAGACAGCATCATGCTGTTATCCTCTGATAATCCTCACGCGTGCACGAGGATGTTCCTTAAGGTGTTTTCCCTCCACCCGGAGGCGGGGTTCCGCTGATTGTCGGTACGCATTCAGGGTGAAATCAAGCCAGCATAACGGACTAACAAGTGATTAACCGCTTGTCTGGCGGAATACAGACCAACATGCCCAGCAACCCCACTAATGCTGCAATGGCTGGCCAGTCGCGAAACGGACCAGCCAGCTTAGCAAATTAGCGAACCGGTGCAATTAGCGAACCGGTGCAGGTACCGGAGCCAGAGTCTGGTGTTCGCTCTTCTGACGGGAAGGCGCTTTGTGCACCATGGTGTAGGCATAATCAACGCCGATACCGTAAGCGCCTGAATGCTCTTTCGCGATATCCATTACCGCGTTGTACGTCTCTTTGTGTGCCCAGTCACGCTGCCACTCCAGCATCACCTGCTGCCAGGTCACCGGGATCACGCCGGCCTGGATCATGCGCTGCATCGCGTAGTCATGGGCCTCTTTGGTGGTGCCGCCTGACGCATCCGCCACCATGTAGATTTCGTAGTCGCCTTCCAGCATTGCGCACAGGGCGAAGCTGTTGTTACAGACTTCCGTCCACAGGCCGGAAACCACCACCTTTTTCTTGCCGTTAGCGGCCAGTGCGTCACGCACTTTCTGGTCATCCCAGGAGTTCATTGAGGTACGCTCAAGGATGTCCTGGCCCGGGAACACGTCCAGCAGCTCCGGGAAGGTGTTGCCGGAAAAGCTTTCGGTCTCAACGGTGGTCAGGACGGTCGGGATGTTGAAGACTTTGGCCGCTTTGGCCAGCGCCACCACGTTGTTTTTCAGCACCTGGCGGTCAATTGACTGCACGCCAAAGGCCATCTGTGGCTGCTGATCGATAAAAATAATCTGGCTGTTCTGTGGCGTCAGGACTTCAAGCTTTGAATTAGACATGAATTTACCCATTGAGGTTAATGTAACTGGATTTCCGTGAATATCAGTACGGATCAAAGGTGACAGTAGCCAGATGCGAGGCCGCTTTAGGGCTCAGGCATGAGCATGACGGCAAGTCCGTCAAACATCATCATGCTAAACCGGTGGTCACTGTCAGGCCGCAGTGTAGGAGGCTTTCTTTATACGCACTATTATCTCTGTGTATAACTATACGAAGGTATAGGTATCCTTTCGTATAACTAGACGCTGCCACTTCAGTCTCACCATAATCCTGTTCTGTTCGTGCTCTGCTTTCCCTGCGGCAGCGCATTTCCCGTCCTGCGGCACAGCCGCCCTATTCGGACATACCAGTTCAGGAGGATCTATGGTTTCGCTTGGTAAAGCAGAGCTGATTTTAACTAACGGCAAATTTCACACGGTGGATCGGGAAAACCCGGTTGCTGAAGCCGTTGCCATTCGTGACGGCAAGTTTCTTGAAGTTGGTACGCTGGCAGAAGTAATGCAGCATCACTGCGAAGGCACCAAGGTCATTGACCTCAAGGGCCACACCGCCGTGCCCGGCCTCAACGATTCTCACCTTCACCTGATACGCGGCGGCCTGAACTACAACCTGGAGCTGCGCTGGGAGGGCGTGCCGTCGGTATTTGACGCGCTGCGCATGCTGAAGGAGCAGGCGCTGCGCACGCCGTCACCGCAGTGGGTGCGCGTGGTGGGCGGCTGGACCGAGTTTCAGTTCGCCGAGCGCCGCATGCCGACGCTGGATGAGATCAACGAAGCCGCGCCGGACACGCCGGTGTTCGTGCTGCACCTTTACGACCGCGCCCTGCTCAACCGCGCCGCCCTGAAAGTGGTCGGCTACACCCGGGACACGCCAAACCCGCCGGGCGGCGAAATTCAGCGCGACGGCAACGGCAACCCCACCGGCATGCTGATCGCCCGTCCCAACGCCATGATCCTCTATTCAACCCTGGCAAAGGGCCCGAAACTGCCGCTGGAGCAGCAGGTCAACTCGACGCGCCAGTTTATGCGCGAGCTGAACCGCCTCGGCCTGACCAGCGCCATCGACGCCGGCGGCGGCTTCCAGAACTACCCCGAAGACTATGAGGTGATCGCCGAGCTGCACGGGAAAAAGCAGATGACGCTGCGCATCGCCTATAACCTGTTTACCCAGCGCCCGGGGCACGAGCTGGAGGACTTCGAAAAGTGGACCGACATGCTGACGCCGGGCCAGGGCAGCGACTACTTCCGCCACAACGGGGCGGGCGAAATGCTGGTGTTCTCGGCCGCAGACTTTGAGGACTTCCTCGAGCCGCGCCCGGACCTGGCGCCGGGCATGGAGGACGAGCTGGAGCGCGTGGTGCGTCATCTGGTCGAGCACCGCTGGCCGTTCCGCCTGCACGCCACCTACGACGAGTCGATCAGCCGCATGCTGGACGTGTTTGAAAAGGTCAACCGCGACATCCCGTTCAACGGCCTGCACTGGTTCTTTGACCACGCCGAGACCGTGACGCAGCGCAACATCGACCGCATTAAAGAGCTGGGCGGCGGCATCGCGGTGCAGCACCGCATGGCGTTCCAGGGCGAATACTTTGCCGAACGCTACGGCATTGAGGCCACCCGCCACACGCCGCCGGTGGCGCGCATGCTGGAAACCGGCGTGCCGGTTGGCCTGGGAACGGACGCCACGCGCGTCGCCAGCTACAACCCGTGGACCGCGCTGTACTGGCTGGTCTCCGGGCGCACCGTGGGTGGCATGCAGATGTATGACGTCAACGCCCGCCTCGACCGCGAAACCGCGCTGATGCTGTGGACGCAGGGCAGCGCCTGGTTCTCCAGCGAGCAGGGAAAAAAGGGCCAGATCAAGGCCGGCCAGCTGGCGGATATGGCGGTGCTGAGCAAAGACTTTTTCAGCGTGCCGGAAGAGGAGATCAAGGGCATCGAGTCGGTGCTGACGGTGGTGGACGGCAACGTGGTGTATGCCGCCGGCTCGTTCAGTGCAGAAGCGCCGCCTGCGATCCCGGTGCTGCCCGACTGGTCGCCGGTGGTGACGGTGCCGGGGCACTACCGCAGCGCGCCGCCCACCGCGGCCACGCGCGTGGGCATGATGCAACAGCCGCACCAGTGCAGCGGTCCGTGCGGGGTGCACAGCCACTCGCACGACATCGCGCGCGGCTCTGACGTGCCCGTCGCCGGAGACAACGCCTTCTGGGGCGCGCTCGGCTGCAGCTGCTTTGCGTTTTAATCATGAAAAACTCATCTGCACTTTTTATCCCGCCCCGGATTGATCTGGGGCTGTTCTTCCTGCGCCTGACTGGCAGCCTGTTGTTACTGCATGTGCACGGGCTTCCCAAGGTATTTCACTTCAGTGAAGAGCTGACGCGTATCGAAGATCCCTTTGGCATGGGCCCTTACATGAGCCTTATCCCGGCCATATTTGCTGAAGTGATTTGCCCGATATTTATCATTCTGGGTGTTGGCACCCGCCTCGCCTGCCTGCCGATTATAGGCGTTTTGCTGGTAGCGATGCTGTTCGTGCATCCTGGCTGGTCAATTGCTGAAGGTCAGTTTGGCTGGCTGCTACTGATCATTTTTACCACGCTAGCCATAACCGGGCCGGGAAAATGGCGTATCGCAGCGGGCCCTCATCAGGAGGTACGACATGGCGCAAGTTAATGACATCAACGACGTCACGCCAGAACTGCCGGAAGAAGCTGTTATAGCTAGCCCTTCACCGTGGCAACCGCTTCGTCAGCCCGTTTTTCGTATGCTGTGGATCGCCACGGTGATGTCCAACATTGGTTCATGGATGAACGATGTTGGCGTGAACTGGACGATGTTGACGCTAAGCGCCGATCCGCTGTCCGTTGCGCTGGTTCAGGCCGCCAGCAGCTTGCCGATGTTCCTGTTTGCGCTGCCGTCCGGGGTGATGGCTGACATCATTGACCGACGCAAGTACCTGCTGTTTTCCCAGCTGTGGGTATTTATTGCTGCGACAGGGCTGACAATCCTCTCTTTTACCGGCCACATCACGCCGTTAATTTTGCTGATTGCCGCATTCCTGCTGAGTGCGGGTGCAGCGATGAGTTCACCACCGTTCCAGGCCATTGTGCCTGACCTGGTGAAAAAGGATGAGCTTGGCCCGGCCATCGCGCTGAACTCGCTGGGCATCAATATCAGTCGCGCCATTGGCCCGGCGCTGGGCGGTTTGATTCTCTCCTTCGCTGGCCCGTGGATGGTATTTATGCTCAACGCCATTTCGGTGCTCGGCGTGGCTTGGGTGCTCTATCACCGGAAAGCTGAACCGAGCGTGCAGCGTCTGCCGCCAGAACATTTTTCTCAGCAGTACGTGCGGGACTGCGTTATGTCCATGCAGCTCCGGTATTGCGGAACGTACTGGTGCGGACCGTCGCCTTCTTCCTTTTTGGCAGCGCCGGTTGGGCTTTGTTACCGCTGGTGGCGCGGCGCGAGCTTGGCTTGGGGCCAGGTGGATACGGCATCATGCTGGCGTGTATCGGCGTCGGCGCCATTTTCGGGGCGGTTTTACTGCCGAGAATGCGTAAAAGCTTGAGTCCCGATCGTTTGATGGTACTGGCGAGCCTGATGTTTGCCGTAACTATGCTGGCACTGGCGTTCGTGCGCCACTTCTGGTTGCTGAATGCGTTTGAATTCTTCACGGGATTTGCATGGATTGCGGTGCTTTCTACGCTCAATCTTGGCGCGCAGCGCAGTGCGGCAAAATGGGTGAAGGCCCGCGCCCTGGCAGTATACCTGACGGTGTTCTTTGGTTCGATGACCGTCGGCAGCGCCGTCTGGGGACAGCTGGCATCGCATTTCAGTATTCCGGTTTCACTTTCAATTGCCACCGCAGGCATGTTTTTGGCAAGCGCCACCGTGCTGCGTTGGCGGTTAGATCTGGATCCTGACCTGAATCTGGACAGTATCGCTGATGGCGAAACCGTGCCAGCGCTGGATATCCGCCACGATCGCGGCCCGGTGATGGTGAGTTATGAATACCTGATCAAAACAGACGATGCGCACGACTTTACCGTCTGTATGCAGGATATGCGCCGGGTGCGACGTCGTGGCGGCGCAATAAACTGGTCTGTGTATGAAGACATTTTGCAGCCCGGTATTTTCGTCGAAACCTTCGTGGTTGGCTCATGGATGGAGCACTTGCGTCAAAAAGAACGCTACACCATGAATGATCGCAAAATTCAGAATCGCGTTTTTGCATTCCATCAGGGAGAAAGCCTTCCTGAAGTCAGGTATCTGGTCGCGCCCGTCTAACGGGTGCACCTATTACTCCTGTTATTCATTCAACGTAAGGGACAGAAATGAGCACAATCAAAGCAAAAGACGGCACACAGATTTACTTCAAAGATTGGGGAACCGGCAAGCCGGTGCTGTTCAGTCACGGCTGGCCGCTGGATGCGGATATGTGGGACAGCCAGATGAATTTTCTGGCCGAGCGTGGTTATCGCGCCATTGCCTTTGACCGTCGTGGCTTTGGCCGCTCCGATCAACCCTGGACCGGTTACGACTATGACACCTTTGCTTCAGACATTAATGACCTCATCACCAGCCTTGATCTACAAGATGTCACCTTAGTCGGCTTCTCCATGGGTGGCGGCGATGTCACTCGCTATATCGGCCATTACGGCAGCGCACGCGTTGCGGGTTTGGTGCTGCTGGGCGCAGTAACACCGATTTTTGGTCAGGCAGAAGATTACCCTCAGGGCGTGGATAAATCGGTATTTGCTGGCATCAAAGAGGGTTTGCTTAAAGATCGTGCGCAGTTTATCAGCGACTTTGCCGCCCCTTTTTATGGCACTAATGCGGGCCAGACTGTTTCCGAAGGCGTACTGACTCAGACGCTGAACATCGCGCTGATGGCATCTCTGAAAGGAACAGTGGATTGTGTAACGGCATTTTCCGAGACGGATTTCCGCGCTGACATGGCGAAAATTGATGTTCCCACTTTAGTGATTCATGGCAGTAACGATCAGATCGTTCCGTTTGAAACCACCGGTAAAGTCGCGGCTGAGATGATCCAAGGTTCGGCGTTGAAGGTGTATGACAATGCGCCGCACGGTTTTGCTGTCACGCATCAGGATCAACTAAACGAAGATTTACTGACCTTCCTGAAAGCACGCTAATCCGTTGCGTGGTTAAGCCGTGCAGTTAACACACCACATCACACCTTAAGCCAAAACCGACCTGTAAAAGGTCGGTTTTTTTGTTGGGAAGAGAGGCGATAGGATGCAACAGCGCTTATCGAGAAGGCTGGTTGACTTCAATCGGCCGCAGATCAAATAACAGCACTTCTGCGTCTTCACCGTTAGCGAAGGTCAGCGCTTTTTCATCACGAACGCGGGCACCATCACCTGATTTAAACTGCACGCCGTTAATGATGATATTGCCACGCACGACATGAATATAGGCATAGCGCTCTTCATCCAACGTAAAGGTTTGCTGCTCATCACCCGTAAACAACCCGGCGTAGATGTTGATATCCTGGCGAATGCGAAGTGCGTTGTTTACACCTTCAGGTGAAGCAATAAGACGCAAGTTTCCCCGTTTATCACTTTCCGACACGCTCACCTGTTGATAGCCAGGCGGCGTATTTTTCTCTGAAGGCACCACCCAAATTTGCAGGAAATGAACCCCTTCCGTGCTTGAGTGGTTATATTCACTGTGTGTTACGCCACTGCCTGCACTCATCAACTGCACATCACCGGGGACAATCACCGAACCGGTGCCCATTGAATCTTTATGCTCTAGCGCTCCCTCCAGCACATAGGAGATGATTTCCATATTGCTGTGTGGATGAGCACCAAAACCGCGGCCTTTTGCTACGCGATCATCGTTAATCACCAACAAGTCAGAGAAGCCAACTTGTTTAGGGTCCCAGTAATTAGCAAATGAGAATGTGTGACGTGAATTCAACCAACCGTGATCACCTAATCCGCGTTGTTCAGAAAGACGTTGTTCAATCATGATGTGCTCCCTAACTCTCTGTTTTAAATGAGTGAAGCTGTGTTGCGCTTCGATAGAAAGAGATTACAGGTAAACCTATTTGCGCATCAATGCTGTAAAATGGCAATTACTGTCACATATGAGTGGACAATGCTGGCGCCGTGAACCAAGCTGCGAGTTAATGCTAAGGTAAATGCAGGTCATTAACGTTAAGGAGAAATCAGCGCGTGAATACTCACCCGATACGGCAGATTATTGAAGCATGCGACAAGGCTATCTCAGCGAAAGATTTTGATTCACTGATGACCTATTACGCGGAAGACGCCGCGCTAGTTATAAAGCCGGGCATGATTGCTCATGGAAAAGAGAACATCAGGAAAGCCTTTATCGCCATCGCCGAACATTTTCAAGGTCAGCTGGTGGTAGAACAGGGTGAGATGCAGGTGATTGAAGGTGGCGGAACCGCGCTGGTTATCATGGAAACTGTGCTTCGATACCCTGATGATCAAGGTAAAACGCGGGAAACGACGCGTCGGGCAACGTATGTTTTTCGCCAGGAGAGCGATAATTGTTGGCGTTGCACTGTCGATAATTCCTACGGAACATCCTTGCTGCAGGGTGATGCTGATTAAATGGCTATTGTGGCTATAGCTCAAAAACTACAGCCACAAATCGTGCGATTACTGGCTGATGTAGCGCGACGTTAGTGACCAAGCTAAAAGCTGAAGAGTTGTACAGTATGTCGCTTGAACCCCCTCGCAACACGGATCATATGCCCCCATTTATTTGAAAAGCATGCGGTTATGCGCGGCAAGAATCTCTTCTTAATTGCGCATTTCACCTCGTATTCGTTAATCCAGAAATCTCAACGAGGTGAATGATTTGCTGCCCGTGCATCAACGCAGACGAAACATTTTGTAAAAAACGCCTACGTTCAAATTTAAGCTGCGCATCACGAAATCTCCGTTTTGTACCAAACTTAAAAAAACAAAACAGGACCTGCGGAGCATTATGAAAGAGCAAAATCGTACTATCGGCATTGCACCTTATGGCGGTTCAGCTGGCGGATGGGGTGCGTTAAAAGCAGTGGCAGACGCGATTCGCGGTCAGATGTCTGTGAAGCAAGATGTCATTGCGTTGTTCAAAGTCAATCAGCCCCAGGGTTTTGATTGCCCCGGCTGCGCCTGGCCCGATCCTCAACATGCCTCTTCATTTGAATTTTGTGAAAACGGCGCAAAAGCGGTTTCATGGGAAGCCACCAGCAAACGCACCACGCCAGAATTTTTTGCTGCCCATACGGTCAGCGAGTTATGGGAGCGTAATGCGTTTGAGCTGGAAGGTGAAGGTCGCCTGACCCATCCAATGAAATACGATGCGGCGTCCGATACTTATCAGCCCATCGAGTGGGAAACGGCTTTTAAAGAGATCGGTGAGCATTTGCGCAGCTACGAGGATCCCAACAGCGTTGAGTTTTATACCTCTGGGCGCGCTTCAAATGAAGCTGCCTTTCTCTGGCAGCTGTTTGCTCGCGAATATGGCACCAATAATTTTCCCGATTGCTCAAATATGTGCCATGAACCCACCAGCGTTGGTTTGCCTGAATCCATTGGCGTCGGCAAAGGCACCGTTGAGCTGAGCGATTTTGATCATTGCGATCTGGTGCTCTGTATTGGTCATAATCCCGGCACCAACCATCCGCGCATGTTAGGTACCTTACGTGAAGTTTCAAAGCGCGGTGCGACCATCGTTGCGATCAATCCCTTGCGCGAGCGCGGACTGGAACGCTTTACCTCACCGCAAAGCCCGATTGAAATGCTGTCTATGAGTTCAACCGAACTGGCCTCGACGTATTACAAGGTTCGCGTGGGCGGCGATGCGGCGATGCTGAAAGGTGTGATGAAAATCTTGCTGACCATGCACGAAGCGGCGCTGGAAAAAGGTGAAGCGGGTGTTATCGACAGCGCGTTTATTGAAGAACATACCCAAGGATTTGATGCGCTAAAAGCGGATTTGGATGCCACAAACTGGGATCACATCCTTAAAGTTTCCGGTATGGAGCGCGAAGAGATTCAACACATTGCGCGGCTCTACGCCAATGCTGAACGCACTATCATCTGTTACGGCATGGGGATCACACAGCATCAATATGGCACTCAAAATGTGCAGCAAATCGCTAACCTGCTGCTGCTTCGTGGCAACATAGGAAAAAAGGCGCAGGTATTTGCCCGTTACGGGGTCACTCCAATGTGCAGGGTGATCGCACCGTGGGTATCACTGAAATTCCTCCGCAATCGCTGCTCGACAGCATTGAAAAGGTTTTTGGCTTTAAGCCACCACAGGAGCATGGCCACGGCGCCGTGGCGGCGATTCAGGCGATGCGTGATGGACATACCAAAGCCCTGCTTTGTTTGGGGGGAATCTGGCTGAAGCGATTTCTGATCCACAAGTGACTTTTCCCGCCATGCGTAAACTGGATTTAGTGGTGCACATGGCAACGAAACTTAATCGCTCACACCTGCTGCTGGGCAAACACAATTATCTGCTGCCGGTGATTGGCCGCACTGAAACCGACATACAAACCTCTGGCGCGCAGAGCGTGACGGTAGAAGATTCGATGTCGATGGTGCACGCCTCACGCGGCTCGCTGAAACCCGCCTCTCCACTGCTCAAATCTGAACCGGCGCTGGTGGGCGAACTGGCGATGGCAACCTTGCCGAATAGCGTGGTTGACTGGAAAAAATGATTGGCGATTACAGCTTTATCCGTGATGCCATCGAAGCGGTGTTTCCTGCATTTGAAAACTTCAATGAGCGGGTAAAAAACCCGGCGGATTCCGCCTGCGCAACACGGCATCGGAGCGCGTCTGGAACACACCTTCAGGAAAGGCACAGTTCAAGGTGATGCAGGGAATAAACGAAGATCCCCGTTCACTCCGCTGCCACGACCTGGTGCTCACCACGCTGCGTAGCCATGACCAATACAACACCACTTTATATGGTCTGAATGACCGCTATCGCGGCGTGACTGGGCGTCGTGATGTGCTGTTTATCAATGCTGATGAAGCAGAAAAACGTCAACTGCGCGTCGGTGATCAGGTCAACATCGTGGCCCTGGATCCTGAAGGCAAACCAACCTCGCGAAAAATGGCCAGGTTGACCATAGTGGTGATCGATATGGCACCGGGTTCTGTCGGAGCTTACTATCCAGAAGCAAACGTATTGGTGCCGTTGGACAGTCACGATACGCAGAGTGGCATTCCCGCTTACAAAAGTATTCCCATCGCTTTAGAACAGGTAAAAGTCCCGGCTGAAACGTCAGACGGTACGCTGCGTTAAGCCAACTCAACGGCGCTGAAATTGACATGTTTTTCAGCGCCGTTTTTGCGCATTTTTCACCGCAGGCAAACAACTTTTGCGGAATAGTCTATGATTTTTCTACGTATGCTGCTTGTGGTCGAGGCACCCTAAAATCGCCTCATCCTCACCCCGAGGATATGCCACCTTTAGGCTACCAGAGCCGCGCCGGTCCACCCCGGCAACAACATACCGGTAAACAAGTTTTACGTTCGCATGACCCGAACCCATAACTGTCCAGGCGGTTCGCTGATCGACGCCAGCGTTTAGTTCATCGTAGAGAAGAGAGAGTTCTGACCTACCGCATCAACCAGGAAACAGTCGAATATTGTCTCCTGTCGTACTCGTGAGCGAGTGATCGCATTGAAATACACATGCTGTATTGCGTGAAAATCGGCATATTTGATGGAGAGGGAAGAATGGTAAACAGTAATGGTTTTCAAATCTTAGCGGGAGATAGTCATCTTCTCGGGGCCAATTATGATGGTAAAGGCGTTAATTTCGCTCTCTTTTCAGCCACTGCGGAGCGCGTTGAGCTTTGTCTCTACGATCCCAGCGGTAAAGAGGAGATTGCCAGGCTGGATCTGCCCGAGTTTACCCATGAAGTCTGGCATGGTTACATACCTGGCCTGAAGCCAGGTGCGTTATACGGTTATCGCGTTTATGGCCCTTTTGACCCGGAAAATGGTCACCGTTTCAATCCTAACAAGTTGTTACTTGACCCCTATGCACGTGAGATCGCGGGCGATATTAAGTGGGATGAATCGCACTTCGCTTATGACCTGCTTCATGAAGACAAAGACCTCACTTTTGATACGCGTGACAGCGCGCCTTTTATGCCGAAATGTCGCGTTATCGATCCTAATGAGTTTGACTGGCAAGACAAAAATCGCCCGAACGTGCCGTGGTCGAAAACTATTATCTATGAAACCCATGTAAAAGGTTTTACCCAGCTCAATTCCGCCATACCACCCGATATTCGCGGCACCTACGACGGTATGAGCCACAAATCCACCGTCGACTACATCAAAAGCCTTGGGGTTACTTCGGTTGAGCTGCTGCCCATTCACGGCTTCCCCGATGATCAGCATCTTCTCGACAGAGGTTTGAAAAACTTTTGGGGCTATAACACGCTCGGTTTCTTCGCGCCCGCCTCTCGCTATTTTGGCCCTCGGGGCATTCAGGGATTCCGCGATATGGTGCGGGCTTTCCATGATGCAGGCATCGAAGTGATTCTTGACGTGGTTTACAACCATACGGCTGAAGGCAATGAACTTGGCCCAACGCTGTCATTCAAAGGGATTGATAACTTTTCTTATTACCGCACCTTGCCCGATCAACACCGTTATTACATCAACGATACCGGAACCGGCAATACCGTGAACATTTCACATCCTCGGGTGCTGAAACTGGTAATGGATTCGCTGCGTTATTGGGCAGAATCGATGCATATCGACGGATTCCGCTTCGATCTCGGCACCATTCTGGGTCGTGAGCCGGAAGGCTTTAACCCACGCGGCGGCTTCTTCGATGCGATGATGCAAGATCCCGTGCTGTCCAAATTGAAGTTGATTGGCGAACCCTGGGATATCGGCCCAGGCGGTTATCAGGTAGGCAGTTTCCCGCCAGGTTGGGCTGAATGGAACGACCAGTACCGCGACACGGTGCGTGAATACTGGAAAGGCAACAATGTCTCGACAGATTTTGCCACCCGCTTGCTCGGTTCCGGCGATCTTTATGATCAGCGTGGACGCCGACCTTGGGCCAGCGTCAACTTCATCACCGCTCATGATGGTTTTACACTTAACGATCTGGTTTCGTATAACGACAAGCACAACGAAGCCAACGGCGAAGATAATAACGACGGCCATAATGACAATCGCTCTTATAACTACGGCGTTGAAGGCCCGACGGATGACGAAGCGATCAATGCGGTGCGAGAACGCCAGAAACGCAATTTCCTTGCAACGCTGCTGTTTTCCCATGGCACGCCAATGTTATTGGCTGGCGATGAGTTTGGTCGCAGTCAGATGGGCAACAACAACGGTTATTGTCAGGACAGCGAAATCTCTTGGGTGCATTGGGATAATCTGCCGGAATCTGCGGAAGCGCTGCGCAATTTTACTCGTCAGGCGATCAAACTTCGTGCGGAACAGCCACTACTACGTCGCGAAAACTGGCGCGATGGCATGGATATCAAGTGGTTTAATGCGGGCGGTGGATTCCAGTTGCCTGAGCAATGGGACGAAGGAACCACGCTCGGCGTCTATTTAGGCCGGGCAGATCTTCAGGCCGAGGAAGGCGTCTGGCACGATGTGTTAATGCTGTTTAATCCATTTGAAGGTGTTGTACCCTTCCGTATCCCGCAGTTTGGCGAAGGCGGTTGGGTACTTGAGCTTTCAACCTCCGATACCGTAAAACCTGGCATTGTTATTACCCGAGAAAAGGATTTCGATCTCGAAGGCCGCAGTATTGCGCTGTTCAGAAGAGAATAAAACCGCTCAGGAATTAGGCTAAAAAAGGGCAGCGCAGTAATAGCGCTGCCCCTTTTCATTTCAACGTTCTCTGCCGCCAAACCGAAATTCTTTTTTAAACTAGCAAAAGTAAAACGATCGGTTTACTTTTAAAGTATGGACAAAAGAAATGATATTTTACGCGCAGCAGAGCGGTTGTTTTACAACAACGGTTTCCACGCCACCAGCACAGACCATATCTGTTGCGAAGCGAACGTCTCAACGCGTACGCTTTACCGCTATTTCCCTTCCCGCGAAAGCCTGACTGCTTCTGTGATGGAGCAGCGTAAAAACCGCTTTTTCTCAGCGCTCTATCCTGCCGAGCATGTGGAAGCGATTGACCAACTTTTTCGAGAGCTGAAGCGGTGGATGGATGAGAACGGCGCTCAGGGGTGCTTCTTTGTCAAAGCCTGGGCTGAATATGCTGAGCACGACATGACGCTGGCAGCGCTGGCATTGGACTATCGCTATATGCTGCGTCATTACATCGCCGCCTGCATCAACCACTCTCATGGTGTAAACCGCGAGGCACTGATCAATGTGATTTGGATTCTTTTTGAGGGGGCTTCTACCACAGCGCTGTTAACAGGTTCGCAAGCCGCGTTGGATGCAGGTCATGCCGCTGCTCTGCTGATGAAAAAAGCGGAGCAGCGCTGTGAGAACGTCTCTGGCGCTGGGGATCACCGGCTTTTCGTTGATAGCCGTAACCTACGGCATGGCCCGGTTTTCATGGGGGCTAATGATGCCTTCAATCGCAGAAGACATTCCTTTTACGCCACGGTTATCCGGCGTTATTGCTGCATGCAGTTATCTGGCTTATTGCCTTTCGGTGGTCGGCGCTTCTTTTTTGGTTTCACGCTTCGGTCCACGTTTACCTGCTGTCATCGCCGCCCTGTGCGCAGCTGCGGGAATGCTGTTGCTCGCTGCTTCACACTCTCCCGCTATGTTAGCCAGTGGGCTTTTCATTGCTGGATTAAGTTCAGGACTGGCATCGCCTTCCCTTGCCAGTGCAGTTACGCGCACTGTCGCTGAAAATAAACAGGCGATGGTAAACACGGTTATTAACGCAGGAACAGGCGCAGGCATTATTTTGACAGTACCCGTGTTGGCCTTTGTACCTGGCGGATGGCGCATCGCTTGCGTGGTCTTTGGCGTAATGGCGGTTTTATGTCTGTTACCTGCGATTCGCTATCTTCCCGCCGAGCGACTGAAGGCTAGTCCAGATCATAACCGTGGACATCAATGGCTTTTACGCGCGCCAATGAAACGACTGATCATCATTGCCTTTATCAGCGGCATGAGCAGTGCAGCGTGGTGGAATTTTGGCCCGGATATTTTGCGTAATCATCTTGGCGTGAACCCACACCTTAGCAGTCTGCTTTGGCTGGTGAGCGGAGCCGCAGGAATAGCCGGTGTTATGACCGGGCCCGCAGCGCGTTACCTCAGCATGAAACAAATTTACCGCCTTTCTCAACTCTCTATGGCGACTCCGCTGCTTTTATTGGCATTAAGCCACACCTTTTCAGGCTGGCTATATCCTGCTGTCGCGCTTGGTGGCGCAGGTTACGTCACGTTATCGGGTGTCTTGCTGGTTGTTGGCGCTTCAATAACGAAAGATTCACCCGCTGCAGGTGTGGGCGTTACCTTTTTCATGCTGGCATTAGGACAGATTGCAGGCACCGCTATTTTTGGCCTGTTTTATGCCCAGGCTGGCGCTGCGCCTACGCTCATCGGATTCGCTTCACTCGCCTTGCTCATGCTGTTTCTGCCGCCAAAAGAACACAGATAAGGGCCCGATAGGGAACTTGCGATGCTGCTGATGTGTTGACATACCGTTGGCTTTACCTCTGCCAGCACAGCATTTTACTTCCTGCATCTTAGTCTATGATTATTCTTCGTATGCTGCCTATAGCCGAACCATTGAGCCGGATTTTACTGACCAATTTCGGCATACAGATCGCGCGTAGCTGCTCTGACTAATGACGCTTGCATCAGCGGAACGACAACCGCGTGATGTCGTCTTTTGCTTACATCTGCATATAAAGAGGCAATCGCATGGAGTCAAAATCATTTACTAAAAGTTGGGGCGCCGAATATGTGGGTGCAGATACCGTCTGCTTTCGCCTGTGGGCGACAGGTCAGGACAATGTCACGCTCAGGCTTTCGGGCAAAGACCAGGCGATGAATCCCGTCGGCGACGGTTGGTTTGAATTGCAGGCCAGCGGCGTTTCACCTGGCGCGGAGTATAACTTTGTTCTCGCTGACGGAACGGTGGTACCCGATCCCGCTTCTCGCGCCCAAAAGGCCGAGGTCAACGGCCCATCCCTGGTGATTGATCCCTCCCAATACAGTTGGCAAAACCGTGACTGGAAAGGACGTCCGTGGGAAGAAACGGTGGTCTATGAAATGCATTTCGGCACTTTTACGCCGGAAGGCACATTCCGCGCGGCTATCGAAAAACTGCCCTATCTTGCCAATCTCGGTATCACCATGCTTGAGGTTTTACCGCTTTCGCAGTTCGGCGGGAATCGTGGCTGGGGCTATGACGGCGTACTTCTCTATGCACCGCATTCCGCCTATGGCACCCCGGACGATTTCAAAGCCTTTGTCGATGCAGCACATGGACATGGCCTTTCAGTGGTGCTGGATATTGTGCTTAACCATTTTGGGCCCGAGGGCAATTATCTGCCGCTTCTTTCACCTGACTTCTTCCATAAAGAACGCATGACGCCTTGGGGTGCTGGCATTGCTTATGATGTTGATGCGGCCCGCCGCTATATGGTGGAGGCGCCGCTCTACTGGCTAAAAGAGTATAATCTTGATGGCCTTCGCTTTGATGCCATCGATCAGATCGAAGATACCTCTGAGAAGCATGTGCTGATTGAAATCGCCGAACGTATTCGGGCAGAAATAACCAGCCGGCCCATTCATCTGACGACCGAGGACAGCCGCAACGTTATCTTTTTGCATCCTCGCGATGACGAGGGTTCAGCTCCGCTGTTTACCGGCGAATGGAACGATGACTTTCACAATGCCATCCATGTCCTGGCCACGGGCGAAACCCACGCCTATTACCAAGATTTTGCCGAAGCACCGGAAAAGTTTTTTGCACGCGTTCTGGCCGAGGGCTTCGCCTATCAAGGTGAGATTTCAGCGCAGTCGGGCGAAAAGCGCGGTGTAAAAAGTAGCGGCCAACCGCCGGTCGCTTTTGTGGACTTTATCCAGAATCACGATCAGGTTGGCAACCGTGCTCAGGGCGAAAGGCTGATTGAATTGGCTGGCGCTGAACGCACACAAGTCCTGTTGGCATCCCTGTTGCTCTCGCCGCACATCCCGCTGCTGTTTATGGGTGAAGAGTATGGTGAAACAAATCCTTTCTTGTTCTTTACCGATTTTCACGGCGATCTCGCCAAAGCCGTGCGTGAAGGCCGCGCAAGAGAATTTCAGGGACATGCAGGCCATGAAGGGGAAAGCGTGCCCGATCCAAATGCTAATACCACATTTGAAATGTCGAAGCTGGATTGGCAGAAACCAGACAGCGAAGCGGGTAAAAAGTGGCTGGCGCTGACCAGTGAGTTATTGGCGTTGCGCCAGATACATATTGTGCCGCTGCTTTCTACTGCGGGCGGTGACTCCGGCAACGTTGTGAAAACCGCAAAAGGGTTAGTCGCTGTAACCTGGACTTTCCCGAATGGCACGTTGTCGATCGCGCTCAATATTGGCGAGCAATCCCAACCGCTTCCCGAACAACCCGGCCAGATCCTTTTCGCCTGGCCGAAAGCTGAAACGGAACTGCCGCCGAATTCAATCATTGTCCGCCTGGCTTCGGGAGACGCAGCGTGAAGATACCAACCGCCACTTATCGAATTCAGTTTCGCAATGGCATGACCTTTGATCGTGCTGCGGGCCTTGTCCCCTACTTAAAACGCTTGGGCATCAGCCACCTCTATGCTTCGCCAATTTTCACCGCGACATCGGAGTCCACTCACGGCTATGACGTGACCGATGCGAATGAAATTGAGCCTGCTATTGGCGGCCGCGCAGGTTTTGACCGCCTGGTAAAAGCGTTAAAAGCGGCTGATATTGGGCTGATTATCGATATTGTCCCGAATCATATGGCCGCCTCGCTGGAAAATGCCTGGTGGCGTGATGTCATTGAAAAAGGTGAAAACAGCCGCTACGCCCAACATTTTGATATTAACTGGTCGCGGCGACTCACCTTACCGGTGCTTGGCGATACCTTTGAGACGGTGCTGGAAAACGGCGAAATCGCGCTAAAACCCGATCCGAAAACCGGTAATCCAAGCTTCGCCTACTATGAAAACTTTTTCCTCTCGCCCACGAAACCTGGCAAGGTCGCGAGTCAGAGACTTTGCAACTTACTGACAAGGCAGAAATCGCCACACTCCATGAACAGCAGCCTTATCGATTAATGTCATGGCGTGATGCGCCGCGTGACCTTTCCTATCGACGCTTCTTTGAAGTCACCGGGTTGGTCGGCGTGCGGGTTGAAGATAAAGCTGTTTTTGATGATACGCATCGGCTGATACTTGAACTGGTTCATACAGGCGCAGTCGATGGATTGCGGGTTGATCATGTGGATGGTTTGGCTGATCCCAAGGCGTACCTTGATCTGCTTCGTCAGGAGGCTGGCGTTGACTGTTACATCACGGTCGAGAAGATCCTTGGCGAAGGTGAACACCTTCCCGATGATTGGCCCATTTCTGGCACAACCGGTTACGAATTTATTGCCTCACTTTCCCACACGCTGGTGGATGGCGAAAAGCTCACTGCCTTGCGTAAAGCGTATGTTGATGTCGTGGGCAAGCCGGTTGATATGGAAGCTGAACTGCGTGCAGCAAAGCTTCTGATGGCGGACAAGAATTTCGAGGGCGAATTTACCACGCTACTCACCCTCGCTCTATCAATAGCAGAAACTGCAAAACTCACGCTGGAGGAGAAAGCCGTGCGATCCGCCCTGCGCGAGCTGTTGGTGGCTTTCCCGGTTTATCGCACTTACGGTACGGAGCAATCGCTACCGCCAGCCAGCCAGGACAGGCTGCAAAAGGTGGTCGAGAAAGTTAAAACCAGCGTCAACGCACCCGATCCTCAGGCACTCGATTACCTGACCCATATTCTTACTGGCGAGATCGCTGAAGCAGCCTTAAGCGAGGCGGCTAACTTTCGTATCCGTTTCCAGCAATTAACGGGACCGTTGATGGCGAAATCAGTAGAAGATACGCTGTTTTATCGTCAAAACATGTCGTTGGCGTTGAATGAAGTGGGTGCAGAACCGTTGCCGCGCGCCTTCTCGCCTGACCACTTTCATGCTGAGATGAAAACGCGGCTGGAACGTCAGCCAGATGCACTTTCAAGCACCTCAACGCATGACACTAAACGCGGCGAAGATGCGCGGGCGCGGCTTTATACCCTGACCGAAGCGCCCGAGCTGTGGGCAGAATGCGTCGCCCGTTGGCGCCAGCTGAATCAATCCAACGTTAGCCAGCTTGATGATGGAGCCGCACCGGAACCTGCGGTTGAATGGATGCTTTATCAGGCGCTGGCTGGCGTTTGGCCTGCTATGCTGCAGCCAGACGATAACGCTGGCCTGGAGGCGCTTGAGAAGCGGTTTCTGGCTTATGTAGAAAAAGCGTTGCGGGAAGCGAAACGTCGCACCAACTGGGGCGATGGCAACGAAACCTATGAAAAAGCAGTGCTCGACTATGCACGTCATCTGCTTTCTTCCTCTAATCAAACCTTCCTGAAGGATTTTAGCGCGTCTATGCAGCCTTTCATTCGCGCGGGTTTGGTTAACAGCCTGACGCAGTCGGTGATAAAACTCACTGCGCCGGGCGTGCCTGATATCTATCAAGGCTGTGAGGCGCTGGATTTCAGCCTTGTTGATCCGGATAATCGGCGCGAACCCGATTTCGCCACGCTAGAGCAGCAGCTAAACGTTGATCAGAAGCTGAGTGCTTTCACTGAGCAAAGCGTGTTCAGCGGTGAGCTAAAACAACATGTGATTGCAACGTTGTTACGCTGTCGTCAAGAAACACCAACGCTGTTTCGTCAGGGTGATTATTTGCCGCTGATCGCCAAAGGTAAAAAAGCGGAACACGCGTTGGCCTTTGCGCGCCTTGACGGCGACGATGCGCTCATTGTCATCGTCCCTCGCCTCGTCTTCAAAGGCATTGAGCAGGGTCTTATGCAGCCGAACACAGAGCACTGGGCAGAGACAGAGATCGCTTTGCCTGAACAGCTTGCCAACCGGCGCTATCACAATGTTCTCAACGGAGAAGCGCTGTTGCTGGAAGACACTCTTAAATTGGAAACGTTTAAAGAGCGGCCTTCGGTCGTCATTCTTCGTGGATGATCCGTTCTGACTGATCATTGGAAGAATAATCTTTAGCTGATAACCCTCTTAAAGCCGATACGCACTGTGTCGGCTTTTTTACATCATGTTGTTGTGAAATTTCATTTAACACCAAGAGGGGGGTTCTATGCCGGAACCACCGAAATTTCCGTTTCCCCAGTTTCAGCCCGGCGACCAGCACATCCAGATCAATAATTTCATTGCTGTTCTGGAAGGTATAATGCCCGTTCAGCAAAATGTGCTGCCAGGCCACCTTCTGTCCGTCAACGGCACCATAAAGCGTCTCTGGATCAAACGAATAGAGTGGAAAAACCGTCAGGGCCTCTATGGCATCGGTGATACAGTCATTGGCCGTGAGCAGTGATACCAGGTGGAGGTACTGTTCATATGTAGTTTCCAGTACAGGGAACGGTATATCGCTGATTCTCGCCATGACATGATTGCCATGATTCATCACATGGAACAACCGGAAATAATGTATTTCCTGATCGAACCGGTATTCGAGCGCGCGGGCACACTTGAAGCGCAATGGTCGTCTGATTCCGGAATAGCAAACATCATCACTCGGATGATCCATTACCATGATTCAATCACTGAAGAAATTTCTACTATGGCAACTCAGGTTTTTATCATCGCTGTACGGGTCTGTGATTCTCACGATTATTTTCGCACTGCTTCAGGGGTATTTTTTCCCTGATAGCCCTGTCTGGCCTATAGGCGTATTCGCCATACTTATGATTGTTATTTTTACGCGTTACTGTAAATGGTGAAAGCGTGAATATCACAGTTATTTAAATCATCACTAATAAGGAAATTATATGTCTACTCCCGCTCATTTATGGCTTAAAGATGAAAACGGATCGCCGATTGTTGGCAGTTTTTTAATGCCCCTGCGTTTGGGTTCCATCGAATTAAAATCATTTTCGCATGGTGTATCCATTCCAGTAGATCCCAGCTGATGCAAACTTACCGGAACGCGCGTTCATAGCCCGATCACGATAGTGAAAGAATTTGACCAAACGACACCTATTCTGTATCGCGCCGTATGTGAAAGCCGCACACTGAAAAAAGCAACGTTCAATATATTACCTTTCAGAGTTTGAAGGAGACCTGATACGGCTGCGTACCCGCGAAGGTATGGCCATCGCATGAGCAAAAGGGAAACTGCGAGGGAAATACCAAAATTGTCTGATAAGCAGCAAAAAGCGCTTTGCAGGATGCACGGAAGCGGCGAATATTCAATCAGCGGTTTGGCTGAATTATTTCCCGTTTCACGACCGACTGTTTACCGGATGCTTTGCCGTGGGCAAAAATGAACAACTGGACTTACTGAAAATTAACAAGGAGCGGTTATGTACAACAACAATGAAGCCATCAATTATTTGCAGGCTAATAAAATTCTCGCACTAAAGCTCGACCATGAATTAGCGGGCGTAGGAAAAGCTGTATCAAATCAGATTGAAACGATAGGTGCAGGTGCAACGCGTGTGCTGTATTACTTGAGCGCGCAGGGGCGTTTACGTACTCAGAATCAGAGACAAATATTGCAGACATTATCACCAGGATGATTCGATAACGATGTTTAGCCTTATTAAAAGATTCTTTAAGCGAGTGTTTACGTCTCTTGTCGGCCTTTATGCTCCTCAGGTAATAATAATTACATATGCGCTGGTGCAGATAAATTTTTTCCTGCTGTCCCGCTTTGGTTTATACCGGTGTTCGCTGTCTTTGTAATATATATTTTTAGTCGATATGTGAAATGGTAACTTCTTAAAACGAGTAATCCTAAAATTTATTTATAAGGAAATTACATGTCTACACCCGCACATTTATGGCTTGAAGATGAAAACGGATCGCCGATTGGCCGGAATCATCGGAATACACAGCGCTTTCCCGTGGGAAAAATGAAAAACTGGATTTAATGAAAATGAACAAGGAGCGGTTATGTACTACAGCAATCAAGTTATCACTTATTTGCAGGCTAATAAGATTCTTGCACTAAAGCTCGACCACGCATTAACGGGCGTAGGAAAGGTTGTATCAAATCAGATTGAAACGATAGGTGCAGGTGCAACGCGTGTGCTGTATTACACATCCTGCTTTACTGACGAATATCAGGACGTCTGCCAGCAACAAAAGACCGAGGATAGCCGATTTAAAAACGGCGTCATTTATCTTCTGCGACATGGTAATGTTGCGTATGAAATGCTCAAAATATATTTCGAAGAAATATTTAAATATAAAACTTCAGAACAGCTTGAGCATATCAAACAAATGCTTATGACTGTTAATATCCATCTTGCCGCCAGTTCGCTGACAAACGCGGGGTTTGCTTTAGCAACAGCATCATTTGTCGCTGCTGGCATGAATCTAAGCCTTGAACTCAGTGCGCTGGCAGGGCGAAGAGCGAGACAGGTTGTTGGGGTTATTGGTATATACGGCATTGTCCAGAAAGCAGCAAATAGCGCGCATCGTCTTCACATTACTTACCCAGCTTACTACTCAGCGCTATACGCTCAAGAGCTGGAAATGATGTACTTCCTGATAGAGCCACTGTTTGAGCGGGCTGAGGCGTTTAAAGCACAATGGGTATCGGATAGTGAAATTGCAGACATCATTACCAGGATGATTCGATAATAATGATGAACATTATTAAAAGGTTTTTCAGTCGGATAGTCAGGTCATTGATTTCGGATTATAGCCCGACAGGGCTGACAATAATATTCGCTTTGGTTCAGGATTTGTTATTCCCGGACAGCCCAATCTGGCTTATACCCTTATTTTTTGTGTTTTTGATGGTTATTTTATCGATCTATGAAATTGTAAAGTCCAAACGTTAGCATTATCTAAAATTTATTTATAAGGAAATTACATGTCTACACCCGCCCACTTATGGCTTGAAGATGAAAACGGATCGCCGATTGTTGGCAGTTGTTTAATGCCACTGCGCCAGGGGTCTATTGAGTTAAAATCATTCTCCCACGGTGTAACTATTCCTGTGGATCCGAGCTGGGGAAAACTGACAGGCACGCGAGTTCACCGCCCTATCACGATAGTGAAGGAGTTTGATCAGACAACACCACTCCTGTACCGCGCTGTCTGTGAAGGTCGAACCATGAAGAAGGCGACAATCAAGATGTACCGTATTCTGGAATCAGGCATTGAGGCAGAGTATTTCAATATCATTCTGGAAAACATCAAAATCACGACGGTTTCCCTTACCTTGCCCCGAATGGCATGAGCAGCACCCATCTTGAAACACTCGAGTTGCGTTATGAGGCGATTACCTGGAAGTATACGGAAGGAAATATTATCTATCGTGATTCATGGAACGATCGTTGTTGTGCCTGATAACGAAGGAAATGAGGTCGATGCCTCCTCTGAGACTACCGAGGAGAGAAAATGATCGATTTAACTGCGGAACAGCGACAGCTGGCGAATATAGTTCATGATTATGCTACCCACTTTGCCCTGACAGAAATGGCGCTGCTCAGTTATTGCAAGGCTGTTATGACTACATGGATGTCTTTAAACAGATGATGGACAGCACTTCAAAAGTCCAGATGGACTACATTTGCCTGCAATACCCTGGATATTTTCGCTTTGCAAAATGGATGGAAAGGCTGGAAAAGGGTATTGCTGATGGAGTCATTGAAGTGTCGAAAGATCACTAAAAACAACGGGCCGGAATTTTCGACGGTTCCGGTGTAGAACACCAAGAGGGTGAAAAAGATGATTGTCAGAACCTGGCATGGATGCGTTCCGCTACATCATGCAGAAGGCTTTGCAAGGCATTTAGCGTTGACGGGCGTTGAACATTCTAAAAACACACCAGGAAATTTAGGCGCCTTTGTTCGACGTGAAACACAGGGCGACTGGGAACATTTCTTTCTGGCGACTTACTGGAGAGATGTAGAGGCGGTAAAAGCCTTTGCAGGCGAGGATTATCATGTCGCCGTTACCTATCAGGACGACGAACAGTTTGCGCTGCTTTCTGATCCTTATGTTTTTCAGCATAGCGTTGAGTCAGTTTCTGCGCTTTAAGCACGGCAAAAAGGTGGCAAGTTTCATTCCCTGCCACCTTTTTTTAGGCTTATTTCAGATTAATACGCGCCACACTGTCTGGACCTTTAGTTGAATTGTCTTCGTTAAAATCCTGCTTAACAGACACATACAACGTTTGCCCATCTTCGGAAACCAGCAAACTATTGGGATGGCTTTCGAATGACCAGCTGTTTTTCACAGCGTAGGTTGTCGCATCCAGTTGAAGCACTTTTTCGACTGGCGTTGGCTAATATAAATTTCATTGCGTTTGGCATTAAATTTAATCCCTAATGCATCACCTGAAATACGTTTTATCACCTTGCCGCTGTGCTCATCAAATACCAGCGTGGTTTTGGCTTTGGAATCATCCGTCACAAACAGACGCCCGGTCGCCGGATCTTCTGCAAGATTGACGAACAGATATTCTTTACCGTCGTCAGGCGCCCAGCGTTTTACAATCTTGTGCGTGTGCGGATTAATAACCTGAATAACGCCGCCACCGGTTGCTGCATAAATACGATCTGTTACCGGTGAGTACGTGATGCCTGTCACCCATTTACCTGCATTTTTGATCCGCGTTTTCAGGGTCATTGTTTTGGCATCAACCACCCAAATCACCGCCGGATCGCTTACGCCACCAATATACAGTAGCCCTTGATGTAGGAAAATTTCACGCGCACCCATGGGATCGCCATCTTTGTCTTTTTCACTGAACATCAGGCGCTGTAAGACTTTGCCGCTTTTCGCATCCACTTTGGAGATGCCACCATCCAACGTATTGGTGACATAAAACAGGCTGCCGTCCGGCTCTACTGCCATCGCAAAATTTTTCAGGTCGGTATGCGTTTCGCCTTTGGTCTCCAGAGTGGCGGGATCGAGACGATAAAGCATACCGCCGTTAACATCTTTAAACCCTTGGGCACTGGCAACAAACAGCGCGTTGGCGGCAGATGAATAGGTCATTTCATACAGCCCGTCCCCAATAACACGTTGAGAAATGTGGGCCTCAGCTGGCTTTATTGTCGTCTCAGCGAATGCTGCGGGTTTGTTGTTCTTTGCGGGGTTTGGCACGCAGTCAGACTGAAAGCAGCAACGGTCGCCACGGCTAACGCGGCTTTGCGCGAGCTGATAAACATTTTCAAAATGAACTCCATCAATGGAAAAACGACTTTGGTAAGGTCGATGCGCAAACGTCTCGCCGACAAAGAATGCGAATCATACGCATTACCAAATACTAAGTAAATCCAGTGTTTGTTAACAAAAAGAGCCACGACTTTTGTATGAACAAATTTTGCTCATCTTGAATCTGCTCATGCTTCGCGCATCCTTTCTGATCAAAAAGTTTTATAAACAACAACCTAGATAGGTTAACTATTACGCCTTGAAGAAATGGCTTGTTACATTTAGTCATTGAACTTTTCCGCGACGAACCAAAAGTAAATCATTATCATCCGCATTCTCATCATTGCGGTTCTGTTCTCTCTCATAATGCGCTTTTCTGCATAGGCCAGGGTTTAGGAATGTGAAACTGCAACGCGAATAAAATGAACATTCCTTAAGGGAAGTGATATGGATTTTGATTGCAGGAAAAAAGGCCAACCCCAGCGTGCGTCGGGCATTAAACAAGGTTTTACGCTCTCTTTATTAGCCTTAACGATTCATGCATTGCTTGCGCCTGTAGCGGCGCAAGCTGCTTTAAACGACGCTTCACAACCTGATCTCGTGGTGGATGCTGACGCAAGTCCCGCTGATGTCAGCCACGAGCAGCAAGATTACGCAGTGAAAACCACGCGTGCTGGCACCAAAATGCTGCTTACGCCGCGCGACGTTCCACAATCAATCAGTGTGATCACCAAGCAACGCATGGAAGATCAAAACCTGCAATCTGTGGGTGATGTGTTGGATAACACCACCGGCATTGCCACTTCCCTCATTGATAGTGAACGTTCCAGTTACTACTCACGCGGCTTCGAGATCACCGATTACACCTTTGATGACATTCCAAGCTCAGTTAGTGATACCTGGAACTTTGGTGATGCGGCAGAAGACACGGCGATTTATGATCGTATCGAAGTGGTGCGTGGCGCAACTGGCTTGATGACAGGCGCTGGCAGCCCTTCAGCTTCCGTCAACATGGTACGTAAACACGCAGACAGTAAAACATTTACCGGTAATCTCAGCGCCAGCTACGGCAGTTGGAACAAGCAACGCTACGTGGCGGATGTTTCTGGCTCCTTGAACGAAGAAGGCACGGTTCGTGGCCGCGTAGTGGCCGGCTATCAAGATCAGGACAGCTGGGTTGATCGCTACCATAAAACCAAAAAGTTTTTATATGGCGTGGTTGATGCGGATGTCACAGATAACACCACGTTGTCAGTGGGTTACGACTATCAGGAAAGTAATACCGGCAACCCAACCTGGGGCGGACTGCCGACGTGGTACAGCAACGGTGCGCGTACCCATTATGATCGCCATAGCAGCGTGTCAACTGACTGGACGGATTACAACACTGAGTCGCGCAAAGTCTTTGCTAACCTGACGCACAATTTTGATAACGGCTGGAGCGTGCGCGTGAATGGCACACACGGCGAGCAGCAGTTCAACGATAAGTTGCTGTATGTTGAAGGTTTCCCGGATATCGATACGGGCGAAGGGACCAGTGGATTTGGTAGTAAAGATCGCGGCACGCGCAAGGTCGACGCCATTGATACATACGCAACCGGCCCGTTTGAACTGTTAGGCCGTCAGCATGAATTGGTTGCTGGCGTCAGTTACAGTCGCCAGCACAATACAACGTACAGCTCAGACGGCCCGATTGAAACGGAGCAGATGGGCAGCGTAACCAACAGATGGAACGGTGATGTTGCCGAACCCAGCTGGGGTGAATGGTATCTGAACGCTGATGATGTGGTGCGTCAAAAATCTGCTTATACGGCGGCTCGCTTCTCTCTCGCTGATCCGTTATCACTGATTGTTGGCGCGCGTTATACGCAATGGAGCAGCGTGGGCAGTAGCGGCAACGTGCGTAAAAACAACATCACGCCTTATGGCGGATTGGTTTATGACATCAACGACACATGGTCGGCTTACGCCAGTTATACCTCAATATTCCAGCCACAAACCTATCGTGATAGCAGCGGCAAATATCTCTCGCCGGTTACCGGTAAAAATTATGAAACCGGGCTGAAATCAGACTGGTTTAATGGTCGCCTGACGTCTACTTTTTCGGTGTTCCGCATTGAGCAAGACAATGTAGGTCAGGAAGATGGCGATAGACATGTTAACAATTCCAGTGAACAGGCCTATTACGCCGCCAAAGGGGCAGTGAGTAAAGGCGCGGAATTTGAGCTGAATGGCGCAGTGACCGATAACCTGCAATTGACCTTCGGTGCCACGCGCTACGTCGCGAAAGATTCAACCGGTCGTTTCAACAGCCAACTCCCGCAGACTTCGTTCAAGTTGTTTACCCGCTACGCATTACCGATGGTGCCCGATTTGACCATTGGCGGTGGCGTAAACTGGCAAAACCGTACCTTCCAGGACACCACCAATGCCAACGGCGAAGCGGCACGCGTTTATCAGGGAAGCTATCCGCTGGCGAGCCTGTTTGCCCGTTATCAGGTCAACAAACAGTTAGCGGTTCAGGCGAACGTCGACAACCTGTTTGACCGCACTTACTACGCTTATCTCAGTGATTATGCGGTTTACGGTGAACCACGCAGTTACTCAGTAAGCCTCTCATATATGTTCTAAATAGCAACGGCATCCTCAACCTGCCGTTGGGGATGCCGTTGTTTAGCGCAATTTCACCATCAATCCTGAATAACGCGTTATGCCGCCGCGCCTTTAGTCTGCAAAGCGATATGTCCTGCCCACAAGCTGGCAACCCACTTCACGCCTTTGGCGGTAAAACGAGCCTGCGAAAATGCATGCTGATTTTCACCTACACCGGAATGCAGTGTGAAATAGCCCGCCTGAAGATGGTAATGCTGCGGAGTCAGCACGCCATTAGCGCGATACATGATGTTGCGTTCCAGCAAGAACTGACGGAACTCAGGTTCTTTCGCCTTCAGCATTTTACAAAGCTGACGAAAACCTAGCGCATCATCCACTTCAATGAAGCGATCGAAAAATTCAGCCTTTGGGGCGGAAAGTGCCAGTTTCTGCTCAGCAGCCAGGCGCTGTTCAAATTGCTCAGCCCATGCACGCGCAGCAGCAGCAGGATTGGTGAAGTCTGGTAAATGGGCGCTTTTTTCGCGCTCTTGCCAGCGATCCAGCGCTTCAGCTGTAAATCCTGGGGAGAGACGGGCAACCGCCAGTAAAGAATCTCGCTTGTTCAGGCAATATTCCTGACGCATTTCTCCTTCCCTCTCATACAGGTTAACCATGATGGGATTAGAGAGACGCTGCGCGGTTTCGAGACTTTTTATCAGACGTTTCACTTCACCGTGCGTAATGCCTGTCATTTTGGCAATTTCACGGCTGCTCATCGTGACCGATTGATCCAGCGAATTGAGGTTTTCTGTCAACATCATCATAGGCATCACCATCCACTTACTTACACAATTACCCGGCAGGCAGTAGAAATATTATACAATCACCTGTTTAAATATCCAGTATTTTTTTAAGCAATTATGTAAGCTGAATCTTTTACGGCATGGCGGTGTAAAGTGATCGTAAGTTGTTGATAATTAGCCCTGTTCACCCCATCAAGGCGCAGTGAACAGGGAACAAAGTGAATATTAATCTTCAGCGGTTTTGCGAACAGCAGGCATTTTTAACGGCGCGATAACCACATTTACCCCCAAATCTTGCAGGCGATGTAAAGTCGGCACCGGCGTACCTTGGTTAACAATGACAACATCAAACTCGCTTAAATGCGCAAAACTGTGCAGCGCCCGACGTTCAAACTTAGTGTTATCCATCATCAGAACGCGTTTCTGCGAGGATTCAAACATGGCGCGCTTGGTTTCAACCGTTTCTGCTGACTGGTGAAACACGGTGTCGTCGGTGATAGCCGACATGCTGACAAAAAACATGTCAGCACGCAGGCTGGCAATCTCTTTGCGTGTCATCCGGCCCATAAAGGCGTTACACCAGTTATGGAACTGCCCTCCCAAGCCCAACAGCGTAATGTCGCGCACATTCTTCAACTCACTCATTAACGTCAGCGAATTGGTAATTACGGTCAAAGGGGCTTTAGCAGGGAGAAAGCGCGCCATTTGCAGCACGGTCGTGGAATCATCAAGAAAAATAGCCTGCCCAGTTTCAAGATAACCCGCCGCCACTTCCGCAATCGCCTGCTTTTCCTCAAGTTGGCGCGTTGCTCGATAGATATCGCTGGATTCAACCAAGCTGGTTGGGGTTGCTGAAACCACACCGCGTGATTTGTGCAACAAGCCACGCTCTACCATTTCATCTATATCACGATGCGCGGTCATCAGGCTGATGCCAAAGCGCTCGGTTAACTCTTCAATACGGATGGCGCCTGCGGCCATTACGGCTTCCGCAATCAGTTGGCGTCGCGCCAGTTGTCGTGCTTGTCGGCTGTCGCTGGGTAACGTTTCTGCCATAAATACGCCGAGAGAATTATCCTGCGGGTTTTGCGCCATAGTTCATCCGAGATTATGAGAGGAAAATGCCATTTCGGACCCAATTACACCGCCGAATCGACTATTTAGCAAATAGTGATGTGAGATAAAAAAGGGCGCCGCAGCGCCCAATAACGTCGTTCGCACACTTACTCAGATAAAACAAAAGGTGATACAAACTTGTCGGCGTTTTCTTTAGTAATCAATACGCAGTCGAAAAGTTGCTTCTCAGAAGCCGCGCCGGTTTTACCGGTTTTCAAGAAACTGTCGGCTTGTTCAACCGCTTTTTGTGCAAACTGCGCAACAGGTTGCATGACGGTATAAGCCAACGTGCCCGCTTTCACTGCGTCAACCGCATCCGGCGAACCGTCAAAGCCACCGACTTTAATTTGATTCAGCTTGCCCGCTTCTTTTAATGCCGCAATAGCACCCAATGCCATTTCATCATTACCGCTGATAACACCTTTAATATTGGGGTTCGCCTGCAGCAGCGACTGCATTTTATTAAAGCCTTGTGTGCGGTCCCAGTTCGCCACTTCTTTACCGACCTGTTTTAAGTCTGGATATTGCGTTAACACCGTTTCAAAACCGTTGGCGCGGGTGGCGGCATTGTTATCTGAAGGTGGGCCGACTAGCTCAACATAGCTTGCGTTGTCCCCGACTTGTTTTACCCATTCCATTGCACCCACTGCCGCGCCCTGCGCATTGTTTGACACCAATTGCGCTTTGGCTAAACCGCTTTGGTTAAGCTCAGCATTAATCACAAATACCGGGATATTGGCCGCAATAGCTTTCTTCACCGAACCGATTGAACCGTCCGCATTCGCGGGATCGAGGATGATCGCTTTTGATTTGTTGGTAATCGCGGTATCGATAAGCTGGCTCTCGGTGTTGGTATCACCCTTGTGCGCGCTGACTTTGGCGCTATAGCCCAGCTTTTCTGCGGCCTTCTGCGCGACTTGCCCTTCCGTTAACCAATAAGGATTGGAAGGATCGTTAACGATGATGGTCATCAGCCCATTATCGGCCCAGCTGGGTGTAGCAAAAGCGGTGACTGCGACAGCGGCGGCTGCCAGAATGAAACGTTTGCTGTTATTAAACATGTTATTGCTCCGTTATTATTGGGGTACAGGTATACGGATTCACTCTCGCTACGGACGAGAACGCCGCAGCGAGTGAGATCTATCTTCCGCGTCGACCGTATTGCAGGGTGTTCAGCAACACAGCCAGCACGATAACTGCGCCAGTAAATACCGTCTGCCAGTAAGCAGAAACGCCGATAATTACCAGTCCATCTGAGAGAAAACCGATGACGAATGCACCGAGAAGCGTGCCGCGCACATTGCCGCGTCCACCGGTCAGCGCCGCGCCACCAATGACCACGGCAGCAATCGCTGTTAATTCGTAGGTGGTACCCGCCGTTGGGCCTGCAGAAGTCAGTTGTGAAGAGAGCACCAATCCGGCCATCGCAGCGCAAATGCCGGAAAGCACATAAACACTGACTTTGATGCGTTTAACCGGCACACCGGACAAGTCCGCAGCACGTTCGTTGCCGCCAGAAGCATATAACCAGCGACCAAACGCCGAACGACTCAGCAAGAAACCGCAGGCCAGCGCCACCACGCCCAGCACTAATACGCCAACCGGAATGTTGAAGATGCGATTGAAGCCCAGCCAGTCAAAACCGGTATTGCCGAGCGCTTCGCTGCCCGATAATTTGTTATAAGTCAGGCCGTTGGTCATCAGCAGTGCCACGCCACGTGCGACATACAATGAGCCGAGTGTCGCGACGAATGCCGGTACACGGCACCAGGCAATCAAAATACCGTTGACCAATCCCACCAATGCCCCCATCGCCAGCGTTAGAACCGCTACGGCCCACACCGGCAGATAAAGCACCACGCCCAGCGCCTCTAAGTTCACGCCTTGCATCAAAAAGCCGGCAAACACGCCAGCCAGGCCCAGCGTCGATCCCACCGAGAGGTCAATTCCGCCATTCAAAATCACCAGCAGCATGCCAATTGCCGGCAAGCCGAAAATGGCAACGTGAGAGGCCATGGTTAAAAAGTTTGCGCCGGTAAAGTAGTTGGGTGAGAGCAAGGAAAAGGTCGCGATAATGATCAGCAAAGCAATAAAGGCGCGACCTTCCAACAGCAAGCGAGCAATATTCGTGCCTTTAGACGGACTCGCTTTTTTAGTGACAGGCGGTGATGCGCTCAATATTTGAGTTCTGTCAGTCATGGGTTTTTCTCCGTTTTTCATCGTCATGCCACCAGTGATTCGCCTGAAGCGGCCATAATGCGTTCTTTTGTTACGCTGGAATCGAAGATGGCTGATATCCGCCCTTTGCTCATCACCACAATTCGATGTGCAATGCTCAAACATTCGCCCACTTCGGAGGTGGTATAAACCACTGCTAATCCTTTTTGGCGTTCTCCGCCAGCAGCCGAAAGACTTCCGCTTTCGCACCGATATCAATGCCGCGGCTGGGTTCATCCAGCAGGATCACTTTGGGACGGGTGGCCAGCATTTTGCCAATCACCACTTTTTGTTGGTTGCCACCCGACAGCGAGCCAATTGCCGCCTCGCCGCCGGAAGTTTTCACCGTCACGTTACGGATGCTGTCGCTAACCAGCTGTTTTTCACGGCGCGTCGACAGCACCAGCCCACGCACAAACTCGCTGATACTGGCGAGAGAGATGTTTTCTCCTACCGTCATGGTTTGAACCAAACCGTCTCGCTGACGATCTTCTGGCACCAAGGCCAAGCCGCCGGCGATGCGTTGTGAAATGGTCAGATCTGAAACATCGTCGCGCCCTAAAAGATGCTGCCGCTGGCCTGACGTAACCGCCCTGCCACGCACTCCATGAGTTCCGTGCGGCCTGCCCCCATTAACCCGTATATACAGACGATTTCACCCGCACGGACATTCAGAGAAAGGTTGTCCACCAGCTTGATGCCCGCTTTGCCTTTCACCGTGAGATCTTTCACTTCCAACGCGGTAGAGCCAAAGTCGTAGCCTTGCGGCGGCGCGCCCAAATCAAAATGGTCGCCCACCATGTTGCGCACGATCCACTCAAGATCAATTTCATCGCGCTTGGCATAGGCGGTCATGACACCATCACGCAGCACAACGGCCCGATCGGTAATTTCGAGTGCTTCTTCAAGATGGTGAGAGATATAAACAATCGCTACGCCCTGGCTGGTCAGATCGCGAATCACCTGAAACAGCACTTCAACTTCAGCAGCACTTAATGCAGACGTGGGTTCATCCATGATTAAAATTTGTGAGTTCACGGACAATGCTCGCGCAATTTCAACAATTTGCTGTTGACCGAGTCGGAGATTTTCAACCGGCGTTAACGGATCGATTTCTTCTTCAAGCGCCTCCATCAGATGGCGCGTTACACGTGCCTCTTCGGCGTAGTTCACGCCGCCAGGTTTCATGATTTCACGCCCAATAAAAATGTTGTCGCGCACATTCATATTTGGTGCGAGATTCAACTCCTGATGAATAATCGAAATCCCGCAATCACGCGCTTCAGTCGCGGAGTGAAACACTTTGCGTTCGCCGTTCAATACAATGTCACCCGAGCTGGGGTTGATTACTCCAGACAGGATCTTCATTAAGGTGGATTTGCCTGCGCCATTTTCACCAAACAGCGTAGTGACTTCGCCACGACGAATTTCAAAATTGACGCCTTTCAGCGCGTGGGTAGAGCCGTAAACCTTGCTCACGTTACGAGCCTCAAGGATTACTTCGCCTTTCAACAGCGCGGGATTAACGTTAAACGGGCTCATTTCACCTCCAGACTAACCGGCGTGATCATCCAGTTTTTAGGATTGAGTAAACGAAACACGCCCACCACCTGCACGGTTTTACCGGTTAAGGCAGCGTTATCGACTTTGTCTAACACGGCGGTTTTCATCGCGCGGTTAATCGCTGAACCCGCGTTCTGATATTCGATTTGGTTAGTGAAATCGCCGAACTGGATTTTGCCCGTTGCATCACGCAGATCGGTACCGGTAATGGCTGGCCCAGTTTGCATCCTTACCTGTATCCCTTGTGGCATATCGGCCACTTTCAACGCGTAAATGCCCATTTTTCCTTGCTCTACCACGCCTTCCAGTTTCACCGACATCACCGGAAGTGGTGAACCCACGCCATATTTTTTCGCCGCTTCTTGCTGATTAGCCAGCAAGGCTTCTGCCAGTGTTTTGGCATCAATGGCTCGCGCAGCAACGTCTTTCTGAATATCAGGGAAGTGTTTGCTGCCGTAGCTGTCGGGCGAAAAAGCCTGCTCTTGCACATCGTCAGCTGAGCCTTTTTTGACCACTTTGGTGTCCAATGCCATTGCACCGATCACCACGATGACGGCGAGACTAATAAAGCTGTAGCGCCGTAAGCGGCGGCGGGAAAGTTGGCTCGTAAGTGTAGAGACATCGGACATGATGTTGACCTCTCAGGCTGTTCAACAGGCGATATACGCCGCCTTAAATGTTATAAATATGATAACTACTGTGAAGAGAATCGTTCTGATGTGACTAAATTGTCAACAGTTGCCAACGCTTTATTTGCAGAGAGAGATCTGGATCGCTTATTTGCACAACCTAAAATTAAAATGAGATTAATTCACTGTTTTATAAGTATAAATAATAAAACGTAGCCGCGATCACATTTCGTTATCCGCCTGAAAAGCGTGATCTTCCTCGCTAATTCAAATGAAATATATTGTCTGGTCAGCAAAATAATACAAATGAAGTGTTATCTCAGTGAGATGTGGTGTATGAATTTAATTAGCAAAAAAATCACATGCTGTTAACACCACTACAGAGTGTGTCAGCACCTTTAAAGCGGGATGGCAATGAACATCACTTCTCTTAACAGCGATCGACTGCGGCAAAGGCCTGGAGGCATGCATGGATAATCGCGACATTATTCTGGGTCTGGATTCGGGTACTTCCGTAGTAAAAGCGGTGGCGTTTGATCTTGAAGGTACACAACTCGCCTGCGCCTCAGTGCGCAACACCTATTACCGTGGTGAAGGCGGTGCGGCGCAGCAATCCATGACGCAAACCTGGCAAGACGCAGTGAATGCCATGCGCAAGCTGGGCGAACACGTAGAGAATCTGAATGCCCGCGTGGTGGCGATTGCGGTTACCGCTCAGGGGGATGGAAGCTGGTTGGTGGGTGCCGATAATCAACCCATTGGTGACGCCTGGATTTGGCTGGATGCGCGTGCGGCATCAACGGTTGAGCAGCTGAATCACTCGGCGCTTGCTGGCGCACGTTTTAACGCCACGGGAACCGGACTAAATACTTGTCAGCAGGGATCACAACTTGCGCATATGGATCGCCACTTTCCCGCGTTGCTTGAGCACTGCGAAGTGGCGCTGCACTGCAAAGACTGGCTTTATCTTAACCTCACGGGTGTGCGCGCCACCGATCCTTCTGAAGCCAGCTTTACGTTTGGTAATTTCCGTCATCAGCGCTATGACGACACGGTGATTGCCGCGCTGGGGCTGGAACATCGCCGAGATTTGTTGCCAGAAATTATTGATGGCACACAAATCACCCATCCGCTTACTCGGGAAGCCGCTGCATTGACTGGCTTAGCTGTCGGCATACCTGTTTGTTTGGGCTATGTCGATATGGCCATGACCGCGCTGGGTGCGGGCGTCCATACCGGCGAAGCCAATACCGCCTGTTCGATTGTGGGCTCCACCGGCGTTCATCTGCGTGCCGTCGCCATTGACGATGTTTGGCTCAACCCTGCGCAGACCGGTTATGTCATCCCTTTGCCATGGCCCGGTTATGTCACGCAGGTGCAAACCAATATGGCCTCAACGTTGAATCTCGATTGGTTGCTCAAAGTCGCCAGCGATTTACTTAACAGTTTTGGTTGCGAAGCCGATCATGCCCGTTTAGTGGCACACATTGATCGCTGGCTGAGCGAAGCCAAACCCGGCAGCTTGCTTTATCACCCGTATATCTCCATCGCAGGAGAACGCGGCCCATTTGTGAATTCTGAAGCACGCGCCAGTTTTATTGGGCTGAGCTACAACCACCAGTTTGGTGATTTGGTTCGTGCGGTTATTGAGGGTATCGGCATGGCCGCGCGTGATTGCTATCAGGCAATGGGCGGCGCACTGCCCGGCGAGTTGCGTTTGACCGGTGGCGCTATACGTTCTGCACACCTGCGCCAGATCCTTTCAGCCTGCATTGGTGTGCCGGTACGCAGCAGTCGTCGAGAGGAAGCTGGCGCGGCAGGCGCCGCGATGATGGCAGCGGTGGCAATCGGTGCTTATCCCACCATGCAGCGCTGCGTGGAAACCTGGGTTACGCCTCTGCTTGATCCTCCTGAAGCGCCACCCGCAGAGTTGGTCGCGCGCTATCAACACCTTTTCGCCAGCTATCAACAAATCCGCAGCGATCTGCCCTCGGTCTGGCATCAACTGAAACAGTAATCCGCGTGCTGAATGCGTTTGGCCAAGCCTGACGCCTTCATAAAGGAGTGAATCATGAGTGAAAATCTACTGGATTTATTTGTCATCGGCGGCGGTATCAATGGTGCAGGCATTGCCCGTGATGCGGCTGGGCGCGGATTGTCAGTGATGATGTGTGAAAAAGATGACCTGGCGCAAGGGACTTCTTCACGCTCCGGCAAACTGGTTCATGGTGGCCTGCGCTACCTCGAATATTACGAATTTCGTCTGGTGCGTGAAGCGTTGATTGAACGCGAAGTTTTGCTGAACTCTGCGCCCCATATTATCTGGCCGATGCGCTTTGTTTTGCCGCACAGTCCGAACGATCGCCCTGCCTGGCTGGTTCGTCTTGGTTTGTTTCTGTATGACCATCTTGGAGGACGCCAGAAGTTACCCGGCACGCGTTCGTTAAATCTGGCCCGCGATCCCGAAGGCGCACCGCTGCTCGATCAATATAAAAAAGGGTTTGAGTATTCAGATTGCTGGGTTGATGACGCGCGTCTGGTTACGCTAAATGCTTTAGACGCTGCCGAGCGCGGTGCCACCATTCTTCCGCGCACGCGCTGCCTTGCGGCAAAGCGGCTGGAAGGAAAATGGCAAATTACCTTACAGGATGAAGCCAGCGGCGCGCAGCGGACGGTTTTAGCCCGCGTGCTGGTCAATGCTGCCGGTCCTTGGGTGTTGGACATCGTGAATCAGGTCACGCAGACCCGCAGCAGCCGAAGCGTGCGGCTGGTCAAGGGTTCGCACATCATCGTGCCTAAATTCTGGGAAGGCCAGCAGGCGTACCTGGTACAAAACAGTGATAAACGCGTCATCTTTATCAATCCGTATGAAGGTGACAAAGCGCTGATCGGCACTACCGATATTCCGTGGCAAGGCAAAGCTGAAGCCGTCACGGCTGATGATACTGAACAGCAATATCTTATTGATGTCGTTAATCGCTATTTTAAAGTGAAGCTCACGCCCAGCGATATTATTACCCGTTTTTCTGGTGTGCGGCCGTTGTTTGATGATGGCAAAGGCAATCCATCTGCGGTCACGCGCGACTACGTTTTTGATCTGGACGATCAGCAAAATGCCCCGCTGCTGCACGTCTTTGGCGGCAAAATCACCACCTTCCGTAAACTTGCTGAACATGCGATGCAAAAACTGGCGCCTTTCTTCCCGACTATGGGACCAAACTGGACACGCGGCGCCACCTTGCCCGGCGGTGAAATCGCCAACGCGGACTTCGAGGGTTTTCTACAGCAGGTCAAAGCGCAATATCCGTGGCTGCCCCAAGCGTTACGCAAACACTATGCTCGCCTCTATGGTGCACGGTTATCTCAAGTTGTCGGTAATTCCATTCAGATAGCCGATCTTGGTCGCCATTTTGGCGGATTACTTTATGAAGCCGAAGTGCGCTATCTGGTTGAGAAAGAGTGGGCGCAGCAGGCTGAAGATGTGATGTGGCGCCGCACCAAACATAAATTGCATCTCAGCCCTGAGCAGCAGCAAGCCTTTACGCAATGGTTTGACGCCACTTTTGTGACAACGTCACCTGAACCGCTGCGTGTTAACGTAGGATAAGGAGCCGATCATGCCATTGACGCTTTCACTCAATACTAATCCACTGGTGAATCGCTTTGCCGATCCTGAAGATTTGATTCATACCGTCGCGCAGCAGATTCGCGTGCGGGATTTACAGCTTACGCATGAATTTATTAATCCCAGCTGGGAGGCGTCAACCATCATGCAGATGACGCGCCGCATGAAAAAGGCAATGAACGAAACGGGTGTTCGCATCACATCGGGTATGACCGGCCCTTACGGCAGGCTGAATCACTTTGGTCATCCCGATGCGGATGTTCGACGCTATTACGTTAACTGGTTTAAAACGTTCGCGGATATCACCGCTGAGCTTGGCGGTGACGCGGTGGGCTCGCAATTCGCCATTTTTACTTATAAAGATTTTAACGATATCGCCCGCCGCGAGCAGATGATCGATATTGCCATCGATTGCTGGGCAGAAGTGGCTGAACATGCGAAATCCGCCGGTTTATCTTATCTGTTCTGGGAGCCAATGAGCGTGGGCCGTGAGTTTGGCGAGACTCTGCCAGCCTGTATGGCTTTACAGCAACGATTGAGTGGGGAAAACCTGGCGATACCTTTGTGGATGATGGCAGATATCGATCACGGTGATGTTACCTCTGCCGATCCACGCGATTACGATCCCTATGCCTGGGCTGAAGCAGTGCCGCGTTATTCGCCGATTATCCATATAAAACAAAGTATGTTGGATAAAGGCGGGCACAGGCCGTTTACATTACAGTATAATACTGGCGGTCGAATCCAACCGGCTCCGCTGCTTGACGCGTTTGCTAAAGGCGGCGCGCAAGACAATGAAATTTGCCTGGAACTCAGCTTCAAAGAGCGCGAACCCACCGACAGTCAGGTGGTCGCGGATATCGCCGAGAGCGTTGCCTTCTGGGCCAACCATATTGATTCGGGGGTGCAGGATCTCAATCTGATCCGCTAACCCGTCATGTCACTTTTACTGGAGTAAGTCATGCAGCCGTTGAAAGTCGCCTTTATCAAAGCAAACTGGCACAGCGAAATCGTTTCTCAAGCCCTTGTTGGGTTTGAGCAAGAACTTGAAAGCCGCGGAACACCGTTCGAAATCAAAACCTGGGATGTGCCCGGCGCGTTTGAAATGCCGTTGCTGGCTCAACGTTTAGCGCAGACCGGCAAATTTGACGCGATTGTTTGTGCCGCACTGGTGGTAGACGGTGGCATTTATCGTCACGACTTTGTCGCCCAGGCGGTGGTCACAGGATTGATGCAGGCGCAGCTTGCTACCAATGTGCCTGTTTTTTCCGTTTCTCTGACACCGCATAACTTCCAGCCCGCTGATGAGTTTATCGATTTCTACACGGCGCATTTCGTGAAGAAAGGCAAAGAAGCCGCTAATGCGGTTAGCCAGATTCACGCGCTGGAAATCTGATTCATTTATGAAATCTGCGCCCACTTCACCTGACAACGATGAGTCGCTCGCGCTACGTGCCGCCTGGCTGCATTACGTCGGCGGCTATACGCAGGCTGAAGTGGCAAAACGTCTGGGTTTGCCTTCGGTTAAAACCCACCGTTTGATCGCCCGTGTGGTGGCAGAAGGCGCAGTAAAAGTCTCAATTGATGGCGATATCGTGGCTTGCGTTGAACTGGAAAATCAGTTGCGTGAGCGTCACGGGTTACGTCTTTGTCGCGTAGCGCCTGATTTGGGTGAAGAAGGTTTGCCGGTGCGCGCATTGGGCATGGCGGGCGCTGATTATCTGCGCAACTTGCTCTGCGCCACTCAACCCACAACGCTGGGTTTAGGACACGGGCGTACTCTCTCTGCTGCCATTCATCAATTACCTCGCCTTGATGCACACCATATCCGCTTTGTCTCCTTGTTGGGATGCCTGACGCGTCATTACGCGCTTAATCCCCATGATGTTATGCACCGCATTGCAGAAAAAACCGGCGCACAGGCCTACATGATGCCGGTGCCCTTTTTGCCAATACCGAAGAAGATCGTGATGTATTGCTGGCGCAACGTGGCGTAAGCGAAGTCTTTGCCATGGCCGCGCAAAGCGAAGTGAAATTAGTGGGAATCGGTACCGTGGAACCTGCCGCACAGTTAGTAGAAGCGGGAATGATCGAAGAAACAGAAATTCGTGATATTTCAGCTTCAGGTGGCATCGGCGAGCTGCTTGGTCATTTCTTTGATGCACGCGGTCAAATGATCCATAACACTCTCACCGCGCGCACGCTGGCTGTTTCGCTGGATATACGACGCCGCGATGAAATCGTTGCGTTAGCCGGTGGTGCATCCAAAATTGCGGCCATCCGCGCAGTGTTGGCAAGTGGTTTACTAACAGGATTGATTACCGATGAGCTGACGGCTAAAGCTTTGTTGGCAGACATCTGACGTTTCATCATGACTTTTTAGTGTATTCAGGAGATTTCATGAGCAACACGCGCCCACCTTTACCCCCTTTCACGCATGCCGACCAGGCTATTCAAAAAGTTCGTCTGGCTGAAGATGCGTGGAATAGCCGTGAACCCGAACGTGTTTCCTTAGCCTATTCCGAAGAGAGCCAGTGGCGTAATCGCGACCGGTTTATTAATGGACGCAGTGACATTGTCACCTTTCTGACTGAAAAATGGCAGCGCGAGCATGAATATCGTCTGATCAAAGAGTTATGGAGTTTTCACCTCAATCGCATTGCCGTTCGCTTTGCCTATGAATGGCATGACGAAGGCGATAACTGGTTCCGCTCGTACGGTAATGAGAACTGGGAGTTTGACGAAAACGGATTAATGACGCGCCGTTTTGCCAGCATTAATGATTTGGCTATAAGCGAAAGCCAGCGGCTATTTCACTGGCCGCAAGGCCGTCGCCCTGATGATCACCCTTCTCTCAGTGAGTTGGGTCTTTAGCGAACCGCCTGCTTTATGCTGCTTAGCTAAGTTCGCTTTCTTTAACATCGGCAAACGGTGCCAAAAGATCGCGATCAAATTTATCTATTGATTCGCCACGCTGCACACGTAGCGGCCAGTCTGGATTCGCCAACGCGCTTTTGCCAATAGCAATAAAGTCAGCGCCCAGGTTCATCACCCGGCTGGCTTTATCTGCATCATCTACTGCGCCGTTAGCAATCAACACTAAATCAGGCGCAGCTTTACGCGCCAGTTCAACCAACGATAATGTGCCGTTTTTGAATGCTGGCTGCCAGGCTTGGTGTTCGGTGATATGCACGTAATCCACGCCTGACGCTGCAAGCAGAGAAAACACCTGAGCTGCACCCGTCTCTCCTTCGGACCATTGATGCTCAAAGTCATTGACCTTTGCCTGCGAAATACGAATACCTACGACCACATCTGGCCCTACTTTCTGGCGTACAGCACGGATGACTTCCAGGCTCAGTGACAAACGTTTAGCAATGTCACCGCCCCAGCAATCGCGGCGTTGGTTGGTATAACTGGTGAAGAATTGATCAAGGAGATAGCCGTTGGCACCATGAATTTCGACACCATCAAATCCAGCTTCGTTAACCGCATGCGATGCGGTGTTGGCAAACGCGCTGATAATGCTTTGAATCTCATCCTCTTCCAGGGAATGCGGCAGCTTATACGGGCCTTTCCCATGATAAAACTCAAGCTGTTTTCCTTTGGGTTGAATTGCCGAAGGCGCGACTGTTTCTGTGCGGTAAATGTTGCCTTGTGATAAAGCGCCCGCATGCTGAATCTGTGCAATTACCTTGCTACCCGCAACATGAAGACTTTCTGTTATGGCTCGCCAACCTGCAATTTGCTCCGCATTAATCAAGCCAGATTGAAAGGCATAGGTTTGCGACCAGGCATCATCAATATAAATACCCTCAGTAATAATGGTGCCAAAGCCCCCGCGGGCGAAGCGTTGATAATATTTTTGCATCCGCTCTCCCGGCACACCGCATTCAGACGCTGAGATGCGTGTCATCGGTGCAACTAACAAGCGATTTTTTAGTTGCAGCTTATTGATCTGACCGGTTTGAAAAAGGGGTAAAGACGTCATTTCTATTATCCTGATAAGCGAGAAGTATTACTTATCATTATAATAAGAGCCTGTTCAGACAGTAAGAGACGTAAATGATACGTCTGCATAACGGAATTCGTTATAAATGAATCTCAAAGATGTGAATGTCTTCTTGATGGTGACGCAAACGCAAAGCCTTACGCAGGCAGCAAAACGACTCAATACCACGCCCATGACCGTGTCGCGCAGGCTGGCATTACTTGAAGATGAACTGGGTCAGCGTTTACTGCATCGCACAACGCGGGCGGTGGCATTAACCGCTGAAGGAGAAGAATTTCTGCCTTATGCACGCGCGATGTTGGAAGCCGAACGCGGCGCATTAAACTTGCTGTCGCCGCAGAAATCAGGCGCTGCCGGCAATTTACGTGTGACTGCGCCTTCCGGCTTTGCGCGTCGTACTATCATGCCGCTTCTTCCGGCGCTGCTGGCTAACAATCCTGAGCTCAACGTAGATCTTCAATTCAGCGACGACATTATCGATATTGTTGGACAGGGTTTTGATATCGCGATCCGCATCGCACCGCTTCGGGACTCTCGGCTCGTAGCGCGCAAGCTGGCGGATAATCCCCGCGTTTTGTGTGCTTCGCCTGATTATATTAAGCAGCATGGCAAACCCACGCAGCTAACGGCATTAAGCGAACACAACTGCCTGCGGCTAAGCAGCGTCTTACAGTGGACTTTTATTACTGATGGACAACCCACCAGCATCAGCGTAGAAGGCCGCTTTAGCAGCAGCAATGTTGAAGGCGTGCGTGCGCTTTGTATAGCCGGAATGGGATTAGCGCAGCTGACAGAATGGGACGTACGTGAGGAGTTAATTAACGGCGAACTTATCGCCATCTCGCTGGATGACGTGCAGGATCAAATGTTAGCGGTTTGGGCGCTGTTCCCTACTTCACGGCATTTGCCCGTGCGGGTTATCACCTTTCTGGACGTGCTCAAACAAGCAATGCAATCTATCAATATGTCCGGCGCGCCGTAACGCGCCGGGCGAAATCTCATTAACCTTGCGCGTCGTCGTGTTCAGCAAAAGAAGCCTGATTACGCGTGACGGAATAAGCCACTTTTTTTACATTCTCGGGCGACGTGGTGACTTCAACCGGTGCAATCGTTACGCGGCCTAAGCCAAACAGCGTCGGAACGTAGCCACCAATTTTGTGTTTGCCTGCAGGCACATGTATCAACATGCTGTCACCATTGAGTAATTCGCCAGCATCTTTGCCGTCTACTGTCAGGTACACATTTGAGCCATCATCCGCACGCGTCACAATGTGCGAAACATTGATTTGCGTTGGACCAGCAGCGAATTCATTCGGTGCATCTTTTGAGGAATGCTTAGCGCATCCCGCCAGCAACGTGGCGGCCGTTATAGCGGCGAGTGTAAAACGATAACGCATTATGGCGGTCTTTCTCCCAAACAAATGAACTGTCTATTTTAGCGATTCTGGCAAAGGATGAAAGCGCAGCCTCCCTCGGCATGCTCTTAAAAATGGGTTTTAACGTCAGGTTTCTGTAAAAGTCGCTCATGCCAGATGTCGTCGCTGACTTCTCAGCCTTATTGCGGTGAAATAATGCGCTAATGTTGTTTTGCACCAAAAGGTTATGACTAAAAATGCTGTGCTTATGCTTAACATTTATAGATAAATTCTGATGCTGCCGTTTGGGTTAATAATCGCTTAAAATCATGACGTAGAAGTGAACATGTATTATTCAGCAATGAGTTTGTTCGCTTTTGAGGCAGTGGAAACCTATCTATTTATTTTTATGAGGTTCATAGTGACCTCTCATCCTCGGTTAACCCGGCGGCCATTCCCTCATCTGAGGGCATCTTATGCAATTCCATACGACTGATACTATTTGTGCACTGACTGGCACGCACCCGGCAAATTTAAAGCGCTGGATGCATCAGGGCCTGCTTGCGTACACATTACAAAACGAGGGCTGGAGTGACGATCAGCTAAACGAAATTTACGACCTTGTTGCCTTAACAGCGACAGGTGCGACGCTAAAAGAAATCAAACGTGGTAAAGCGTTACATCGTCCAGTTTCGACTTCCGGCTGGCATGCGCGTAAAGGCGACATGTTATGGGAACTTGAATACGGCACACCGCTTTCGCTTTCGCGCAAAATGCGCGATATGTCGAATGACTACAGTGGCGATGACTTGGTTTTTAAGCTGCTTTGTCCCCTAAACCAGTGGCTACATGCCGATCATCGCCAGGGTTCATCACGGCGGTTGGCGCGTTTCGAACAGAGCGTTCGACAGCAAGCGGGGATTGTCATGCGCGCTTCTTCTCGACGTGGGGAAACTGTTCCGCTGTTTCTCGAAGCGGTCAGTGTACAGAACGTTAGCGAAATCTGGCTGGAAGCGATTCGTTTAACCGCAATGGGTTTTCACGTTGAAGTCTCGACATTAATGTCTGGACAGCCCGCAGCGAAACCGGCTCAGTATCAACATCATGTTATGTGGTGTGGCGCGGGCATCAGTAAATCGATGAATCACTATTTTGATAGTGAACGTGCAGCGGGAAAAGCGGTCATGCTGAGCGGGCCTGATAAAAATTTGCGCTACTCATTTAATTCCCTTCCTGCTAACACCTGGCAATCAGGCGCAGCTTAAGGCCGGTTAATTCCGGCTCTTTTCTCTGTCCTTCAGATATTTTTTTGGGTAAGATTCTCTTAAGGTTCCTGAATATAATAGGCATCATCTTATTTAAGCCTAACGAGAACCTCTATGAAAACCACCTTGCTCGCTCTTTCACTCTTATTATCGTTGACTGCTTCATCTGCACAAGCGGCCAGTGACCTGACCGGATGCGCTGCGAAAAAAGCGGATATTGAGCAACAACTGAAATATGCAAAACAGCATAACAATATGTCCCGCGTTGCCGGACTGGAAAAAGCGTTACGCGAAGTTGAATCTCACTGTAACGACAGTTCACTGTTAAAACAGCGCCAGGCAAAAGTAGCGGCTAAAAAAGAGGATGTTCAAAAACGCGAGCAAGAATTGGCGCAAGCACAGGCCGAAGGCCGCGCCAGCAAAATTGAAAAGCGTCAACAAAAGCTAGCGGAAGCGCAGGAAGAATTACAAGAAGCAGAACACGCACTCGTGCAATAACGTGTTTATGCCAGCGTCGATGTTCACTTCAGCAACGCTGGCTTTCTTTGGTCTTTCATGTCATTTCCTTGTGATGCTGAACATTGGCTATAACCGGTTTCGCCAGCCGTTATACGCTAATCTGTTGATCACCAAGCTTAATCCCTGCCTCACTCATTACTTTATCTCACCCTCTGATTACTTTCTCTCATGCACCTTGATGGTGCAACAAAGTCAATACGTCCTATAAACAATAAGTTCACTTTATGAAGCCCTTCAAAGATCTACAAACTCATTAAAAATTGTTTTATATGCACAGCTTACGCCACATTTACGCATTTTTATGCAGCTATAACGCAGCCATATTTTGGATAATTATTCACTTAATTTCCGCTTTAAAGAGCATGTTGGCGCTGGGTTAGCCTTAGCAACGACATCATATTTTTTCCAGCAGTGATAAATTATGTCTGCGCGGTTAAATGCGCTCCACATCCACGGCCCTACACAATAAATAACTTCATTAAGAAAGGTTTTTATATGGTTAAGTTATCTTACGCGTCAGAAACTAGCACATCTGCCTGGTCAACCTATTTACAGCAAATTGACCGCGTAGCGCCTTACCTCGGCGACCTTTCACGCTGGATAGATACGCTGCGTCATCCTAAACGTGCTTTGATCGTTGATATCCCCCTGCAAATGGATGACGGCACCATTCGTCATTTCGAAGGTTATCGCGTTCAGCACAACCTCTCACGCGGGCCAGGAAAAGGCGGCATTCGTTACCATCCAGACGTTGATCTTAATGAAGTGATGGCGCTTTCTGCCTGGATGACCATCAAGTGTGCGGCAGTTAACTTACCGTACGGCGGCGCAAAAGGTGGCATTCGTGTTGATCCCTTTAAGCTTTCAGAAGGTGAACTGGAGCGTCTGACGCGCCGTTACACCAGCGAAATCGGCATCATTATTGGGCCACAAAAAGATATTCCTGCGCCGGACGTGGGAACCAACAGCAAAGTAATGGCATGGATGATGGACACTTACTCCATGAATCATGGCACCACCATTACCGGCGTGGTCACCGGCAAACCCATTCACCTTGGTGGATCGCTGGGACGTGAAAAAGCCACTGGGCGCGGTGTATTTATCACCGGCCGCGAAGTTGCTCACCGTGCTGGCATCGAAATAGAAGGTGCGCGCGTAGCGGTGCAAGGTTTCGGTAACGTCGGCAGCGAAGCAGCACGACTGTTCGATCAAGCAGGTGCGCGCGTGGTGGTGATTCAGGATCACACGGCAACGCTGTTCAACGCAGACGGCATCGACATGGCCGCCCTGACACAATGGCAGATTGAGCACAAGCAAATTGCCGGTTTCAGCGGTGCGCAACATATTGATAAAGAGGCTTTCTGGAGTACGGAGATGGATATCCTGATCCCTGCCGCGCTTGAAGGTCAAATTACTCGTCAACGCGCTGAAACGCTGAGCTGCAAACTGGTGCTGGAAGGCGCAAACGGTCCAACCTATCCTGACGCGGACGACATGCTGGCAACGCGTGGCATCATCGTGGTCCCCGATGTGGTCTGCAACGCAGGCGGCGTCACCGTGAGTTATTTTGAATGGGTGCAGGACATGGCCAGCTTCTTCTGGAGCGAGGACGAGATCAACCAGCGCTCAGATAAAATCATGACTGAAGCGATGGTCCACGTGTGGGAAAAAGCCAAAGAGAAGGATTGTTCATTGCGCACCGCAGCCTACATTGTGGCGTGTGAACGTATCCTGATGGCACGTAAAGATCGTGGTATCTATCCAGGCTAATAAACCAGGCGCTGCTGATTATCTGCAGCGCCTCGCTATTTCATCAAGACCTGAAACTGCGGATTAAATTCGTCAAATATGGGTAAGGCGGCGGCACCCAGCGCAGCGGTATCACTGCCGCTCATGCCGGTTTTCAGCCGCATGCCATCAAGATAACGCCCACGTACAGATTGATACAATGGCGGCAAGCGCTTGACGATTCTTTCAAGTAATTCCGCTGGCATCATGCCGCCAATAATCACGGCTTCCGCATCAAAAACCGATTCGAGAATGTTGATCGCCTGACGCAGCGGCGTGAGTGCCGTCTCAATCCACGCATCAAATTGCGCGTGTTCAATATTTAATAAATCTTCCGGTAGCGCGCTCATGGGATCCAGCCCACAAAATTCATACGCTGCCTGCAACGAGACATAACGTTCCAGACATCCCTGATTGCCGCAATAGCAAGCCCGCCCGCCCGGCTCCACGACGATGTGCCCTATTTCACCAGCGTTGTGCGCATGGCCGGTATAAATATGCCCATCCGTAAAGATGCCGGCGCCCAAACCGGTGCCGATATAGAGATAGATAAACGAGTTAAGCTGACGCGCAATTCCGTGGAATCGTTCACCAATAGCAGCGACGGTAGCATCATTTTCCAGCGTAACGGGCAGATTGCTTAATGCAGCAAGCTCCGCTTCAATATCGATATTTTCCCAGCCGTTGAGTGTGGTTGGCCCAACAGATGAGATTCCCTCTACGCCAAACGGGCCTGGCATGACGACGCCAATACCCAACACTTTTTGCCACTGCGCCCCGAGAAAGGCGCGCATCTCATCAAGCAGTGCCGCGATGCGCGCTAACGTAGCAGCGGGTTGCGGCTTCTGCACCATAACAAGGCGACGAAAGTGAATTTCACCGCTCAGATCCACCAGCACCAGCAACAATGTTTGATGATCAAGATGAATGCCGATCGACCACGCGCTGGCGGGATTAATCGCGACTGGAATGGAGGGTTGTCCACGTCCGCTCCGTCGCGGCTGGCGGCTGGTGAGCAGCTCGGCCTGCTCCAGTTCCGCGACAATATTAGAGACAGTTTGCGGCGTTAGCGCAGTTAACCGCGCCAGTTCAGCCCGCGTAAGTTCACCGTTTAGGCGAATCGCTTCAATGATGACGCGGCGATTGTGCGCACGTGCATGTTCTAAATTAGTGCCCGAGGTTTTCATGATGATGTCCATAACAGCAAGTGGCTCAGTATCGGCTGCGAAAAAGGGCTGATCAAATAATATCTTTGATCCTGCACACAATTTCAGCGCGTGATGATAGGCAGATTGGCCTCAAAAGCGCAGTCTTTCCTAAGCGTTGTTGCGCCTTGATCCTGTTATGGCATGGCGTTTGCTTAGTGTTATCAGGTTAGCGGTTTCAAGCTGGCCTAAGTTACGCCTCTGATTAAATCAATCAAATTGATTTAATTAATCCCGCTCTGTTTCTGCTGTGTGGAGATCATCATGACCCAACGTTTCACTCCGAAACTCAAAGGCGGCCTCGCCGCGTTACTGATGTTGAGTGCTGGTAGCGCATCCGCGGCCAGCCAAATCAACGCCCTGTTCATGACGCAAGCGGCTTACAGCGAAAATGACATTCGCGCCATGACGCAAGATTTTGAGAAACAACACCCTGATGTAAAAGTGAACCTTGAGTTTGTGCCTTACGAAGCGCTGCATGACAAAATCGTGGCGGCAAAAGGCGCAGGTGGTAACGGCTACGATGTGGTGCTGTTTGATGCGATTTGGCCTGCCGAATTCACCCGTTTTGATTTGCTGCAGGATGTGAGTTCACGTATTACGCCAGAAGAGAAAGAAAAGGTGTTCCCCGGCGCGTTGAGCACCGTGGTTTATAAGGGCAAAACCCTTGGCATGCCGTGGATTCTGGATACCAAATATCTTTATTACAACAAGGCGATGTTGGCAAAAGCAGGCATTACCGACGTGCCGCAAACCTGGCAACAGGTGATGGACGACGCCAAAATTATCAAGCAGAAAAATATCGTTAAATATCCGTTGGTCTGGAGCTGGTCGCAGGCTGAAGCGCTGGTGTGCGATTACACCACGCTGGTTTCTGGTTTTGGTGGTGAATTTTATCAAAACGGTAAGCTGAACTTTACGAGTCCCGCCTCGTTGAAAGCGCTAAATCTTATGAAAAGTTCACTGGATGAAGGTCTGAGTAATCCCGCATCGCGTGAATATCTTGAAGAGGATGTTCGCAAATCTTTCTCTAATGGTGATGCCGCTTTCGCGCTTAACTGGACTTACATGTACAACATGGCCAACGATCCCAAACAGAGCAAGGTCGCAGGTGATGTCGGTATCCTGCCCGCGCCTGGAGACGCACCGGGCAAAGTGGGCGCGGTTAACGGCTCGATGGGATTGGGCATTGCGAAAGGCAGCGAACATCCTGAGCAAGCGTGGCAGTTCATTACCTATATGACCTCTCAGCCGGTACAAAACCAATACGCCAAACTTAGTCTGCCGATTTGGAAATCCTCTTATCAGGATGAGGCGGTTAAAAAAGATCAGGAGAGTTTGATTGCCGCAGCGGACAAGTCACTAAACGTGATGTTGTCACGTCCTGAAACTGCGGATTATTCGCGCCTCTCCAATACGCTGCAGCAAGAACTTCAGCAAGTGTTGTTAGGTAAAACGCCAGCGCAAGATGCCATGGCAACCGTCGATAAAAGCGCTGCGCGCTTGCGTTAAGGAGCAACGATGCTGAGTTTGCGTCAACGCGAACAGCGTCAGGCATGGGTGCTGCTTGCACCCATGATCATTGTGATGCTGCTGCTTACTGCCTGGCCGCTGCTGCGCACCATTTGGTTAAGTTTTACCGATGCGGCGCTGATTGGCAGCGGCGAAACGCCCGGTTGGATCGGTCTTGAGAACTATGTTTATGCGCTGACCGATCCCGATTTTCAAACCTCAATCCTGCGTACGCTCTATTTCACTGTGGTATCGGTGGCTTTTGAAGGCGTTATCGGCGTGCTGGTGGCGCTGCTGCTAAATCAGAAATTCACGGGTCGCAATGTATTGCGGGTATTGGTGATTCTGCCGTGGGCGCTGCCGACCATCGTTAATGCCATGATGTGGCGGCTTAACTTCAATCCTGATTACGGCAGCATTAATGCGCTGCTGACGCAACTCGGGATCATCGACAGTTATCGCAGTTGGCTGGGATCGCCTGATTCCGCGCTGAACGCGGTGATGTTCGCTGACATCTGGAAAAACTATCCGTTGGTCACGCTGTTAGTGTTGGCGGCGCTGCAATCCATTCCCGACGATCTTTTTGAAGCGGCTCGCTTAGACGGTGCTTCTGCCTGGCGTCGTTTTCGCGCCATCACCTTTCCGGCCATTGTTGCACCGCTCGGCGTGGCATTGGTGTTACGCACCATTGATGCCTTTAAAATCTTCGACATCATCTATGTGATGACACGCGGGGGTCCCGTCGACAGCACTAAAACGCTGAGCTTTTTTGTTTACCAAGAGTCGTTCAGCTATTTGCGCGCGGGCAGCGGTGCCGCCTATGCCATGTTGATGACGTTGATGTGCGCCCTGCTGATCACGATCTATTTGCTGATGTTATGGCGTCAGCGTCGCCGGAGTTCCGCTTATGAAAACTAACCTGCGCATTCTGCTGCGCTACGGTGCGGCTTTACTGGTGGCACTCTCTATTTTGGCGCCGATGGGCTGGCTGTTCCTGATGAGCGTGAGTTCTACCGGCGATCTGTCACGCGTGCCGCTGGAGTGGCTGCCGCGTGAATGGGATTTCAGCCGCTACACGCGACTAGTGTCGTTGGCCCCCAATCAACCCGGCAATCTGTTCCTGCATGCGTTGGGCAATAGTTTATTAGTCGCCAGTATCGCCACCCTGATTTCGCTGTTTCTGGCGATACCGGCAGCATTCAGCTTTTCGCGCTACCCAGGCCGTGATGGTTGGCTTTTCGGTGCGCTGGCCATCTACATGGTGCCGCCTGTGGCCTTCGTGTTGCCGCTCTACTTTTTGCTGCAACAGCTGGATCTGCTTAATACCCGCCCCGGCCTGGTCATCGTCTATTGCTCATTGATTTTGCCGTTCCTGACCTGGATGTTGAAAAATCAGTTCGACTCACTGCCGCGTGATATTGAGCAAGCCGCGCGTTTGGATGGATTACGCTTCTGGCAAGTTTTGCTGCGTATTACTTTGCCGCTGGCAAAACCGGTCTTGGGTGCAGCGGCGCTGTTTGGTTGGCTGCTCGCCTGGGATGAATTTTTCTATGCGCTGCTGTTTACCAGCAATATCTCGGCGCAAACCTTGCCGGTTGCGATTGCCGGGTTCACCGCTGGCCGCGCTACCGATGATGGTCTGATAGCAGCCATCGGGATTTTGGCGTCGGTTCCACCGCTGTTTATTGCTATCTGGCTTCAGAAAACGCTGGTAAGCGGCCTGGCCAGTGGCGGGAGTAAAGGATGAATACTTTATATGTGGTGGGCAACATCAACGTTGATCTCATCATGAGTACACTTAACGACTGGCCTCAGCGCGGTACAGAAGTGATGTTGCAGCACAGTGAATTGCGTCCCGGCGGTTCGGCGGGTAACTGCGCGCTGGCGCTGGAAGCGATGCAGGTTCCCCATCGCGCCATCGCGAATCAGGGCAATGATGGCTTTAGCGCCTGGTTGGCAAGCCACTTTCCACACAGTGCAGCACATTGGCCGCTTTCCTCATGCGAAACCTCGCTGACGGTGGGCTTAACGCACCCGGATAATGAACGTTCTTTTATCAGTAATCGCGGTCACATCACCGAACTCACCGCGGAAGATGTTCTGGCGCAACTGCCCGCGCAAGCCACAGCGGGTGACATCGTACTGCTGTGCGGCACCTTCCTTTGCCTCAAACTTTATGCGGCTTATCCCGCCTTATTGGCAGAGATTAAACAGCGCGGTTTTATCGTGGCGGTCGATACCGGCTGGCCGCCTGAAGGCTGGTCGACTGCGCTGCGTCAGCAGATTGACGTCTGGCTGAAGCATTGCGACTGGCTACTGCTGAATGAAGTCGAAACCTTGGGTTTGGCAGATTTGCCTTCTCTGCAATCCTGCGCGCAACAACTGGCCACCAAGCTCAGTGGCATAGGTGGCTGCGTAGTGAAATGCGGCGCTGACGGCGCACGCCTCTGGCATTCCTTGCAGGAAATGCATGTCGCGTCTCAGCCGGTGAAAGTGGTCGATACCATTGGTGCCGGTGACAGCTTTAACGCCGGCTTTCTGACGGCATTGCTCTATCAAGAATCTGCGCACACCGCGTTGCAATGGGGCATTGATGTTGCTTCGTTGGCGATCAGCAGTTCTCCGCGCCGTTATCCCGACTGGCAACAACTTCAACAACACAAAGAGGTGCGCTAATTATGGCCAGTGTTGAACTCGTAAAAGTGGCTAAGCGCTACGGCAAACAGAGCGTGTTACATCCGCTGGATTTAACCATTCCCGATGGCAGCTTCACCGTGTTAGTTGGCCCTTCCGGCTGCGGAAAATCAACCTTGCTGCGCCTGTTAGCGGGACTTGAAACCCTGTCTGATGGCGCGATTTTGATGGATAAAAAGCAGATCAACGATCTCGACCCGGCAGATCGTGATATCGCGATGGTATTTCAAAGTTATGCGCTCTATCCGCATCTTACCGTTGCGGAAAATCTTGCCTTCCATATGCAGGTGAAGAAGGTCAAGCGTGACGAGCAAAAGAGTAAAATCGCTCGCATTGCCGCTATCTTAGGCATTGATCAGCTGCTGCAACGCTATCCCCGTGCGCTTTCTGGTGGTCAACGTCAGCGTGTCGCAATGGGACGCGCCATGGTGCGAAATCCGCAGGTTTTCTTGTTTGATGAGCCGCTCTCCAACCTTGACGCTCAGTTGCGAATGGAACTTCGCGCCGAAATCAAATCATTGCATCAGCGCTTTAAAACCACCATGGTTTATGTGACCCACGATCAGGTTGAAGCGATGACGCTAGCCGATCAGATTGTGGTGATGAAGGATGGTGTGATTGTGCAACAAGGCGCGCCGCTGGCTATTTATGATCGTCCGGTAAATACATTTGTGGCGCGATTTATTGGCTCGCCTCCCATGAATCTTCTCAATGCCGTTTTTCAGCAGCAAAATGGCCTTCCCGGCTTGCTGTGCGGTGCCCAATGGTTTGCACTGCCGCCACGCTGGCATACGGCCGCACAACAACGCGAAGGGCAAGCAGTAACCTTGGGTGTACGCCCTCATGATTTGATCTGCGACGCATCGGGCCAGCCAGCCTTGGTAAAAATTGTCGAAATTACCGGTGAATCCACGTTATTACATCTGGAATGGCAAGGTTCGCCACTGCACATGCAGTTAGCAGGCCGCAGCGAAGCAACGCCGGGCGGATCGCTGGCAATCGGTATTAATACGCAGAAAATACATCTGTTTGATGCAGAAAAGGGTGAACGGCTCACTGAAGTTTTTGAGCATTAATAAAAAACCCGCCAAATGGCGGGTTTCGTTTATTCATCAAACAACAGCGACAGTCAGTGATTATGCACTCTGCTGTAGATGGAATTGCTCAACTGTTTGTGCCAGCTGCTGCGCTTGATCTTCCAGAGAACTGGCTGCCGCAGACATTTCCTGCACCAGTGCGGCGTTCTGTTGGGTGGTGCCATCCATCTCATTAACCGCAATCGTAACCTGACTGATCCCCGCGCCTGCTCATCAGAAGCTGATACAATCTCAGCAATGATGCCTTGAACCGAAGTTACCGCCTGCGTCATCTCCTGCATGGTTTTTCCCGCGTCATTCACCAGCCTCACACCACTTTCAACCCGCACGCTCGACTCCTCAATCAATGCGGCAATCTCTTTCACCGCATTTGCGCTACGCTGAGCAAGATTACGCACTTCTGACGCTACCACGGCAAATCCACGCCCCTGTTCGCCTGCACGCGCGGCCTCAACGGCGGCATTCAGTGCAAGGATGTTTGTTTGAAAAGCAATGCTGTTGATCATGGTGGTGATGTCGCCGATCTTCTTCGAGCTGTCATCAATCTGCGCCATGGTTTGAACCACTTGCCCGACCAGAGTTTCACCGCGACTCGCAATAAGCGTGGCATTTTCTGTCAGGCTGGTTGCCTGCTGTGCGTTATCCGCATTTAAGCGAACGGTGGCGCTGATCTGTTCCATGCTGGCAGCCGTTTGCTCCAGCGCCGCGGCTTGTTGTTCAGTACGCGAAGCCAGGTTGAGATTGCCGCTGGCAATTTCACCTGCACCCTGGCGTACTGATTCGCTGGCATCTTTGATCTGCCCAACAATGGCTCGCAGTTGGCTTTGCATGGTATGCAGCGCAAAAACAGGCTGCTGCGATCGTTAGCCTGAACGGTGATGACATTATCCAAATGACCATCCGCCACCGCTAATGCAATTTTTGCGGCTTCCAGCGGCTCGCCACCAATCGGTCGCAGGACTTTACGGTTGAACAGCACGCCAAGCAGCGTACCCACCAGCAAAATGCTCACAATCATCAAGACAATGGCATAGATTAATTGACGGTTTGCCGCCGCCATCACCTGACTCACCGGCGCGACCACACCAATATACCAAGGCTTATCGCTGTTCCCGATAATCACCGGTTGCCAGGTGATCAATGCCTCTTCACCGAGCACTGCATCAAAATGCTGAACCACCGCCGAGGTAAACCCATCGTTTTGACCTTTCCACGCTTTTCCTGCTTCATCTTTATTCGGGGACGAAATCACTTTGCCGCCATTGGAGAGCAGCAGCGCATAACCGGTGCCTTCCCAAGGTTTAATTTGATTCACTTTCTGCTGAAGAGAGGCTAACGAAATATCAGAGGTGACGACGGCGCGAAGTTTCGCATTTTCAAAAACAGTCGCAGCCACGGAGGTTAATAAGGTAGGTACACCGTTATAAGCATAGCTATAAGGTTCTGTCAGGGTGTCTTTCTGGGTTTTTTGTGGCACAAGATAATAATCACCTTGTCCTGGTGTGAGATAAGAGGTTAACGGGTGCATGGAGTAATTGCCGGATTGATCGCGATCGACAAACCAGGCATAACGCCCTTTTGGTGCCTGATTAGGTTGCGTTGCGAATTCCGCATCACGTCCGTCAAAGGCGTTTTCTTCGAAAATCACTGACATCGATAAATAGTCGGGATTCGCGCGCAGCGAATATTCCATTATTTTGTCAACGACTTTGCGGTCGGTGATATTCGCAGCAGGCAACGCAATCAGACTTTGGCCAAGGTTATGCGCCACATCACGCGCATAGCTTAATTCCTGTTGAATCTGCAAACCTTTGCTTTGCGCAATTTGCTGCAAATAGTTTTCAGCCAGCGTCTTCTGTTCTTTACTCGATTGCCAACTCAGCACGCCAATGGTAACGGCGAAACCCAGCATGATAGTCAAGCCTCCCGTCCACAGCATCTGTGTGCGGGTGCTCATTCTTTTCTTCTCTTTGGTTTGATTGGCCATTGCGGCTCCCCTGAAATAAACCTTCTCATGACCTCCCTGTAAATTTCATCCGTTACAGGATCCTCTATCGGCGCTTTTTTTGAACTTTAATCACTGCCGAGGACGCTTTTTTAGAAGAGATCGCAGTGGCGTGGGGAGTCGCCACTGTAAAAGTGAGATTATTCAGCCGCGTCGGTAATCGATGCTTCGCAGAGCACCGGAAAATTAAGCGAATTGGCGATAAAGCACATCTCATGCGCGTTGTGATGTAACGCCAACGCCAACGCTTTATCGCTGCCCTGCCGCACCGTGACCTGCGGTTTTAGGTTAATTTGAGTAAAGTGCCCTTTTTCACCTTCTGTCATCGTGCCTTCTGCATTATCACGGTATGCAGTTACCACGATTCCGGCTTCCGCACACAGATGCAGATACCACAACTTGTGACAGGCGGACGTAGAGGCCAGCAACATATCTTCTGGATTCCAGCGGGTCGCATCGCCCAGAAAGGCCGGATCGGATGAGCCTTGAATTGCAGGTTTGTTCGCTGTCGTCACCACAAAATCACGTTGATAGGAACGATAAGATTCGGTGCCTTTGCCGCTGTTGCCGGTCCATTCGACGCTAAGCTGATAATGATGTTCACGTGCTGCCATTTGTCATCCTTATGGGTTATTTGCCACTGATATTAAAAGGATCGCTTGAATGCAGTGAAGTTTACATGGCGAAAAACTTAAATTTTGCGCATTCAGGATAAATGGATGCGGTAATTTTATTTTGTTGGTATGTTTAATGGAATATTAATTCCATTAAACCAGAGTGATAACCATGTCATCGACCCTTACTTCACACACTATCCTGCAACAAGAAGCTGAAAGTCGTTTATCTACGTTTGATTTCCAACTGGCCTGGCTTTTAGGCCAAAGCCTGCAACAGCGTGCCAGTGAGCAAAAATTACCGGTCGCTATTGAAGTTTATGCCTTTGGTCAGCCTCTTTTCTTCGCCGCGCTGCCCGGTTCAAGCCCAGACAATCTGGAATGGATGAAGCGTAAACGCAATTCAGTACTGCGCTTCGGACATGCCTCAATGTACCTCGGCCTTAACAATGAGCAGAGCGGCAAACGCATGGAAGAGATGAACTGGATTGCACAAGATGAATTTACCGATCACGGTGGCTCATTCCCGCTGTTGAACGAGGCGGGCGTGGTGTTTGGTGCGGTGAGCGTCAGTGGCTTACCGTCTGAAGAAGATCATACGTTGGCGTTATGGGGCATTCAACAAATTCAACATACTCTGAACACGTAAACCAAAAGCGCGAAGAGGCACAAGACCCCGATAACGGCGGTCAGCGAAGACTTAAACGCGCCTGATAGCCAATTTATCAACGCATAAAGCCGCTTCGTGCGGCCTGATTTTGATGCTGCCTGTTCAGCTCTGTAAAGAGATGGAGAAATTTTTCCAGCCAGTAACTGAATTAGGGTTAACTTGACCACAAACCGGAAAACTTAAATCCGCCGACAACGCTTTTTTGATCTACAACAACAAACGTTATCCGCACTACTGTCAGTTTATGTAAACGGTTTTTAAACCACGAAACGACAGCAGGAGAAGATAATGATGACGGGCAAAGTCGGGTTAGCAGGCGCGCTGGTGGTATGGTTGGTTTATGTGATCTGGATGGTTCAGTTCTACTCGAGCACCTTCACGCAATTCACACATTAATCTCAAAACAGGGCCTTCGCGTCCTGTTTCTCTTTCCTCTTTGAATTTTTCTCGCTCGCACATGAGACAATAAGCCCCTATAATCGACTCATATTTTGAGCCGAATGACCCTCTCTATTCGGCTCATACCGATAAGATGAGCCGTTTGATGACAACGTTATGGATTTGGCAACACCCCGATTGGCCACAGTTTACCTGGCAAGATGCACAACTCCTGCCGCGGCTTCGCCATGCTCAGCAACTGCGTGGCACGTTATTGGGCCGCGCAAGCCTGCAATCGGACGATGAATCGCAAACGCTCGATACCTTGCTGGCTAATATTCTCTCCTCTTCTGCCATCGAAGAAGAACGCGTTAACGCGCAATCGGTGCGTTCATCGCTGGCGCGGCGTTTAGGTGTTTCCGAAGAACAACCTTATCCCATATCCGATCGGTCTGAGGGATTGGCGGCGATGATGCTTGATGCCATCAATAATCGCGATCGACCTTTAACACTCAAGCGCTTGTACCAATGGCACCATTGGCTCTTTCCACAGGATGAATGGTCAATCCATTCGCTAAGCGTCGGTGCGCTTCGCGGCAGCGAGCCAATGCAAGTGGTGTCGGGACGCCTTGACCGACCAACGGTTCACTTTGAAGCGCCGCCGCGTGCGGGACTGGAACATCAGCTCGACGCGTTTATGACATGGTTTAACCAAAGCCGGGAAAATGTATTACTCGACCCGTTGTTACGCGCTGCCATTTGCCATCTATGGTTTGTTACGCTTCATCCGTTCGATGATGGTAATGGGCGCATTACACGTGCATTAACAGATTTGGCGCTAGCGCAAGCGGATAGCCAAAGCATTCGGCTTTATGCCATGTCTTCAGCCATATTGGCAAAACGCGCCGACTATTATCGGGTGCTGGAAAAAACGCAGAAAGGCGATCTGGACATCACCGGCTGGCTGGTGTGGTTTTTGGATATTCTGGAAGAAAGCCTGAATCAGGCGATGCTCAGCGTTGAGCGTACACAACTAAAAGCCCGATTCTGGCTGCGCCATCAAGGGTTGGGTTTGAGTAAAGAACAGGTGAAAGTGCTCAATCGATTACTGGACGGCGGCGAACAGGGTTTTGAGCTAGGCATTAGCGCCAGTCAGTATCAAAAAGTCGCCAAAGTGAGTAAGTCGACGGCAACACGCCATTTAGCCGATCTGCTGGAAAAAGAGTGTCTTTACAAGCTGGAAGGCGGAGGTAGAAGTACGCGTTATCAGGTTCGCCGGGTTTAGAAAGGCAGAAACAAAAACGCCGTCAGCTTATTACTCACGGCGTTTCGGTCATCAAGCCGCTTTAACTGCGCGAACTTTTTGGTGCTGGTTGCTTCTTCAGCAACCTCTTCATGATCATCTTTCTCTGCGACAGTAATGTCTGCAGAAGGCGCCGCTTCAGGCAGTTTGCTGGTACGGAGGATATGCTGCACCGCATCTTTTTGCTCAGCAATCAGCAGGCCCAGCGTTTCAGCCTGGGTTTCATCCAGTCCAGGTTGATGCTGCAACAGCCAGTCAGTGAAGGCTTCGGCCATATCGAGCATTTTGTCGTAGGCATCGGCCTCTTTCTTGTTGGCAAACGTCATCTTCTCTTCACCCTTTCTGACGACTACAAATTTTGTTTCGACAGCCATTTTCTTGCCTCTCTGATACTGTGAATATATACAGTATAACACGCCGTTTTTTGTTTTCCACTAGAGAATAACATCTTAAAACGGCACACCCATGCGTCTTCTAAAACCCAGAGTGCTCCCCGATTGCGCAATGATGATCAGACGCAGGGTTTATACGATAAAACGCCCTGCATATCTTTATAATGGCTGCGCTAATGGAATTTTTAGGCCAATAACGCTTCAAGAAAATCCGCCAACGCTTTGCGCGGATCATCCTCTTCCGACACGATCATCTCAATGCCCCATTGTCCCAACACCTCTTTTGCTACCGGATTGTTGCGATTGGTGAACAGGTAGGATTTAGGCCGCGCGGTCGCCAGGCCGGTGCGGCCCCACATTTTGGTCAGACGATAAAACAGCAGACGAATGTTAAAGTCGCTGATGCTATAGCCAACGAACAATACCGAGTTGCCCATCACGTCGTGCGTCAATTTGATATCCAGCGGGGAATCAAAATAGAGCCGTTCAAAGTAGCTGCTTTCGTCCAGCACAATCGACGTATCATCGTCGAAATCACCATGCAGCTTAATGATGTGGCGCTTATCTTCCGTCAATGAGACTAAATCAGCTGCATTCGCGACCTTAAAATAAGGGACGCCGTGCGCTTCGTGTGCCGCTTCGAGCCAGCGATCGTAATTAGTGGTATAGATACGAGAGAAATTGCCTTGCGTGATCATGGTATGAATTTCGGAAGAACGAACATCAATATCAGGCCGATGCCATTCACGATCCATCCAACTGCGTAACGGGCCCAGCGAGCCTTTTTTCTGCTTGTAATATTCCGCCAGGGAAAGGTGCGTGCCGTAGGTGTTGAATATTTTAGGATCGTAGCCCAACTCGTTGGCGAGATGGGAAATTAACTCATGCCATTCCGGCAAGCCAAGGTTACGTGAGATACCGGCACCAGCAAAAAGAATCAGTTTTCCAGAATCGTAGGCGCGTTTTAATTCAGGTTTCATGCGACTCCCCGCGCAGTTTTTAAAAAGTTAGCAAAGCGATCCAGTGCGATGCGGCGCATGGAAATCTCATTTTTCTTGTCACCCATCTCGGCAAAGGTCTGATCATGGCCCTCGGGAATAAAGACACAATCCCACTGAAAGCCGCGCGTACCCGCAGGTTTGGCCGCGATGGTGCCGCGCAGTTCGCCGGAAAATTGATACATTTTTCGACCATCACAATAGCCCAGCACGGTTTTCGCCGTGACGCACTGACTATCCAGCCCCTGAACCAGCGCAGTGAAGCGTTCAGCGTCTAAGCGGTTCCAGAAAATGCGTGTCAGACCGGCAGGCAAGCCATTCAGGCCATCAAGATAGAGACCGGTATGCTCCACAAACAGCGGACGCCCAATCAAGGAAAAAGCTTTGGTGAGTTTGTCGCGGATGAGTTCTAACTCATTTTCAGTTTGAATTTCTTCGATGCGGCGGGCAATAGGCAAAACTTCAACACCGACAGGCTCAAGAATTTTGCGTACTTCCGCCAGCTTTTGCTCATTGGCAGAAAGGAATCTGATTTTCATGCTACGTCCAGGTTAAGGTCCTGATGACATTTTTTATGATATTGCCAGGTCAGTTAAGCTGGAAAGTGTAGCGCAAATCGGCAGGCAAAGAGTGGACCGAACAGAAGCATCCTTGCTTCTTTTTATTAATAAACGATTCCCGGCGGGTTCACTGTCGAATGGCTGATCGCTTCATCCTGCTCGCCCCAACGCTGTAATACCTGCTGGTATTGACCACCCGCAATGGTGCCATCCAGCGCCGTTTGTAGGGCATCGGCCAGGCCATTGCCTTTTTTGGTGGTCACAGCGACCCACGCGCGAAACGGCCCGGTGCCAACGATTTTGGTTTGCCCGCGTGAGGCCGCTTTCCAGGCGGCCATGGAATGTGGGCCAAACATCGCATCGGCGCGTCCAGAAAGCAGCAAAAGCGTCGCGGAGGCATCATCCGTTAAATAAATTGGCTGCACCGGCGGCAAACCTTTTGCACGATTTTTCTCATCCCAGCTCAGGAGAATCCGCTCCTGATTCGTACCGGATGCCACAATAATCCGTTTGCCTGCAATCTCTTCCGGCGAGTTGATTGAGGTCACTGAACTGTTAGCTTTCACCACAAAAGCATGGTTGTCCGCACGGTAGGTGGCGAAATCGAACTTCTTCTTCCGCTCTTCCGTTACGGCAATATTAAACATCGCCACATCGTAGCGCCCAGCGGTAATGCCAAGCGGCCAATCCTCCCAGGAAGCGGGAACCAGCTTGAGTTTTAAGCCAAGGCTGTCCGCCAGTAACCGCGCAATATCAGGATCGCTGCCGATGCGGGTCTGATTATCTGACGCCAACAGCGCCAGCGGCGGTGAATGGGTAGCGGAGGTCGCCACCGTTAACGTGCCCGGCTCGATAAAGTGAAAATTTGCAGGGATCTTTTTAATCGCATCTGGATTCGCAGGCGCGTTAATGGGCGTTTCATTTTTTGACGCGTCTAACTTCTCGGCGGCTCCCGCCGCCTGACTCACCAGCAAAACGGCTAACAACGTTATTGCGCAGAAATTTCGCATGACTGACTCTTCCTGTGATTACAAAACACGTGCGAGGAACCGTTTAGTTCTTTCATGTCGTGGATTATTCAGTACTTGCGTGCTATTGCCCTGTTCTACGATTTTGCCATCAACCATGAACACCACGTTGTCGGCAACTTCACGGGCGAAACCCACTTCGTGCGTTACAATCACCAATGTGGTGCCGGAGCGCGCCAGTTTTTTGATCACGTCGAGCACTTCACCGACGAGTTCAGGATCGAGCGCCGAGGTTGGCTCATCAAACAACATTACGCGAGGGTTCAACATCAAGGCGCGCGCGATAGCAATACGCTGCTGCTGCCCCCAGAAAGATGGCGCGGCCACGCATCCGCTTTGTGGCGCAACCCAACGATATCCAACAATTCACCGGCACGCGTGACCGCGTCACGTTTTGTCAGTTGCCGATGCGCAATCGGCGCTTCAATCAGGTTCTCAAGCACGGTGAGATGGGGGAACAGATTGAAGTTTTGGAACACATAACCGACGTTAATACGCTGACGTAAAATCGCGTTCTCTTTCAATTCATACAGCTTGTCGCCACGCCGCTGATAACCGATATAATCTCCATCAATCTGGATAAAACCCGCATCAACGCGTTCAAGATGGTTGATCGAACGCAGCAACGTTGACTTGCCCGAACCGGATGGCCCCAGAATCACCGTCACCGAGCCCGGTGCCAGTTCCAGCGAAACGTCATCCAGCGCTTTGTGCTTACCAAAACTTTTACTGACGCTGGTGATACTAATAGCGCCTGTGGTATGGACTGAGCGGTAATCAATGGCTTCGGACATGGCTAATTTCCTCAGTTGCGATCACCGGCGCGACGCGATTGCGCCATTGACGCCAGCGTGAAGGTTTTGGTTCGCGGGTTACGCTACGGGCCAGCCAGCGTTCAACGCTGTGCTGAATCACGGACAGCACGGTGGTGATAATCAAATACCAAGCCGCACCGACCATCAGCAACGGAATCACTTCCTGATTGCGGTTGTAGATCATCTGAATGGTGTAAAACAGCTCGGGCATTGCCAGCACGTAAACCATCGCGGTGCCTTTCGCCAGGCTGATGATTTCGTTAAACGCGGTAGGAATAATTGCGCGTAGCGCCTGCGGCAGAATGATGCGGAAAGTACGACGCGTGGCGGATAAACCCAGCGCTGAAGCCGCTTCAACTTGACCATGATCAACCCCAAAAAACCGCCGCGAATGATCTCAGCGCTGTAGGCCGCTTGCACTAGCGTCAGACCAATTACCGCAGCCGGAAACTGCCCCAACACGTTGATGGTCTGGAAGTTGCCCCACGACAGCGCGGTAAAAGGCACGCCAATCGATAAGGTGTCGTAGAGATAGGAGAAGTTGTACAAGATGATCAGCACAACAATCAGCGGCAGCGAGCGAAACAGCCAAATATAACCCCAGGCTAAGCTACTCAATAACCAGGATGAGGAGAGTCGCGCCAGCGCCAGCAAACCGCCCAGCATCAAGCTGAAGACCGTGCCGAGTAGTGTTAACAACAGCGTTTGCCCTAAACCATGCAGGATTACCGGATCGAAAAACCAGCGGGCAAAGACGCCCCATTCCCAGCGCGGATTAAACGCCACCGATTGCACCACGCCAGCCAGAATAAACAGGGCGATAATCGCCCCTACGGTACGTGCGGGATAGCGCGCCGGCACCACTTGCAATTGCGGTTCCTTACTCATCGTGCCTCCTTAACTGGCTTGGGCGACGCTTTGAACGTCAATCACTTTAAAAAACGCAAACGGCCGTCATGCGGCGGCTGCCCATAACGCTCAAGATCGCCGCTGATATCGCATTGAGGTTGATAACCGTGCCCGGTATAAAGCCGCACGGCTTCCGGCTGGCGAAAACCGGTGGTGAGAAAAAGCCGTTGATAACCGGCACGCAAGGCGCGCCGCTCCAGCTCTTTCACCATCACCAAGGCCAAGCCCTGACGGCGCAGATCGCGGCGTGTCCAGATGCGTTTTAGCTCAGCGGTTTGCTCGTCATAGGGTTTATAAGCACCCATTGCGATAATCTCGCCATCACGCTCCAGCACGATGAAAAGACCGTGTGGCGGCAGATACCATTCCGTCAGTTCTACCTCTTTCTGCGAGGTGAAGTAATCGCCATAGCGCGCGGCATATTCACCAAACAGACCTGCGAGGATCGGCTGCAATTCTGGTGCTTCTGGTGAGACTTCGCGAAAATGTTGCTGGCTCATATCGCCTCCTTAATCGCCTAATCCCGGCGGGTTGATCTCAGAACGATCAATGCGTTCTACACCTTCACCCCAGCGGTTCAATACTTTTACGTAGTCGCCGTTTTGCATCACACCGTTGAGCGCGGTGCTAACAGGTTCCGCTAAACCGCTGCCTTTTTTCATCGTTACGGCGATATGCGCCGCTTTCGGCCAGCCGCCATCAACGCTGCCTACCAAGCGGGTTTTGCCATTCAACGCCGCTTTCCATGCGCCAATTACGTTGGGTCCAAAATAGGCATCAGCGCGACCGGACTGCAGCGCCAACGTTTGGGCGGCGTCATCTTTGGAGTAAACCGGGGTAAAGGGCTTCAAGCCTTTGGCCTGGTTCTCTTTATCCCAGGCCAGGAGAATCGCTTCCTGGTTGGTGCCGGAACCAACAATGATGCGCAGCCCGGCAATATCTTCTGCTTTGCTCAGTGATTTAATCGGGCTGCTGGTTTTTACATAAAAGCCCAGCGAATCTTTACGGTAGGTGGCGAAATCAAATTTCTCTTTGCGATCTTTGGTGACAGTGATGTTAGTGATCGCTGCATCATATTTGCCTGACGCCACGCCTAACGGCCAGTCTTCCCAGGAAGTGGGCACCACGTTGAGCTTCAGACCGAGGCTGTCAGCAACGAGACGGGCGATATCCACTTCGCTGCCCAGCAAGGTTTTATTGTCATCAGAAAAGACCGTTAAGGGCGGCGAATTGAGTGCCGCGACCGCTACGGTAAAGGATCCCGGAACCGCAAAGCGGTGACCCGCCGGAATTTGTGCCACTGCCTGCGCGTTTTTACCGGTGTTGATCGGTGTTTTATTCGCCTCAAGGCTTACGCGCTGTCCGTTGTAATCCACATTGGTATCTTCAGCCCATGCACTACTGCTGGCAGCCAATAGCATCAGGGCGATCACTGTTTTCGTTTTTTGCATAGCGAAGACTCTTATTGTTGTGTGAACTGATTAACGGGTTGTTTCAGGCCAAAACTGTCGCGCAATGTGGTTCCGGGATACTCGCGACGCGATAAACCACGCGCCTGCAAAATCGGCACCACGCGATCAACAAAGCGTTCAAAGGTATCTGGCGTACCGCCGTTGATAATGAAACCGTCGGTGGCGTCGGTTTCAAACCAGAGTTGCAAACCATCAGCGACTTGTTCAGGCGTACCGTGGAACAGCGGGCGCGGGGTAGCCGCTTCCAGCGCAGCCTGACGCAGCGTGTGATTAAACTGACGCGCCTTGCTTTTGATTTCATCGGTGGTGCTGCGGAAGCTGTTTTGTCCGATATCGCCTAATTCAGGGAAAGGTTCATCAAGGGGATATTGCGAGAAGTCGTGATGATCAAAGAAACGACCCAAATAGTTGAGCGCATCTTTAATCGAGACCAGCGCAGCGGTGGTTTGATATTGCTGTTCCACGTCGTCGGCATCGTCGCCAACAATCACGCTAACACCCTGGAAGATGTGCAAGTCTTCCGGTTTACGGCCTTTCTCCACCAGCTGCTGCTTAACGTCGCGATAAAACGCCTGCGCTTCTTCTCGCGTCGGTTGATGAGTAAAAATTGCATCGGCGTGGCTGGAGGCCAGCTTTTTGCCATCTTCAGACGCGCCGGCCTGAAAGATAATCGGCCGGCCCTGCGGCGTGCGGCCAATGTTCAGCGGGCCTTGCACCTGGAAGAAATCGCCATGGTGATCCAGCGTATGCAGCTTGCTGGGATCAAAGAACTGGCCGCTCTCTTTGTTACGGACAAACGCATCTTTTTCCCAGGAATCCCATAACCCTTTCACCACCTGCAAATACTCATCGGCAATACGATAGCGCAGCGCATGTTCCGGGTGCTGGGCGCGTGAGAAGTTCTTAGCAGACCCTTCCAGTGGCGATGTCACCACATTCCAGCCAGCGCGTCCGCCGCTCAAATGATCGAGGCTGGCAAACTGGCGCGCCACGGTAAAGGGTTCGCTGTAGGAGGTCGAAACCGTGCCGACCAGCCCCAAATGTTCCGTCACGCCGGCCAACGCGGACAGCAAGGTTAACGGCTCAAAACGGTTTAAAAAGTGAGGGATCGACTTTTCATTGATGAATAACCCGTCAGCAACAAACAAAAAATCGAGCTTGCCCTGCTCAGCTTTACGCGCAATCTTCTTGGCGAACGCAAGGTTGATGCTGGCATCAGCCTGCGCTGCCGGATGGCGCCACGCTGACATATTGCCTGACGCACCGTGCAAAATCGTACCCAGTCGAAGCTGTCTCGTTGTCATGATCTTCTCTCTGTTTTAGTCGTAGCGAGCCTGGCGAGAGTGCATTTGCCTCGCGTCCAGACGCCATTTAAAAAGGGGGATTAATTCAGAAGGGGTTCACAACATCGTGCGTTGAGATGTTGCAGCGCCTGCTGCGCCAGTTGGGCAAAATAGTGTGCGGCAGGGGCAATTGAGGCTTCATCCGGCGTGAAGGCGGCATGATGTAAACCAAAATCGCTGGCGCTGCCGATACTGACAAATACACCGGGAATTTTTTGCAGATAGTAGGCAAAATCCTCACCAAGCAGGTGCAAATCAGCCGTTTGCACGTGATAGCCGACCTGCGCCGCAATCTCGCTACTGAAGCGCGCCCAATCGGGATCGTTGATCAACACGGGCGGGCCAGGATGCCAACGAAGTGTCGCGTCGGCACCATGGGCTAAGGCGATGCTCTCCACCAACTGACGCAGTCGCTGTTCCAGTTCGGCGCGTACCTGAAGATCGTGAGTACGCGCGGTGCCGCCAAATTCCACCCCGCTCGGCAATACATTCCAGGTTTTACCGCCGTCAATGCGCGTAATGCTCAGCACCACGCTATCGAGCGCATTGAAGCTGCGGCTGGTTAAGGTTTGTAGTGCCTGAATGATCTGACTGGCAACCACAATCGCATCAACGCCTTGCTCAGGGTGCGCAGCATGCGCGCCTTTGCCGTTGACGTGGATAATGAATTTGTCCGCATTGGCATAAAACGCGCCGCCGCGCGTGGCGAAGGTGCCGGTGGGCAACCCCGGTTCGTTGTGCATGCCAAAAATAGCCTGTACATCCTCTAACACGCCCGCCTTGATGAACTGTTTTGCACCACGGCCAATCTCCTCAGCAGGCTGAAATAAGATGCGCACGCACCCTTTCAGTTGCGCTTCCTGCGCTTTTAATTCCAGTGCTGCGCCCAGCATTACCGCGCTGTGCAGATCGTGCCCGCAGGCATGCATCACACCAGGATGGCGAGAGTGAAAGCTGACACCGCTGGCTTCGTGAATCGGCAGTGCATCGATATCGGCACGCAGCGCCACCCGCGTTTCACCGCTGCCAATTTCGGCTACCACACCGCTCTCCAGCGGAAAGTCCAGTAAGCGAATACCCGCACTCTGCAACCATTCACGCAGACGCGCAGTGGTCGCAAATTCCTTTCCGGAGAGTTCCGGCCAGGTGTGCAGTTCGCGTCGCCACGCAATCAACTGTGATTCATTCGGCTTCATGGTTTACCTCCGCTGAATGTCTGCACTCAGGCTTCGACCAGATGGTGCGTTGCCAACAACGCCAGCGACGCATGACGCGCAACGGGTTCGGCAATCGGTGTATCAATAATGAATTCGTCAATGTTGAAGTTCTGATGCAGCGCTTCTAGCTGAGCATGGACTTGAGCCGCGGTGCCTTTGAGCAGCGACGGCGTGCGCGGCTCGATCAGGTAATCGGAAAATCCCCCTGCCGCACATAACGCTCTGCCTGTTCCAGGCTGCCGACATTCACGCTCGGGCCGTTTTTGACCTGCACGTGATAGTGCTTGAGATCGGACACCAGCAGATCCGCCTCAGCAGGAGAATCCGCCACCACAACCTGCACTGCAACCAAGGCACGTTGCCCCTTACTGAGCGTGGAATAGGTATTCAGCGAATGCTCAAGCAACGGGCGATCGCCATTGATGTGGGCAGCAAAAACAAATTGCCAGCCCAGCTCCGCCGCGAGTTTGGCACTCTCTTCGCTGGCACCCAGCAGAAAGCGATTCGCCGGTCGCGCCGGTTGTGGCGTGGCGCGTAAAACCTCTTCGTCATCATTTTCATCCTGCGCGCGGGTCTGCAACCAGTTATCAAGCAGGCGTAACTGTTCGGCGAAACTGCCCTTCTCGTCAGCGTGAACGCCCAGTTGCAGCGCATGGGTTGAAAGCGGTAAACCGCCCGGTGCTTTACCCACGCCAAGATCGATGCGTCCCGGCGCCAGTGAAGCCAACAGGTTAAAATTTTCGGCGACTTTATACGGGCTGTAATGTTGCAACATCACGCCGCCTGAGCCCACTCGAATATGTTGCGTCTGCGCGATGATCCAGGCGATCAATACTTCAGGTGAAGGACTCGCCAGGCGATCGGTATTGTGATGCTCGGCCAGCCAGAAACGGTGAAAGCCCCAGCTTTCTGCCTGCTGAGCCAGCTGTAATGTGCGCTGTAGCGCGGCGCTGGGCGCTTCTCCCGTTACAACCGGTGATTTATCTAACAGACTCAGTCGATATGACATTCACCCTTTCCTCTTAAATACGATTTGTGGGCTAGTGTGGAGCGGAGGTTATATTTCGTAAAACAACAAATATGAAAATACGAAGTTAAAAAATGGCAATGCAACGTAATGCGCATTGCGTCTTGAAATGAATTACGAATAAAAAAACAGGCTTAATGCGAAATCTATTTATTAAAGTGTAATCACTCCGCCGTTAATTATTCGCGTTGCGGAAAGGCGGCAAGCCTGTTCATCCCCACCACAGAAAATTCAGGGTGACTGACATGCACAAGCGCAGCCAACGCCTCTGCGACGTGAAGGATTGAGGGTATTTATCAATTCCAGATAAGCTTTGACCAATTCGTTGCTTCACCTGATAGCGCCGTCATTCGATGATGATTCCAGCCTGCTAAGGCAATTAATAACAAAGGAATTCAACATGAAGACGTTATTACCGATTTCGCCATTATCGCGCGCTTTGGCCTTTGCCTTACTCGCCGGGAGTTTTGCCAGCCATGCCGCTGAGACGCCGGTTAAAGGCGGAACGCTGATCTATCTTGAACAGCAGGCGCATACTAATCTTTATCCACCCGCAGGTGGGTTTTATCCCAATGGCGGCATACTGAATCAAATTACCGATAAACTGACCTGGCAGAATCCAAAGACGTTGCAGGTTGAACCCTGGATTGCAGAAAGCTGGACCACCAATGAAAATAAAACCGAATACACCTTTAAATTAAAATCGGGTGTCACCTTTTCTGATGGCACACCATTAGATGCCAATGCCGTGGCTAAAAACTTCGATACTTACGGATTAGGAAATAAAGCTCAACGCCTGCCGGTTTCAGAGGTGATTAATAATTACGATCGCAGTGAAGTCATTGATCCACTCACGGTGAAGTTTTATTTCAAAAAACCGTCACCGGGCTTTTTACAAGGCACCGCAACCATTGGTTCCGGGCTGGTATCGCTAAGCACGCTGGCGCGTAATTTTGATCAACTGGGTGATGCGCGCAATATCATTGGTTCTGGTCCTTTTGTGGTCAGCGCTGAAAAGTTAGGACGCGAAGTCGATTTAACCGCCCGTAAAGCGTATGACTGGGGCCCGAAAAATGGTCAGCAGCAAGGCCCGGCGAATCTCGACGGCATTAAAGTGATCGTGACCCCGGAAGACAGTGTGCGTATTGGCGCATTGCTGGCGGGTCAGGCAGATTTTATTCGTCAGGTACAGGCTTACGATGAGAAGCAGGCCAAAGACCAAAACTTTCCTATTTATGCCGCACCCACGCGTGGGGTAAATGACAGCATCAGTTTCCGTCCAGATAACCCATTGGTCAGCGATATTCGCGTACGTCAGGCGCTGCTGCATGCCACTCACTCGAAACAGGTGGTTGAAACGCTGTTCTCACCAAACTATCCGCAAGCAACATCGGTGATTGCTACCACTGCCGCTGGTTACGTTAATTTGGCTGACAAGCTCACCTTCGATCAGGCAAAAGCCAAAAGTCTGCTGGATGAAGCGGGTTGGAAAGCGGGTGCCGATGGCATTCGTGAAAAGCAGGGACAACGTCTGGCGCTGACCGTGTATGAATCACTGCCGCAGCCGCAGAACAAAGAGGTGCTTCAGCTCATTGCACAGCAGTGGCGTCAGGTTGGCGTGGCGTTAACGGTAAAAGCCGGTGATGCAGGCAGTAAAACCATCGACAGCCTCGACCCGCAGAAAACACCGCTGAATGTCACCGAAGTCGGCCGCGCCGACCCTGATGTGATTAAAAGCAGTTTCTATTTTGCTAACCGCGATGCGCTGCTGCAAAAAGGCGGCTCCAGCGACAAGGTGAAAAACTTCCGTGACGCCAAGCTGAATCAACTACTGGTGGATATTTCCGCTGAAGTTGATCCGGCTAAACGCCTGCAATTAACCGGCGACGTGCAGCGCTATTTGCTGGACCAGGCCTACGTGATCCCGGTGTTTGAAGAGCCGCAAGTCTTTGCGGGTGCGCCCTGGTTAAAAGGCGTAAATTTCGAAGCCGTTGGCCGTCCAGCGCTGTATGGCGCATGGCTGGAAAAACATTAAGTTGAGGTGAATGATGCGACGTTATCTGCTGCATCGGGTTGGGCTTGGGCTGCTGGTGTTATGGGCCGCCTTCACCCTCTCTTTCGTGCTGTTGCAGGTGCTGCCGGGCGACGCGATTTTGATTAAATTTCAAAATCCCGATCTTGGCCTCAGCCCACAACAGATCGCGGAGATGCGCGAGGCGTATGGTGCCGACAACCCGTTGTGGCAGCAATATCTGCATACGCTGGTCGCCATGCTGCACGGTGATTTTGGCTATTCCGTGCAGGCGGGCGTGCCGGTCAGCGATCAGCTAACCAGCAATCTGCCCGGCACATTACGCCTGGCGCTGTGTGGCTTTTTGCTGGCGATGGGTCTGGCATTCGTGCTCGCGGCGTTGTCACGTTTTCCGGCGTTACGCAGCCTGCGCAATCTGTTGCAATCGCTGCCTGCGCTGTTCATTTCAGTGCCAACCTTTTGGCTCGGCATTGCCCTGATTCAGCTGTTCTCTTTCCAGCTGCGTTGGATTCCGGTGATCAATCCGTCGCCGTGGCAGGGCTTGATCCTGCCGATTATCACTGTGGCCATTCCGATCTCGGCCCCTTTGGCACAAATTCTATTACGCAGCATTGACGATGTGGCGACGCGTCCGTTTGTCGCGGTGGCTCGCGCTAAAGGGGCCAGTGAAAGTTATGTGCTGTGGCGCCATGTGTTACGTAACGCCATGCTACCAGTGCTCAACGTGGCCGGTTTGCTGTTAGGCGAGCTGATCGCAGGTGCGCTGATTACTGAAACCGTGTTTGGTCTGGGTGGCTTGGGCCAACTGACGCAGCAGGCTGTGAATAATCAGGATGTGGCAGTATTGCAAGCCGTGGTGATGATTTCAGCGCTGGGATTTGTCGTGATTAACCTGCTGGTCGATCTGCTGATGCCGCTGCTGGATCCCCGGTTACAAACAGTGGGAGGTGCAGCATGAGTCTGGTCGATTACGCCAGCGCACGTCAAAAAACGGCGGCCACACCTCGCCGCAGTTTCTCTGTGCAACCCGGTTTATGGCTGGCCTGGTTAGTAATGATTGCTGCGCTGCTGGCCGCCGTGGCGCCAGGACTGTTCACTGACTACAGCGCAACCGACGGTGTTGCCGGTGCGCAACGTTTAGCCCCACAACTTGGACACTGGCTCGGCACCGATCAACTCGGACGCGACCTTTATGCACGCATTATCTACGGCGCATCACATTCACTTTCCGCGGCACTGATTGCGGTAGCGATGGGATTGATCGTGGGAACCGCGTTAGGCGTGCTGGCAGGTTCAATCGGCGGCAGAACCGAATCCTGGCTAATGCGCGCTGTGGATGTGCTGCTCTCAATTCCGTCACTTTTATTGTCATTAAGCGTGTTGATTCTCATGGGTTTCGGCACCTTGCACGCCGCACTGGCAGTCGGCGTTGCGTCTATTGCCAGTTTTTCCCGCCTGGCACGCGGTGAAGTCGTGCGCATTCGTCACAGCGAATACGTTGAAGCCGCCTTTGGTAGCGGCGGACGCTTCTCTACGGTGCTGTGGCGTCACATTTTACCTAACGCGCTAACGCCGGTTATCGCCTACGCCGCGTTGCAGTTTGGTCAGGCCATTCTGGCGCTCTCGACGCTGAGCTTTCTCGGTTACGGCACGCCACCGCCCGCGCCTGAGTGGGGATTATTGATTGCCGAAGGTCGAAACTATCTGGCAACCGCATGGTGGCTAACCACCTTTCCCGGCGTGGTGGTGATAGCCGTGGTGCTGTCAGCGAATCGCATCAGCCAGCAACTGTCAGGAGTCCGCCGATGAGCACGTTATTAAAGGTCGACAATCTCAGCCTGAGTTATCGCAGCGCCAACGCCTGGCAACAGGTGGTGCACAACGTCAGCTTTGAACTGAAAGCAGGTGAAATAGTGGCGCTGGTGGGTGAATCAGGTTCGGGCAAAACCACCACCGCGCAGGCGATTATTGGTTTGATGGCGGAAAATGGCCGCCGCGATAACGGCAGGATCTTGCTCAATGATGAGGAGATCAGCCAATGGTCGCAAAAGCGTTTTGATTCGCTGCGCGGCGCGCGCATTAGCCTGGTGCCGCAGGATCCGGGCAATTCCCTGAATCCGGTAAAAACCATTGGCGAACAAGTGGCAGAAATCTTGCGTCTGCATCTCAACCTTAGCCGTTCTCAGCGGCAACAGCGGGTGATTGACCTGCTCACACGGGTGGGATTAAGTCATCCTGAACAGCGTGTTAATCACTATCCGCACCAGCTTTCTGGTGGTATGAAGCAGCGCGTGCTGATCGCTATCGCCCTGGCCTTGCAGCCGGACATCATCATTGCCGACGAGCCCACCAGCGCTCTGGATGTCACGGTGCAGAAACGCATTCTCGATCTGCTGGATACGCTACGTCGTGAATCGGGCACGGCGGTGTTATTTGTCACCCATGATTTAGCACTGGCCGCCGAACGTGCCGATCGCATTATTGTGTTTCGTCACGGCGAGATTCAGGAAGCGGGCGTAACCGCAGACGTGATCACTACACCGAAGCATCCGTACACGCGGCAATTGCTGACCGATGCCGCACCGCGCCCGCGCCAGCCTTACTCTGCGGCTCGCTTTTCTGCCCCGGCTATTCAGGCAACGGCCATTAATAAAAGCTTTAGGCTGAGCAAACAACAGCGCTTGCAGGCGTTGAAGGATGTGACTTTTCAGGTGCAGCGCGGCACCACACATGCATTGGTGGGTGAATCTGGCTCCGGCAAAACCACGCTGGCGCGCATTCTGCTCGGCTTTGAGCAGCCCGACAGCGGCAGCGTGAAGCTGGATGGCATCGTCGTCAACGGCATGAAGGGCGAAGCGCTACGCCAGTTGCGCCGAAAAATTCAGTTTGTTTATCAAAACCCGTTTGCCTCACTCGATCCGCGCCAGACGCTGTTTGAGATCATTGAAGAACCGCTGCTCAACTTTGAAAAGTTGAGTCGTGCAGAACGTCGCCTGCGGGTTGAAGCGGTAACTGCACGTGTGGCTTTGCCGCTGGCGTTTTTATCTCGTCGCGCCCGCGAGCTTTCCGGCGGTCAGCGACAGCGTGTCGCACTGGCGCGAGCATTAATATTACAACCCTCGATTCTGGTGCTTGATGAAGCCACCTCCGCACTGGATGTCACCGTGCAGGCGCAAATTCTGACGCTGTTGCAGCAGCTACAGGCTGAGCAAGGCTTGACCTATCTGTTTATCACCCACGATTTAATGACAGTGCGGCAAATAGCCGACAGCGTCACGGTATTAAAAGCGGGAGAAGTGGTTGAGCGTGGTGACGTTGTCACGATATTTGAATCACCGCAACACGCCTATACCCAAGAATTGATCGCGGCTATTCCCCCGCTTTACCCGACTCACCAAGAGGAACCTGCATGAATATCGGCTTTTTTACTCGCCTACTGGATAACGTCCCGGCGAAAGAGCGCTATCGGCTGGCGACAGAGCAGATTCAGCACGCTGAGCGACTGGGTTTCGACGGAGCGTGGATTGCACAGCACCATTTTCATGAACAGGAAGGCGGCTTGCCGGCACCGCTGCTGTTTTTGGCGCATGTTGCTGCCCATACGCGCTCCATCCGCCTGGGCACCGCGATCATTACGCTGCCAATGGAAAACGCGTTACGCGTAGCGGAAGATGCCGCCGTATTGGATTTGCTGGCCGATGGACGACTGGAAATCGGACTAGGTTCAGGCGGTACGCCAAATTCGTTTTTACCGTTTGGCCTGACGTTTGCCGATCGCAGCGGCGCATTCAACGACAATTTGCACACCCTGATCAGCGCCTGGCGCGGTGATTCGCTAAGCCATCCGGATAACCACCTTTATCCGGCGGCCCCACAACTGGCCGAACGGGTATGGATTGCCACCTTCTCGGTTGAAGGTGCGATTCGTGCCGCCCAGGCGGGACACGGCTTGATGTTATCCCGCACTCAGCCGCGTCCCGCTGGACAACCTGAATTGCCGCTGGACGCCATTCAAAATCCGATTATTGACGCTTATCTGGCGGCGCTGCCAACCCCTGTAGCACCACGCATTCTGGCTTCGCGAACGGCCTTCGTCGCCGATTCCACTGATTATGCGCGGCGCATCGCCGAGCCGGGCATTCGTCAGCAAGCGGCGCACTATCTCGCCAGCGGCCATACGCTGCGTGGCGAAAGTTTCAGCGATTTACTGACGCAGTTTGATGCGCACGTTGGCGACGCCAGTGACGTTCTGGCTTCACTGGCGCAAGACAGCGTTTTGTCGCGAGTTACTGATATTTCGTTTCAGGTGCATTCCGTTGAGCCTTCACACAGCGACACGCTGCGCTCAATCGAACTGATCGCTGAAACCATTGCACCCGCGCTCAAAGCGGCGGGTTAAGCACGCTAACTGGAGAAGAAGATGACTCAACCCAACGATTTATTGGCTGCACTGGCAGACATCGCTCCCGATTCTGAACTGGCGCAGGCACGTCAAACGCGTGACGCCGCTACACGACATGCGCAAGGCAGTTACGACGTGCTGTTTAGCCAGGCCGATGAAGACTTTCCCTTGGCGGAACGGTTCGCAATCGCGGCGCACGTGGCAGAATGGCACGCACAAGCGGGTTTGCAGGCGCATTACCGGCAGCAGGCAGAACCGCTGAGCGATAGCACACGCCATCAGGTTGCCCTGGCCTTTGCAAAGCGCTTGACCTTTGCGCCGGTTGAGGCCAAGCAAGAACATCTTACTGAACTTCAACAAGCTGGCTGGAGTGCACGCGGCATTGTGACGTTGTCACAGTTAATCGCTTTTATCAGCTTTCAAAGCCGTTTATTAGCAGGGTTATTACTGCTCCAGGGCCAGCAGCCAACGAGTGAGGGTCCGGCTGTAGTGGCGGGCCGCTGGCATGATGCGCCGCAGACCGCAAGCGGGAAAACCGCGTTGACCGCCTTTACACAGCACGCGCTGGGATGGGAACCCTGGCTGGCGGCAAAACCGCTGACCGAGTTTACGCCAGAAGAGCACGCCACGCTGGCGCGTTTTGGGCACACGGATTCCGACTATTTCCGCCTGCTGGCGCGCAATCTGCCGCTGCTTGAGCAGCGAACCTTAACCGATAAAGGCATTTTCTATACCGCCGGTGGATTGCCGCGTGCCGAGCGTGAATTAGCCGCTGCGGTGGTGAGTAAAGTGAACGGCTGCATATTCTGCGCTTCCGTACATGCACGCAAAGCCAGCCAACTCTCGAAAGAGGATGCAGCGGTACAAAAGCTGCTGAATGTTTCACCGGGTGCGGTGTTGTCGCATGGTCAATCTCCACGCTGGGCAGCGGTGATCGGCTTTTCAGCTTCTCTCTCCGTTACGCCACAGCAGGCATCATTGAATCAGATCACCGTGCTACGCGAGCAAGGCCTGGACACGCTGGCTCTGCTCGATCTGATCCAATCCAGCGCCTTCTTCGCCTGGGCCAACCGCCTGATGCTCACTCTGGGTGAACCTTTCCTGCCAACGTCTCAAGGATGATCATGACTACGCTTTTAACTGAACAACGTTCTACCTCATTATCAGCACAACAGCTTTCACAACAGCGGGTGCAATGGCGGCGTGAGTTACATCAGCATCCTGAGTTGTCCAATCAGGAGTTTGCCACCACAGAACGTATTACGCGCTGGTTGAAGCAAGGTGATATTCGTTTACTGCCGTTTGAGTTGAAAACCGGCGTGGTGGCTGAGATCGGCCAAGGCGAACCGTTAATTGCCCTGCGCGCTGATATCGATGCGCTGCCGATTGAAGAAGTCACCGGACAACCGTGGGCATCACAGCAACCTGGCGTTATGCATGCCTGTGGCCACGATCTGCATACTTCAGTGATGCTGGGTGTTGCCCATCAGCTCAAACAGCGCGAGGCTGAATTGCCGGGTCGGGTGCGCATTCTGTTTCAACCGGCTGAAGAGACGTTTGATGGCGCGAAGCAGCTGATTGACGCAGGCGCACTCGATGGCGTTCAGGCGATCTTTGGCATGCACAACGCACCAGATTTACCATTGGGTGTATTTCGCACGCGTCCCGGCGCGTTCTATGCCAATGTCGATCGCTTTGTGATCCGCATTCATGGTAAAGGCGCACATGCCGCCCGACCACAGGAAGGCATCGATTCTATTGTGATTGCCAGCCACATTGTCACCGCTCTGCAAACGCTACCGAGTCGTGTATTCAGTTCGTTGGAATCGGTGGTGCTGAGCGTAACGCGCTTTACCGCCGGTAATACCTGGAACGTGCTGCCACAAAGCGTTGAGCTGGAAGGTACCGTGCGCACCCACAACGCTGACATCCGTGCCCAGATCCCGCATAAGATCACCTCTCTGATTCAGGGAATCGCCGGCGGCTTTGGCGCACAGGCTGAGCTGGAGTGGATTGAAGGTCCACCCGCATTAATCAACACACCTGCTTGGGCAGACTTCGCTTTGGCGCTGGCGCAGGAAACCGGTTATCACGCTGAACGCGCTGAATCGCCGCAAATGGGTGGCGAGGACTTTGCTTTTTACCTGCAACAGCTACCTGGCGTTTTTGTCAGTATCGGCAGCGCCAGTGATTTTGGTTTGCACCATCCCGCTTTCGATCCTGATGAATCACTGATCGATGCAGCCGTTAACTATTTTAGTGCGCTGGCGCCGCGTGCTTTGCAGATTGTGGCGCAGCAATGACGAAAAGAAGGAGACGCTTAATGTCTGTACCTGTTCCACAACCCGTTCTGGATCATGTGGTGATCAACGTTGCCGATCAGTTAGATGCGGTGAGTGCGCTTTATCGTCGCCTCGGTTTTCAGCTGACTGAACGCGGTCATCACTCGCTGGGTTCCAGTAATCACCTGGCGATATTCGGTGAAAACTACCTTGAGCTGCTGGGTTATGAGCAAGGTAACGCCCAGAAACGTGCCGATCTTTGGCAAGCACCGCCAGGTCTAAGTGGACTGGTGTGGAAAACAGACGATGCAGACAGCGAATTCCTGCATTTACAGCGTCAGGATTTAGACGGTGACGCGCCCGCCTCTTTTCATCGCCCTGTCGACTTACCCGATGGCACGGTTGGTGAGGCACAATTTCGCACCGTTCGCCTGCGCCCGTCGTTAATTCCCAACGGCCGTAGTTTCTTCTGTCAGCATTTGACGCCAGAAAACGTCTGGCAAAAGGAATGGCAGCAACATCCCAACGGCGTGCAGAACATCAGTGAGTTTGTGATCGTAGCGCAGGATCCGGCGCTGGCGGCGCAGGTTTACAGCCATCTGTTTGGTGCCGCACGCATTCTTGCCTGCCCTGAAGGGGCTTTTGTTTTGCGTGCTGGCGCAGCAACAGTTCGCTTCGCCTCGGCAGACTATGCAAAACGTCGCTTTCATTCTTTACCCGAAGATTATGACGGCAGTGCACGCATGGCGGCGCTGGGATTTAAAACAGAGGATTTGGCGAAGGTCAAAGCGGCGTTGCTGCTGGGCGATGTGAATTTCATTGAGGAAGAGGAGGCGATTGTGGTGGAAGCCTCGTCAGGTTTTCACCTAGCGCTGCGCTTTCATCTATAACGTGCAGGGAAGGCTCAGCCTTCCCTGCTTTTAGGCGGCGACGTGCTCGCTACCCAGCAGCGAAAGAACCTTGCTACGCAGTGCCACTAATTCTGGATCATCACGGCGACGCGGCCACGGCTGCTTAACCTCAATAATCTCCACTATCTTCGCCGGACGCGGGCTAAATACCACCACGCGGTTAGCCATAAACAGCGCCTCTTCCACATCATGCGTCACCATCAAGGTCGTGAATTGCTGCTCTTGCCACAAATCGACAATCTCCTGCTGCATGCGTAAGCGCGTCAATGAATCCAGCTTGCCAAGCGGTTCGTCCAGAATCAGTAAGCGAGGATGATTGATTAAAGCGCGCGCCAATGCCGCACGCTGCGCCATGCCGCCAGAAAGTTGATGTGGCCAGGCGCGTGCAAACTGACGCAGACCTACGCGATCCAGCATGGCATTGATGCGTCCTTCTGCCGCCTGCTTTTTCTCGCCCCGAATTTGCAGTCCTAATCCTACATTGTCGTAAACCGTGCGCCAGGGATAAAGCGTAGGATCTTGAAACACCACGACGCGAGAAGGGTGTGGCGCAGTAATGGCGCGACCTTCTTCTGCCAGTAAGCCATTGGCGGGTTGTTCGAGTCCAGCCAGCAAGCGCAGCAAGGTCGATTTACCGCAGCCGGACGGGCCTAATAGCGCCACAAATTCACCCGCTTTTACCTGCAAGTGAATATTTTCCAATACCGCCAAATCGTTTCCTTCCAGCGTAAAATGGTGGCTGACATTTTCGATATCAATATTAACGCCGGCGCTGTTCGCGCCTCTATTAATAGCGTCTACATTCTGTGATGCCATATCATACTCCTCAAGCGGATGACTTTAAAAATGCATTTTAAAAATTAATAACACAAATAACCCGCCGGTAATTATGCTAATAGCAGCATAGCGTTTGCTAATCACTCATAAATAAAAACCGCATTAACTCATACAGGATTGTTATTTGGTGTGCGGTTCCAGCTTTGCGATATTGCTTTAAATACGGGTTTATCAATATTGATGACTAACAGGGCTTGCGCATTCGCAATCAATTAATGAATGCCTGGCAAATACAGTAAATATTGCAGTTATCAGCGGGAGAGAAACATGGTGAGTGAAACGTTAGCACTGGGGCGATCGTCAAATGCGGTACGTCGCATTGATCCCCTCTTATGGGCAGCCTTACTCTGTTGGTGGGGATTGGTCGCGCTGATGACCGGCCTGCCCGATAAACAAATCGGCTTTGCGGCCCCACGCTTTGTCAATGAAACCCAAGCGTTTTTTATCGCCCTTGCGTCACTCCTTACGGTGTTAGTGCTGGCAGCCAGCGCAGCACCCCATTTGAAACTCTGGCAACCGCTGAAAACCAGTGCGCGCTGGTTAGTGGTGTTAGCCCTGCTGTTGGGGATTTGGGAATACGTCACCGCGAAACAGGCGCTGTTGCCCGCCCCTTTTTCGCCCCACCGCGTGCGTTACTTGAAGCTTACGCCACAGATTGGCCCCGCCTGCTCGACAGCGTACTGAATTCGCTGCGTCTGCTGGCCATTGGGTTCGCCTTTGGTAGCGTGGTGGGATTCATTACTGGCGTGGCAATTGGCTGGTCGCGCGGGCTGGGATATTGGGTGCATCCTGTTTTACGTTTTCTTGGGCCGGTGCCGTCCACTGCGTTGTTACCGCTCTCGCTCTATTTCTTTCCCTCAAGCTTTTCCGCAGCGGTCTTTCTCATTGCGCTGGCGACCTGGTTCCCGGTGACGGTGTTGACGTGGTCAGGCGTCGCCAGCGTTGATAACCGTTATTACGATGTGGCGCGCACGCTGGGGGCGAACGCATTGTTTTTAGTGCTGCGTGTCGCCGTGCCCGCTGCTCTGCCGCATCTGTTTGTCGGGCTGTTTATGGGCTTGGGCGCCTCATTCTCAGTATTGGTTGCTGCAGAAATGATGGGTGTTAAATCAGGTCTTGGCTGGTATTTGCAGTGGGCGCAAGGCTGGGCGGCGTACGCCAACATGTATGCGGCATTGATCATCATGGCGCTGCTGTGCTCTTCGCTGATTACGCTGCTGTTCATCGTGCGCGATCGCACATTGGCGTGGCAGCGCAATGCGGTGAAATGGTGATCGCACTTTTATCTCAGTGAGGACAAGAAATGGCTGCATCTATTTATAATTCAATAACCGAGCTCACTGGCAATACGCCGCTGCTGCGCCTGACGCGCTTTAGTGAGCGCTACCAGTTGCATGTTGACCTGCTGGCGAAGCTGGAGTTGTTTAATCCTAATCACAGCGTGAAAGACCGCATTGCGCTGGCGATGATTGAAGATGCTGAACGCCGCGGCCTGATAAAACCTGGCGATGTGATTGCTGAAACCACCAGCGGCAATACCGGTATTGGCCTGGCGGCGTTTGCGGCGGCAAAAGGTTATCGCTTTCGTGTTTACATCAATGACTTTGTTAGTATCGAACGCAGCAAGGTGATTCAGGCTTTAGGCGCAGAACTGATCCCTTTTAGCCAGGTTCCGGGCTTTGCCGACTTCTATGAATCTACCGACGGCGATTTTGTCGCGGCAACCCGCTGGCTGGTGGCGCGGGTGCGGGAAGCAGAACCGCACGTACACTTTTTGCAGCAGCTGGAGAACCCGGCGAATCCGCGTGTGCACGCGCTGACAACCGGGCCAGAGATCTGGCGCGATACGCAAGGTGAGCTTGATATTTTAGTGGCCTCGGTGGGCACCGGCGGTACGCTTTCTGGTATTGGGCGCTATCTCAAATCGCAGTATCCAGAACTTCATGTGGTTGCTGTAGAACCGGGTATTGGCTCGCAGCCACAACCTGATAATCCTGACCCGCTTGAGATCACTGGCGTTCACGCCTTTAGCAGCCAACCACCGGAGCGGATCCCCGCCAATGTCGATCATCAGGTGATTGATGAGGTGATTGCAGTGGAAACCTGGCAGGCGTATCAGGCGGCGCGCGAGCTGGCATTAGTCGAAGGGATATTAGTTGGGGATTCGTCGGGAGCGGTGCTGTATGCGGCAAGGCAGTTGGCAGCAAGGCCAGAGAATCAGGGAAAACGTATCGTCATTTTGCTGGCGGATGGCGGTGGAAATTATCTTTCTACGCAATTGTTCGATCACCATCGTCCCGCAGAAAGTTTAAAAAACGCCAATGCGGTACAGACATCACAACAGCTTTTAAGCTGATCGTTACAAACAAAAAAGGCAGCCGAGGCTGCCTTTTTTGTTATATCAATACGTCTGAAGTAATACCTTTGGCGAAGAGCATCGGATCGGTTTCTGGACGTAATACGTTGATCGCTTTTAAATCGCGGGCATAGACGTCTATTTCCTTCACAAAGTCATTCCCCACGGAATAGTGGCCGTGCGTATGGGTTTTCAATACGCTGGCAATCTCCTGTGGCGTGGTATTCAGCGCTTTACCATTAAATTCGGTGCCAATGGTATCAGGATGCTGCGCCGCATAAGCATGCGCCTGTAAAATCGCATGGGTAATCGCCGCTGCCACTTCAGGCTGATCGCGAATCAAACTGCCGCGCGTACCAATGACGCAGCAGCTCAGATTGGCATATTCATCCATTAAGTTGGTCGCAACCTCGCGATAACCGGGCTGTTGAGAGAGTCGCCACATCACCGGATCGGATCCGGTTGCGGCCTGAATTTCACCTTTCTGTAACACCAGCGGCAATAGGTCTTGCGGATAAACGCGCCAGTTTACATCCGTATTAGGATCAAGCCCGTGCCGCTTCAGCATTAAGGAGAAAAAGTTTTTATCGGCACCGGCCATATCGGTAACGCCAATGGTGGTGCCTTTCAGCGCTTCAAGCGAGCGTGGACCGTCGTCGCGCGTTAACAGCCGCATACAACCGCCATGCGTGCCTGCCGTTAGCTTAACGTCAAAGCCCTGCTCCAGTGCTTTTAACCAGCGCAGCGCCATGCCCACCGCGGCTTCGGCTTTGCCAGTGGCAATCGACTCCAGTAAAAGTTCGGTTGAATTGCCAAAGTTAACGAACTCGACCTCCAAATTATGTGCTTTGAAGAAATTATGCTGATCGGCGACGATCACCGGCGCCAGACAAATAGCGTTGAGGTTCACCGCCAGACGTATTTTCGCGGGTTTTGCCAACGCCCATTTCCCTGCACCTCCCTGTAAAATATCAGGCGACATATTCATCGCGTCATGAGGGTTTGCCCAGGCGGGTAATGCGCTGGCGGCTAATGCCGCAGCCGAATAATTAAGAAAATGCCGACGAGATAGTGAATATTGAGCTGGCACGATGTTACTCCCAAATAAGTGGAGACCCTTAACATAAATAACGTTTTCATTAATCTCATGCAGAGTAATGATTAATTTGCTCAGCAACCAGCATTGAAATTATGCCAATTCTGCATGAGGTTATCTGGTATTTTGCTTTTACATTGGCGGCATAAAAATAAAAGATTGCGTCACAATCAGGTTATTCATTGAGGCTTGCGTTATGTCCGTTAACGACAGCGATAATTCATCCATCTTTTTGCGAGAACGTCTGCCCGCCATTACGCGTGCCCTCCAGGAATCAGCCGATCAGATTGATTGGCAGGGCGAATTTCCCCACGAAAATTTTGCGCTGTTGCAGCAACACGGATTACTGAGCCGGGCGCTACCGATTTCGGCGGGTGGATTCGGGGCTGATTTAACGGAATCCCGCGCCATTATTGCCGCCATAGCACAAGGCGAACCCTCCACCGCCTTGATTGTGATTATGCAGTATTTGAATTCGCGCCGTTTAGGTGAGGATTCAGACTGGCCAGAATCCGTTCGTCTACGGGTAGCGCAAAGCGTGCGCGATCAGGGCGCGTTGATTAATGCGCTGCGTGTTGAACCGGAACTCGGCACGCCAGCACGCGGCGGTTTACCCAAAACCGTCGCGCGCCGTGAACCCGATGGTTGGCGCCTGAGCGGTGAGAAGATTTACGCCACCGGCAGCGTGGGCTTGAGCTGGTTTTTGGTTTGGGCAAGCAGCGACGACGCCGATCCGCTGGTGGGCAGTTATTTGGTCCCGGCATCAGCAACGGGCATTCGCATTGAACCTGAGTGGGATCATCTGGGCATGCGCGCCACGTGTAGCCATCGCGTGGTGTTTGATGATGTATGGATCCCGGCTGAAAATGCCGTCAACGTCAGCCGCTGGAGCGAACCACGTGCAGGTTTAAATGATGAGGAGACGGTGTGGATGGCGGTTTTGCTTGGATCGCTCTATGACGCCATCGCCCACGCCGCGCGCGACTGGTTTATCACCTTTCTTCAGCAGCGCATCCCGGCAAATTTAGGTGCGCCGCTGGCGAGTTTGCCACGCTTTCAGGAGATTGTTGGCCGGGTAGAAACCTTGCTGTTTACCAGCCAGACGCTGCTCGATTTTGCCACGTCCGGGCTGGTTGCAAGCGCTCAGGCGCCGAAGATCAAACAGGTTGTGATTGAAAATGCCATTCGCAGCGTTCAGCTGATGGTGGAAAGCATTGGTAATCATGCCCTGACACGCAGTAATCCACTTGAACGGCATTTACGTAACGTGCTGTGTGGCCGCATTCATACCCCGCAGGATGATGTCATTTTTACAGCTGCCGGTAAAACGGCGCTCTCATTTAACAGGAGTCACAAATGACGCTCGAATTTATTGGTCTGGTCGGCGCGCATGAACAGAGTGAATCGGACGCAGGCAACGGTAAAATTGTCGATATCCCTTTTATCAAAGCCTTTTCCCATGCTCAGGAATATGCAGGTTTCGATAAAGTGTTGCTGGCGGTCAATACCCGCGCGCCAGACTCGATGATTATCGCCAGTTACGTCGCCGCCTTTACGGAGAAGTTGGGTTTGCTGGTTGCGCATCGTCCCGGATTTCAAGCGCCCACCTTTGCTGCACGCCAGTTTGCCACGCTCGATCAGCTGAGTCAGGGGCGCGTATCGATCAATGTGATTACCGGCGGAGACAGCGGCGATTTGCAGCGTGACGGCGATTTCTTGACCAAGGATGAGCGTTACGCCCGCACCGGTGAATATGTGCAGATCATGAAACAGGTGTGGCAATCCGACCAGCCTTTTGACTTTGAAGGCGCGTTTTATCAGGTACGGGATAATTTGACTGAGGTGAAACCGCTACAAAAACCACGGGTGCCCATCTACTTTTCCGGTGCTTCACATGCTGCAGTGGAAATTGCAGCGCAACATGCAGATGTTTACATGATGTGGGGCGAACCGCTGGAACAGGTTGCAGCCCGCATTGAACAGGTGCGTGAAGCGGCGAAAAAATATGGTCGTGAAAATGAGATTCGCTTTAGTTTGTCACTGCGTCCGATTGTCGCTGCCAGTGATGAACAGGCGTGGGCACGGGCAGAATCGCTGCTGGCCGCCGCGCAGGCCAATATAGGCGGTAAAGCGATTCAGCCGGACAGCAATGTCGGTTCACAACGGTTGTATCAACTCGCGACGGCGCGCAAGGTTTATGACAGCTGCCTGTGGACAGGGATTGCGGCGCTTTCAGGCGCTGCGGGCAACTCAACCTCGCTGGTGGGTTCGCCGGAAACCGTCGCCAATGCCGCATTGGAATACTACAAACTCGGCGTGACGACGTTTCTGTTTCGTGGTTTCGATCAATTGCGCGATGCCACTGAGTATGGCCAGTATTTGCTACCCGTGATTCGTCAAAAAGTGGCGGAGTATGAAGCCGAGCAGAAGCGTTCATCAGCGGCTTAGGTAATAAGGCTTGAGAACGCTTTTTAAGGGGATTGTAAAGTTTGCAGTAAAAACGCCTCCGAAGAGGCGTTTTTACTACGGGATAAGCCAAGGCAAAAAAATCAGAAGCTGTAGCTCGCCGTTACCGAGACGTTACGCGGTTCGCCGTAAACCACATCACCATTGATATTGGTGTCGTATTTTTTGTCGAACAGGTTGTTAACGTTAGCTTGCAGCGCCAGCTGTTTGGTCAGCTGATAGCGGCTAAAGAGATCAACCAGCGCGTAGCTGCCCTGCTCAGAGTAGAAGGTGCCATTGCCGCTTGGGCCCGCGCTCTCTTTCCAGACGTGAGTTTGCCAGTTCACACCACCGCCAATGGTCAGATCCTGCAACATCGGCAGGCGATAACGGGTGAACAGTTTCAGCTGGGTGCGCGGCAGGTTTGGATTAACTGCTTCACCATCGCGATCTTCCGCAATGTAACGCGTGCCACCAAACGTCATCTGCCAGTTATCGGTTAGTGCGCCGTTGACTTCAAACTCCACGCCGCGGCTGACTGTGCCTTTTTTAGCTTCATATGCCGTGTCGGTTGATCCTTCAATGATGCGACCGGTGCTGACGCCGACATTATCCAGCTCGGTACGGAACACGGTGAATGACGTCGTCAGGCGACTATTAAACCAATCTGATTTCACACCCGCTTCATAGTTGTTACCCACAACCGGTGAAAGCGTCGCGCCACTGCTGTCACGGTTGGTTTGGGGTTTGAATACCGAGGTGTAACTCGCGTAAGTCGACCAGTTATCATTGATGTCATACACCAACCCACCATAAGGCGTGATGTTGTTTTTCTCTAAATCACCGGTCAGCGTGTTGTTGATCCAACGCGTGTAGCGGGCACCTAAAATCAGATGCAGCGGATCGGCCAGTGAAATGCGCGTTGCCATGTAAGCTGACTTCTGGCGCGTGGTGTCATCTTGCGCCAGCGAGCGCGGACCCCAATCCGTTTCAGGGAATTGACCGTTGTAGTTGTTGAAGTCACCCAACTCTTCCGGCGAAATATTGGCAAACGCACTGTAATAGGTATTTTGCTGCTTACTGTAGCTCACGCCTGCCATCAATTCGTGGGTGCGCCCAAACAGCTCATACGGGCCGCTGGCAAAGGTATCCACTGCATCCACTTTACGCTTGCCGGTGTTATAACCTGTCCCACCCACTACCGGATAACCGGCATATTCCGACTGTCCAATACCGGTGACTTTGTCGAAGTAGCCATCAATATAGAGCTGCTTACTGGCGAAATTGGTTTCGTTATGCGTACCGTTTAAGGTGAGTTGCCAGCCGTTATCAAACGCCTGCTGCAAATTGACAAAGACCTTTTTGGTCTCTTTGTTGTTGTAAGCCCAGTCCGGCGCGGTATTAAAGCCACGACGATAATCGGTTTTGCTGCCATCGGTGTAGTAACGTGGCAAGCCACCCCAGGTTGGGCTGTCGGCTTTATTTTCCTGATATTCATAACCCAACGACAAGGTCGTTGAGTCAGTCAGGTCTGCATCAACGATGGCAGATATAAATTTCTTTTCAGCACCGTAACGCTCAACGAAGCTGTTTTTATCTTCATAACCGGCAACGACGCGTCCGCGCACGTTACCTGATTCAGTCAGCGGAGTCTGAACATCGGCGACATAGCGCTGTTTATTCCAGCTGCCGTAGCTGGCGGAAAGGTCGCCCGTTGCCACTTTGCTGTTCGCATGTTTACGGATCATATTCACAGCTGCCGAAGGATTACCCGCGCCGACTAACAGGCCATTCGCACCACGGACGACTTCAATACGCTCATACAGCGCCGAGTCGGTTTGTGAATCGCCCAGGTTCCAGCGCTCTTCAAATACGCTGGGAATGCCGTCAATCATGTAGTTATCAATCAGGAAGCCGCGTGAATAGTAGGTTTTACGATCCATGTCAGCGGTGCTTTCCTGAATGCCAGTGGTGTTATTCAACACTTGCCCCAGCGATTGCAGCTGCTGATCCTGCATACGCTGCTGGGTAATAATACTGACCGACTGCGGAATATCACGCACGGTAGAGGTTAATTTTGTTCCTGCACGTGTCACGGGCACGCTGTAATCGGTATTAGGCGTATCGGCAACATCACCCGCAGAGGATGCACTCACCACCATGGTCTGATCATCAGTGGCGGCGGGCACAGTCGTTTCTGCTGCTTGCACATTGTTGGTGAAGGCGGTAGCGACAACAGCCGCCAGCAAGGAGAGACGCAGAGGTTTGTTGTGCGCAAGCGAAGGCATGTTCGTTGCAGATTCCCTGACGCGCTTAACATCAAAAGACATCGGTAATTCCTCATTTATATTTTTGATTTTTTGCCACTGTTCACAGCCTTGCAGCCTGGCGGACGAAACCGCTGCGTTTCGCCTTTTTTCTGGGGGTTATCCCAGAAAACCCACTCTGCGTACGTCTTCGCGCTGGCGTGATGTTGCCTTTAAAGCAAATGAGAAATATACGCATTGCTATTATCATTGCAAGAAATTGTTAGCAAATGATGCGAAATTTCTCGAACTTTTAACGTTCCCTAAAGGTGTTGATATCAAAGATATTTTGTGAAATATGGGAGGGCTTTTAAGTCAGAAGGCGCGGGAAATGTCTTGATTCGGTTAATGTTATTTCAAGATAGCAGCAGGATTTTACTGATTTTTGGCCTGAATCAAGAAGATCCAGGCTGTAAGGTGAAGGCAAGGAAAGGTTACTCAGCGCTTAACAGCGCAGCACCTTTACCATTTCCAGCGCTTTTCCGCTAACTCCACTAACAAACGTGCCGCTGGCGATAATTCGCTGAGGGAGCGAAATTGCCAGCCAAACGTGCGTGGCATCATGACTAACGGTAAAGGGATTTCGATTAACGCCTCTCCGGCGCTTTCGCCTTGCAACAAACGTCGCGAGATAAAACTGAGCAGTTCAGTTTGTGCCAACATGCGCCGAAGCGGAGAAAGCGTGTTGCTTTCTACCTGCACGCGAGGCGCCGCATAGCCGCCGCTGCGTAAGCGCTGTTCAAGCCATTGTCGGGTCGCCACCTGTGGCGCGGGCAACAGCCAGCGATAGTGACCAAGTTGCTCGGGCGTTGGATGAATATTAGCGAGCGGGTGTGATTGACTGGCGGCGACCACCACCGGATCTTCCACCAGCGGACGGGTGATGAATTCACTGTTACTTTCAGGCAGGAAACCGAGAATCAGGTCCAGCTTGTTTTCACGCAGCCGGTTTTGTAAAAAGTCATTCAGCCCTACCTGAATTTCCACCACGACGCTGGGCGCTTGCTGCAGCAGTTCGTGCGTCAACTCAGGCAACATGAATTCAGCAGCTGTCGCTGCTACGCCCAGGCGGATTACCCCCGCTGTTCCGGTGCCTAAAGCATGCAAATCTTTTTTGTCATCTGCATTAGCAGAACCACTTTTTGAGCGCGTTCACAAAGTAACAATCCGGCTTCCGTGAGCTGGATCCCGCGCCCTACTTTCAAAATCAGTTTGGTTGATGACGATTTTTCCAACCGCTGAATACATTTAGTTAACGCCGGTTGGGTGATACCAAGGGATTGCGCCGCTTTACCTAAATGCGCCGTTTCGCGAATCGCCAGCAAATAGGTGAGATCTTTAAGCTCCATTCATTCCCCAAAGGAATCGATTGATAATGATTGGAGAATATTATTTATTTTTCTCTCATGCCAGGCTTACCCCACGTTAACAAGGGAATAACAGAGTATTTAGCGGATATTTAATGAAGATTCGCGAGTCATCTCACAGAAATGAAAAGGGCGCGCCTCATTTTTAAGGAAAATAAGGGCGTTTATTGGCATAACGACGACCTGCTTTTTTAACTTAAAAGACCGGTGAATCTCAGTCTTAGCCATTTAATATTAATTACAAAACGTTATTAACTATTTCGGCGACTCTGATCGCGCTGATTAATTTCGATACATATGTGATTTGTTTAACGCAAATCGGCAATGTCTTACTCTACAGGATATCACCATGCTGCTGATAATCAGTCTGCTTATGATAGTCACGTTTATTGGCTTATTAATGAGCAAAAAACTCTCTGCTCTAACGGCGTTAATATTTATTCCTACGCTGTTTGCCCTGTTTCTCGGACACAATACCGACGTGGGGGATATGGTGATTAAAGGTTTACGCACCGTCGCACCAACCGGCGTAATGTTAATCTTTGCCATGATCTATTTTATGAGCGTCACCGATGCCGGCATGTTTGATCCGGTAATTAAACGTATTGTTTCTGCTGTGGATGGCGACCCAGTAAAGATATTTTGTGGAACGGTTTTATTAGGCTTTATAGTTGCGCTGGATGGTGATGGGGCCACGGTGTATATGATTGTGCTCTCCGCTTTCCTACCCATTTATAAACGTATGGGTATTTCAACCCTTAAAGCGGCTTGTCTGTTATTACAATGTACCGGATTGGGCAATATGTTTCCTTGGGGCGGGCCGACCGCGCGCGCAGCAACAGCGATACATGCTGAGATAGGAACGCTTTTTGTCCCGATGTTGATTCCCTTAATTGCCTGTGTGATTTGGACCTTTGTTCTTGCCTGGATTTTGGGACGTCACGAACGCAAACGTATCGGCTGGCAAGCCACTACAGCCGCCGTCGAACACAAGCTAGAGTTTGAAATCACGCCTTGCCCAGCCTGGCGATTTTGGGCCAACTGGTTGCTCACGATTGCCTTGCTGGTGGTGTTGGTGTTGGGCGTGGTGCCCATGGCTTATCTGTTTATGTTAGCGACAGCCATTATGTTCATGATCAACTATCCATCCATCGGCCAGCAACAAGCGCAATTAACCCGACATGCTTCCGCTATTCTTTCGGTCGCGAGCCTGATTTTTGCAGCGGCGGTATTTACGGGGATTTTCTCGGGAACCGGTATGGCAAATACGCTGGCAGAAGCCATTGTGCGGGTAATCCCCGATGCATTAGGCCCTTATTTGGCGGTGATTACCGCGCTGTTGAGTATTCCAGTAACCTGGATGGTTTCTAATGATGTCTTTTATTTCGGCATGTTACCGGTACTGGTTAAGGCCGCAGGGCATTATGGCATCACGCCTTTAGAAATGGCCCGAGCGGCGCTGGTTGGACAGCCGGTACATATTTTGAGCCCGCTGGTCGCCTCGACTTATTTATTAGTCGGCATGCTTAAACTCGATTATGCACAAACACAGCGATATACCCTGCGTTGGTCATTCATTACCTGCATGGTGTTATTTTCTGTGAGTATCTTGGCGGGCTGCTTTCCCTTCTATCAAAACGCCTAAAATGAACACCTGCCTGTGAGGCGATATTTTAAACGATATCGCTGCGGGCACTTTTTTTAAGTCTTGTCTTTTTATGCGGAATGTTTAAAACGCCCCATTCTCAAAACAACGTAAATAGCGCATTTTCCTCTCGCTAAGATATTTCCTTCTGAATCTATTTTTCGTAAACTGCATTGCTTTATAAATATTCGTTTCATCTTTAAGGATTAATCAATGAGTGATGCGCTAAAGGCGTTGAATAACCTACGTACATTACGTGTTCAAGCCCGTGAAGTTGACATTGACACGTTAAATGAAATGCTTGAAAAGCTTTCTGTCGTGGTCGCTGAGCGTCGTGAAGAAGAAGAAGCTGCGTTAGCCTCTGAGCGTGAAAAAGCAGACAAGTTGGCGAAATATAAAGAAATGCTGTTAAACGACGGCATCGATATTTCTGATTTAACCAAGTTGGCATCTGTTGAAACTAAAAGTAAAGCCAAGCGTGCACCACGCCCGGCTAAATACCAATACACCGATGAAAACGGTGAGACTAAGTCCTGGACCGGTCAGGGCCGCACGCCTTCTCCAATCAAAAAAGCATTGGAAGCAGGCGGTTCATTGAACGACTTCCTGCTTTAATCATCATCGCGGCGCTTATTCCAGGCGCCGCGCTGCTTTACTGTATCGCGCTGGTCGTAAACAATACGTTGCGTAGCCAACGATAACCGGCATCACGATGCGTACGCTCATGCCATGCCACGCTTTTAGTAAAACCCGCAAGCGTCAGCGGCGGATTCATGATCTTTAACCCCTGCATATTCACCGCCAACCGGCGCGGCACCACCGCGATAAGATCGCTGACACGCAATATTTCCGGTAATACCAAAAACTACTCACCGATAATGTCACGCGTCGTTTATAGCCTAACGTTGCCAACGCATCATCTGTGACACCGTGAAAATGCCCCCCTGATAAGAGACCAAGGCGTGATCGAGTGAACAAAAGGTTTCTAGCGAAAGACGCTCTTCTGTCGCCGCAGGATGATCTACACGTATCAGGCAAACGTACTCTTCATCAAATAGCGCCCGGCTATGTAATTCAGCAGGCGTGGAATCAGGGGTCAGCAAGGCGACATCCACTTCACCGCGCTCCATTTGTAACTTCACTTGATCGTAAACCACCGGCACGACAGATACACGTATGCCTGGTGCCTGCTGTCGAAGCGCAGCCATAAACGGAACAACCACAGCGCGTAACGCATAATCGGTCGCAGCAAGGGTAAATGTCATTTCAGCACGGGAAGGATCAAAGGCTTTTGGCTGAAGCAGCACGTTAACTTCAGACAATATCTGCTTGATGGGCGCGGCCAGTTCTAACGCACGAACGGTGGGTACGATACCGCGCTGAGTGCGCGTAAATAAAGGATCGTCAAAGCAGTCACGCAGCCGCGTTAACATGCCGCTCACCGCAGGTTGGGTCAGCGCCAGACGATCGGCTGCACGCGTCACGCTGCGTTCATCTAGCAAGGCGTCCAGCGCCTTGAGTAAATTCAAGTCCAGCGTTCTGATATCAGTCGTCATGATGAAATTCGCGCTTATGAACAGAAACTCTGATTTCAGCACGCGGCACCGGTTACTGACAACCTTGAATCAATACCCGCGCTGCACATTCACAACGCGGGCCAAGGCGTTACGCCACCGGTAAACCGAGGTTTTCACGCAAAGTAGGATAAGCGTAATCTTCTGGGAATAAGCCCCGGCGGCGCAATTCAGGTATTACCAGCTCAACAAACAAGTCGAGCTGTTCCGGCATAATGGCAGGCATGATGTTGAATCCATCCGCGCCACCCTGCTCCAGCCATAGCTGAAAATCGTCTGCAATATCTTCTGCCGTACCCACAATCACGCGATGACCGCGTGATCCCGCGGCGATGGCTGCCAGTTCACGAAGAGTAAGGTTCTCACGCTTTGCCATCTCGGTCAGTAATTTCACCCGGCTTTGATTACCTTCACCCAGCGGAACTTCAGGCACTGGCCCATCCAGCGGATAGGTTGACAAATCCAGCCCAAAACGCAGCGAAAGCTGCTTCAAACCGTTATCGATATCGACCAGCGTGTTGAGCTCTTTCCACAGCGCTTTGGCGTCTTCACGCGTGCGCCCAACAATCGGCATTACGCCAGGCATAATCACCACATGTGCAGGATCACGACCGGCCGCTTCAACCTGCGCTTTCTGTGACTGATAAAACTGCTGAGCCTCTTCCAGGCTTGCCGCGGCGGTGAACACCACTTCGGCCGTTTCAGCCGCCAGTTTTTGACCATCCGTTGAAGAACCTGCTTCGATAATCACCGGGCGTCCTTGTGGTGATCGGGTAATATTCAGGGGCCTTGAATCTGGAAATGCTCACCTTGATGGTTCACTGACTTAATCTTCTCATCCACAAAGTAGCGGCCGCTGGCTTTATCAGGTTGCACCGCGCCCTCTTCCCAGCCTTGCCAAAGTTTATTCGCGACGTCTAAAAATTCGCGTGCGCGTCCATAACGTTCGGCGTGATCTGGCATATCTTCACGACTGAAATTGCGTGCTACGTCGGCTGAAAACGAGGTCACAACGTTCCATGCAGCACGTCCACGGCTGATATGGTCAAGTGACGAAAATGCGCGAGCCAACGTGAACGGATCGCTGAACGTCGTTGATGCGGTGGCTGCCAGGCCAATACGCTTAGTGTGCGTCGCCAATGCCGAAAGCAGCGTGAGCGGCTCAAGCCGCGCCATGGTTGAGGGTAAGCGATACATGCTTGTTGCAAGGGCATCACCGACAAAAAACAGATCAAACCGACCCGCTTCCGCTTTCTTTGCCAGCGTAATCAGCCAGTCGATATCCGTAGGCGCTCCTAACTGTTCGGTCAAGCGCCAGCCACTGACGTGATGGCCCACCGGCTGGACAAAAAGCCCGAGGCGCAAACGCGTATTACTGTTTTGGTTACTCATACTTTTCCCTTGAATGATGTAAGACCGCGTAGCCGCGATAAAAAAATGTGCAATTAAGAAAGGGTGTCGGTGGCGAGCAGTGCTTGTTCTAACGCTTCCGGCGACACGGTAAAGGGTAAACGCGCAGCGCTGGCAGCAGGAAAGCGAATCGCCTGTGCAAGTTGACGTATGACTTGCTGACGATTCTGATGGAACGCCGGCAGCCTTAACGGCGTGCTAAAACATGTTAATAACGCCACCAAATCAGCGTCTGGCTGACCTTCTGCGTGTTCCATAATCGACTGCACCAGCAAACTAAAACCCACCTTTTCTCCGTGCAGCCAGTGATGCAGTTCTGGTAGATGGGTTAATTGATTATGTATGGCGTGAGCGAATCCCGGCGTCGGTAAATCATCGCGCATGCTGTTAGCCAAGCCAGCCAACACAATATTGGCGTCAATGACTTTTTCCAGCGCGGGCGTAACCTGTTTTTGCTGATTGGCTTCAATCGCTTGTTGGCCCCATTGGCGATAAGCCTCAACCGCCCGTTGCGCAGCCATGACTTTGAGATCCAGCGCCAGGCTTTCTGGATTGTGACGTTGATAAGGACGGAATTCATACCACTTCGCCAGCGCATCAACGATGCCCGCTTTTAAATAACGCACATCGCTTTGGGCGATGACTTCGCTGTCAACCAAGACCAGCACTGGCATTTTGCGTAACGGCTGGCTGCGTAAATGACCGCCTTGCTCATTATAAATGATGGCGATTGGTGACCAGGCTGCACACGTTGCCGCGACAGTCGCAAAGTTGATGACCACCACATTGTCTAACGCATCTCCGGCTGCCTTTGCACAATCCAATACACGACCGCCACCCACAGCAAAAATAACCGTGGCGTCCTGCTCAATAACATTATTCTTAAAGCGATTAATCGCCGCATCGGTACATTCACCGTTTAAATATTCCAGCTGCCATTTAATATCAGCATTGTTTAACGCCTGCGTTAATTCTGAATTAACCACATGCCAGGCTGTTTCAGACGTCAAGATACGAATGTTTTTTCCGTAAGGAGCAAGATATTCCCCTGCTTTTTTCGAATGCCGGACTGTTGGATATAAGCTTGCGGGGATTTGATCGCTAACACGTAAACGTCCTGAGTGAATTTTTATGTTTTAAATAACTAACATAAACAATAGGATAAATGACACTTAGCTAAATTTCATCGATGGCTTCATATTACGTAAAATATGCAGTTACGCAATCTGAAACCGACAAATCGCTTTTCACATTTAAGCATTACTATATTCACTTTTCACATATAGCCCGCGAAACGTTTACTGTTAATCTGACCAACAAATAAAAAGTACAACTGTTTAAAATTTAAATCGGGATTGATTATGCCACTTGCTTTTCGCCAGGTTAAAGAAGATGAAGTCGATGAATATTTATCTCTCATGCTCGCGGCTTATGCTGCAGTCAAAGCGTTAGGCATTCATTTCGATGCAGCCACTGCCGATCGCGATAAAGCGTTACGCCATCTGCAAAGTCATGGCGTTTACGCGCTTTATAAAGACGAGGTAATGGTTTCATCCGTGACGGTGCGTTACCCGTGGGGTCCGCTGCCGGGGCCTTTTGGTTTACCGCATATCGGCTGGTTTGGTGCAGATCCCGATTACGCCGGGCAGGGATTTGGTCAGCAAATTCTGCAGCACCTCGAGCAGGATATTCTTATTGGTCAGCTTCGCGCGCCTGCCGTTTCTCTGGGCACGGCCACCTGCCATCCCTGGTTAAAAGAGATGTACCTAAAGCGCGGTTTTATGCCGATGCACACCACCAATCTCGGTAAAGGCCACATCACGCTTTATATGAAAAAAGTGCTTAATAGCGCATTACACGAGACATGGCTTTCGCGTCAAAGTCATCAAATACAGGACGTCGCTAAATGAGCACACTCGATGAACAGGCGTTAATTGCATTTCGCCATGAATTGCACCGTTACCCAGAGCTCTCCAACGAGGAATTTGAAACCACTGCGCGCTTGCGGGCGCAGTTGGAGCACCATGAAATCCGAATTCTCAATTTACCTTTAGCCACGGGTTTAGTGGCAGAGATTGGTTCGGGCGAAGGCCCGCTCGTGGTGCTGCGTTCTGATATCGATGCTTTGCCAATTGAAGAACAGTCTGATGTGTCATTCCGTTCTGAACGCCCCGGCGTGATGCACGCTTGTGGTCATGATTTTCACAGCTGCGCCGCGTTGGGTGCCGCTATCTTACTAAAACAGCAGGAAGCGCAGTTAGCCGGGCGGGTGCGTATTTTATTCCAGGCAGCAGAAGAAACCGGACAGGGCGCACCCGTTTTGTTGGCGACCGGCGCATTACACGATGCCGCCGTGATCTTTGGCATTCACAACGATCCGACTTTGCCGCCAGGCGTCATCGGCAGCAAGGCTGGCCCGCTGACCGCCGCAGTTGATCGTTTCAAGGTGACGGTTCGCGGTATCGGCAGTCACGCCGCGCGTCCCCATGAAAGCATCGATCCCATTGTCATCGCCGGGCAACTTGTTACGGCCCTGCAAACGCTGATCAGCCGCAATGCGCCATCAAATGACAATGCGGTGGTGTCAGTTACGCAAATTCACAGCGGCACCACCTGGAATGTGATCCCGGATAGCGCCTGGCTCGAAGGTACGGTGCGTTCCTTTTCAGCCGAAACACGTGAATTACTTTCTCAACGTTTTCATCAGATCATTAATGGCATTGCTGCTGCGTTTAATGCTCAGGTTGAGATTGACTGGCAAGCGGGGCCACCGTCGGTGGTCAATGATGCAAACTGGGTTGAGTTTGCGCTGGAACAGGCAAGCCAAAGCGGCTTCGAGGCACGTGTAGTGGAAGCCAGCCCCATTGGTGAAGACTTTGCTTTCTATCAACAGGCGCTGCCTGGCGCTTTTATGATGATTGGCACCGGCGAACCCTACGCGCTGCATCATCCCGCTTTTCGTGTAAATGATGATGTTTTAGCGCCAACCGCTCGTTATCTGTCTGAACTTGCTGTGAAAGCGTTGGTAAAAGCTTCATGAATTTAACCGCTGATTTAGCCCATTTAGTTGTCCATTCTCAGCCTGATGAGCAGGCACATCAGGCTGCTAAACGAGGCGTGAAAGATTTTATCGCTGTCACCTGGCCGGTGTTACAACGTCACGTAATTGACAGCGGTTTGCCTACGCTACGCACTCTTTATGATGTGAAAGAGCCGCGATCGCGCGCGCTGTTGCTGGGATACGCCGGACATGCCCTGGATTTTGATGATTTTCATGCAGATTTCCGTGGGCATCCTAGCACCGTTATTCTGCCTGCACTCATGGCATGGATATACCAGGCTGAAAGTGTGGATCTGAACCGTTTTCTAGATGCTTACATTTTGGGTGTTGAAGTGGCAGGCCGTCTCGGTTTGGCCGTTACGCAACAGCATTACACATTGGGTTATCACAATACCGCGTCGCTTGGCACGCTGGCCGCTGCTGCTGCCCTGGCGCGATTAACAGAAGCCACCGAAGCCCAAACCGCGGTGCTTCTGGGTATCGCGGCAACGCAGGCCAGCGGCTTACGAGCACAATTTGGATCGGCAGTTAAACCTTTACACGCAGGCTTAGCCGCTGAACGAGCCGTGAGTGCCACGCAACTGGCGCTGGCCGAATTCCACGGGCAAGCCAGTACGGTGCTGGAAGCCTTTATAGCCAGTAGCAGCCAGGGTCAGCATCAACCTGAACGCCTGATTACTCACTGGGGAAATCCCTGGCGGATCAGCTCGCCAGGGCTTGAATATAAACCTTTTGCCACCTGTAGCGGCACGCACAGCGCAGCCGAGGCCGCACGTGCAATACGCGAACAAGGACTTGCCAACGGTGAATCGCTGGAGAGTTTTCTGCGTAAAATTGAACGGATTGACGTGGCCTTTCCTCCGGGCGGCGATATCGCTGCATCCGTGCGCGTGCCCAAAAATGGTATCGAGGCGCGTTTTAGTCTCGAATACGTTATTGCTGCCATGCTGATTTATAACGAGCTGCGCATGACTGACTTTGCCGAGGGTGACGTGAATGCTGACGTGCTCGCATTGGCTGCAAAGGTGCATCGCTGTCCTGACGAAACCGCCCCGCCGGATGCCTTAAACCCCGGGCTGAGATTTCATGACGTTGCTGTTCAACAGAGTGATGGAAAGACGTTACGTTGCCGACAAACACGTCAACAATCTTTGGCTACGCCGGTTGACGTTGAGGGTAAATTGCAGCGAGCACTGGAAGCGGGATCACCTGAACAATGTGAAGCCATACTGAAAGCCTGTGAACTGCGCAATAACGCTGATTTAACCCAATTAACCGCTGCCGTTTTTAACGCATTACATTGAAATCAAAAAATGAAAACAAGAGGCTCGGGCGTGATACAGCGCCTGAGCCTCTCTTATTTGTTTGTTGAAACTCAAGGCTAAGTCTCAAACGTGCCGGTAAGCCTCAAACGTCTTTCAAATCGTCGCTTCAGGTGGAAGAAAAGCGCGAACGTCAGGTGCGTCGCCCAAAAATTTCCTCACCTCTATCACCGTGATCTGGCCGGTACACCCCTGCGCCAGCGAAGATGTGCCAATATCGTTGGTCAAGACATTCGGGTTGCCGTGACGACACAAAGGCCGGGCTGCATGCACATCTACCGGGTCATACCAGGCGCCGGTCGGAAGCTGAATAACGCCAGGCATAACATCTGTGGTCACGCGAGCGCTGGCCAGTACGTGTCCGCGTAGATTAAACAGCTCAATAACATCACCCTGTTTAATGCCGCGCCGACTGGCATCTATCGGGTTGAGGCTGCACACCTCACGTCCATTTTGTTTACCGCTTTGACTGTAGGCTCCAAAATCGAGTTGGCTGTGCAGTCGCGTTGCGGGTTGATTGGCAATCAGCCAAAGCGGATATTCTGCATTCGGTTTTTCACGCGGCTCACGCCAAACCGGATGTCCAGGACAGCTCTCGTAACCGAAACTGGCAATGGTCGCCGAGTAGATTTCGATTTTTCCGCTTGCCGTAGGTAGCGGCTTCGCATCGGGATCGGCGCGAAAAGCGTTGATCATGCGTCCGGCATCGTTCAACTGCGGCAGCGTTAAGAAACCTTGTTGCCAAAAGTCATCAAAATCGGGGTGCTGACGCGGTGCGCCGCTAATTTTTCCTGCATTTGACCATAGAGATGACGTAACCAACCTTGTGTATCGCGCCCTTCGGTAAACGCCTGCTCGCCACCTAAACGTTTAGCCAGCTCGGTGAAGATCACATAATCATCTTTTGCCTGGGCATAAGGCGCGGCAACCGGTTGCATAGCAATTAAATGGCGATCGGTTGGGGCGCCGCCAATATCTTCTCGCTCCAGCGTCATGGTCGCTGGCAACACAATGTCCGCGTGACGAGCAGTGGCGGTCCAGGCAATTTCGTGCACGATCAACGTATCAAGCTGACAGAATCCACGTCGTAAACGCGCTAAATCCTGATGATGATGAAAAGGATTGCCGCCTGCCCAATAGGCCAGTTTGATGTCGGGATAGGTTAAACGGCGTCCGTTATAATCAAACTTTTCACCTGGATGCAGCAACATATCAACGATGCGCGCCACAGGAATAAAGCGATCAATACCATTTTTACCCTGCGGCAACGCCGGGAAACTCACCAGATTATGTTGTTTACCGTAATGACCCAGCGCGCCAAGTGCATAGGTATAGCCGCCGCCCGGTAAGCCCGGTTGACCCAATGCTGCCGCTAACACTAATCCAAGCCACACCGGCTGTTCACCGAATTCTGCGCGTTGAAGCGCATGGGCCACCGTGACAAGCACGCGTCGACCCTGTAACGAGCGGGCAATATCCCTAATATGATCTGCTGACAGACCACAAATCTGCGCTGCCCACTGCGCATCGCGTTTCACGCCATCCTCTTCACCGAGGATATACGCTTTCATTGTCTCCCAACCGACACAGTAACGCGCCAGAAAGGCTTCATCGGTTAACTGATGTTCAATCAACACGGCAAGCAAACCGAGGATAAAGGCCGCATCGGTGCCGGGATTCAGCGCTATCCATTCACCCTGCGCTTCAGCCGGGAGATCGCTTTTTAACGGACTAACCGAAACAAAGCGTGCGCCGCGTGCGGAAGCTTGCTGCATGTAGCCGCGTTCGGTGTGTTCGCTGACGCCACCGCTGGCAACCTGTGAATTTTTTAATGCTAAGCCACCGAATGCCAGGACGATGTCGCTGTGCTCGGCAATCTCTTGCCAGCTGACCCCACGCCGGGCAATTTCATTCATGTCGCCCACAATGTGCGGCAACAACACCGATGCGGAACCCGAGCTGTAGCTGTTAACCGAACGAACATAGCCGCCAAGGGTGGTGTTCAGAAAGCGATGAACCTGACTTTGGGCATGGTGAAAGCGGCCAGCGCTGGACCAGCCATACGATCCACCGAAAACCCCTTCCGGCCCATAACTGTTTTTAACGCGAGTGAGCTCAGCGGCGATCAGGGAATAAGCGTGATCCCAACTCACCGCCACAAACTCATCATCGCCACGGCGTGAATCTGCGCCGGGTCCCTTCTCCAGCCAGCCGCGACGGATCATCGGTTGCGTCACGCGCGCCGGATGATCGAGAACGTGCGTAAAGTTGTTTAGTAGCGGGCTGGGATCGGGATCGCCGCTGAAGGGTTCAATCATTAACGAATTGCCGTTAGGGCGTGCGCGAAAAGCACCCCAGTGCGAACTGTGCATGCTGGACATGATATTCCCAGTTAAAACGGTGCCTAAAGCACCGTTGAAATGAAATTACGTACGCGACCATTTTCAGGATCATCCAGCACCTGCTGGGTTGGGCCGGCAGCCACTATCGCCCCCGCCTCCATGAACACGATGTTATCGGCCACTTCACGCGCAAAGCCGATTTCATGTGTAACAATCACCATAGTGATGCCAGAGTGTGCCAGTTGCTGAATGACCTGGAGTACTTCCCCACCAGCTCTGGATCTAACGCGGAAGTGGGTTCATCAAACAGCATTACGCCGGGATCCATCGCTAAGGCGCGGGCAATCGCTACGCGCTGCTGCTGTCCGCCCGACAGATTTTGCGGCCATTCATCTTCGCGTCCCGCCAGTCCCACCTGTTGCAGCAATTTTCTGCCTTTCTCGGTTGCTTGCTGACGGCTCTGTTTTTTCACGCGCATGGGCGCATCAATAATGTTCTGCAACACGGTACGGTGCGGGAAAAGGTTGAACTGCTGAAACACCATGCCAATCTGACTGCGTTGACGCGCTACGTCACGGCTATTAAGTTCGTGCAGCGCCTGGCCCTTCTGCTTATATCCCACCATTTCGCCACCAATACGGATGGTGCCGCCATCGAGCTTTTCGAGATGATTAATGCAGCGCAACAGGGTTGATTTGCCTGAGCCGGATGGGCCGAGGATCACCGTGACCGAACCCGCCGGAATATCAAGGTTTACCGCATCCAAAATCGTGTTACCGGAAAAGCGCTTAGTGACTTTACGTAACGTAATTGCTTCAGCCATTGCTGACACTCCTTGCGGCTTTAGGCAGCGTGAAACCGGTAATAATGCTCAACCAACCACGCTTTTCACGGCGCGTGACGCCACGCGAGAAGTAGCGTTCAACATAATATTGTCCGATCGACAACACCGAGGTCATCAGCAGATACCATAAGGTGGCGACTAACAGCAGCGGGATCACTTCATAAGTACGCTGGTAAATAATCTGCGCAGAGAACAGAACGTCTTGAAGTGAGATAACTGAAACCACGGCGGTTGTTTTAAGCTGACCGATAATTTCGTTACCCGCAGGCGGCAGAATGGCGCGCATCGCCTGCGGTAAAACGGTATGCCGAAAAATTTGTGCTGGTCGATAACCCAATGCACGGGCCGCTTCAAGCTGACCATTTCCTACGCTTTGGATACCGGCTCGCACAATTTCAGCCGCATAAGCAGATTGATGCATGACTAAGGCGATCACTGCTGCACTGAACGGACTCACTAACGCGTTAGACTGCGCACTCCAGAGCTCACCGACTCCCGGCAAAGAGAGCGCTATCGTGGGGTAAAGTGCCGCGATGTTGTACCACAGAAACAGTTGCACCAGCATCGGCACACCGCGGAAGAACCAGGTGTAAGCCCAGCTCACCGCAACCAACACCGGATTGGATGAGAGTCGCATCAACGCCAGCACGGTTCCGAAAGCAAAACCGAGCACGATTGATATGGCGGTGAGCTGCAGCGTCATCAAAACGCCCTGCAGAATTGACGCTTCAGTAAAACTCTCTGCGATAATGCCCCACTCAAAGCGTGGGTTGTTCATCATCGAATGCGCCATTGCCACTACGCAGAACAGCACCACCAAGGCGCTGAACCAACGACCGTAATAGCGTTTACTTACGATGCGTAAATCATCAGTGTGTTCGGAGTGTGAACTCATTTGAAAATCTCTTCGTTACGTTTGGCTTCCGTTACTGCACCGAAACCAATGCCCCAATGATCGAGAATTTTTTGGTAGTTGCCATCTTTGATCAGAGAATTCAGCGCGGCCTGAACAGCAGGTTCAAGCGGAGAATCTTTCGGAAAAGCAACGGAGACAGGCGCGTCATCAACATGGATTTCACCGCTTAACGCCAAAGGTTTGATCAGCTTGGTCTGCCAGCTCAGGCCCTCATAAGGACCAAAAAACATCGGTACGCGACCACTTACAACAGCCTGAACGCCAGCAGGGCGATCGGGAAATACCGCCACTTTAATCGGCTGCTTCCCAGCGGCCTCACAGGCTTTGCTGGCTTGTTCCAGCCGCATGATTTGCGTTGTTCCCGCGCCTGCACCGACCTCTTTACCGCATACGGCATCAAAGGCGGTAAAAGGGGCAATGTTGGCAGACTTCAAAGAAATAATGCCGAGGCGACTGGCGTTATAGTAGCCAACAAAATCGACCTGTTTCAGGCGGGTTTGCGTGGCATTGATGTTAGATAAGGCAACATCGTAGCGACCGGTTTTTAAACCCGGAATGATATTGTCGAAACCGCCGGTATCGCGCCATTGCACTTTGATACCCAGACGTTCACCCACCGCATTCATAATGTCGATTTCACGGCCTGCCAGGGTTTTATTGTCTTCCTTAAAGAAGGTGGTTGGCGGCGTATTAGGGTTGGTTCCAGCGACGATATATCCGCGCTGAGTAATATCTGGCGGCAGCAGGCTCTTTAGTTTGGCATCGGCATCGACATGCAGCGAACTGTCAGTGGGAACAGAAACATCGGCAGCGTTAGCGAAGTGAGTGGTCATTACGAGCGCTAATAAGGTCATTCCTTTAGTTAATTTCACTGGAACCTTTCTCCTGATAAGAATCATCAAATATTCTCCAAAATGGGAGAATTAACATCATCAAAGTAAACCGTTTATAACGTTACACCGCCGCCAATTCATTGGCTGTCGCTGACGCAGATCATTGTCTGTGAATATATGCATCTATAACAAATGCGAAAAACATCTAAGCTTTTGCTAAAAATGACTTTAGGAAGAGTGTTTAGGAATAAAGCTATGCCAGGGGTTATTACCCTATACTTTTAAACGAGAAAATCGTGTTTATAGTTATTAATTAAATCAAACAGTAAAGCCAGGCAAAGCGGCCTAAAAAATCAATACATACAATAAGTTTGATGAGATTCGACATAAAACAGCCGATCAATCCAACCGCCAGACATCAGATTAATCGCGATGCATCAACCCTTTATAGATCTAAAGAATTAAAGCAATATCGTTATCGGTATTCCGTTAAGTTATTAGATATAACATTTAAAATCTATTTTAAGTCACCCACTTCATTCTTAACGATTATTTATTACTCACTGGTTATTTTAATTATATTCATGATGACATGTACATGAGTGACATATCACTCAAGACTAGCTTTTCACCTTCGAATCGATGCCGCAATACATAATAACTTTCACAGGACGTGATTTGCAGTAAAGCATCTGAATAGTTATTTAGCGCCTCACGCATTTGGTCCAAATAGTTATGTGTATCATAAACGCGGTCAATTCCTTCCAGTGCATGGTTCATGATTTTTCGAGCGACATCGTTTGGCGTATCTAATGCAGATAACTTCGAACGTGCGGTTCGACGCAGGTCTCGCGGTGAAAATGGCTCAAGTCCTAATCCGCGCGGGGCCCGAATCATCCGCCGCAATGCCTGGTTAAGTGCGCCTTTCGATAGCGGTTGCTGCGCATCACGCGGCGCGGGAACTAGCCAGGGCGATCGCGAATCCGATGATTTTATTAACTCTTCGATACACAGACGCATCAGCGGTGAAATCGGCAAAATGTGTTCACGCTGCGACTTGTTACGCGTGCCCTGCTTCCACAAACCCAATTGCAGATCAAACTCAGATTTCTGGGCCTGAATAATTTCATCTGGACGCCGCGCACTCGCCAGGCACAAACGCAGCGCCCAGCGCGCTTGTTCAGAAAGCGCCCAGTTATCAAGCCCATGCCAAAAAACCCAGATTTCGGCGTCAGATAATTGTCGGGTTCGAGGCGGCGTAGCGCGTCCGGCCACGTCGCGTTTTTTCATGGAAGCGATTGGCGAATGATCGAGATAGCCCTGAATTTCCGCCCAGGCTAAAAACTGTTTAGTTAAGGCAAAAACGCGCCGCGCTTCTTCTTTTTTACCGTCAGCGATCAGGATGTTGTAAAGGCGATTCAATCGTAACCGGGTAATGCTTTTCAGCGGAAGTGAGCCGATCTGCGGCAGCACATGTTTGAGTAAAGAGGAGATAGCGATCTCGGGTCGACGTCGAGTAACCAGTAACGAAAGTTTTACCCACACTTTCATCACCTGCTCTACCGTGCCTTCATCACCAAAATTATCGAGTTGGCCAAGTGAAGAGGTTTTGATGTCGGCCAGCCAAACCAAAACATGACGACCAACGTGTGATGAAGACAGTGTCATTCGCAAACTTCCCTTTCCAACGCGCAGCTACACAAGTGTTAAACAACGCATTTTACTGCCCAATTGCGTGTGACTCCAGACTTAATAGGTCTGGAGTCATAAAGACGCGTTTTAACGTATTTTGCTAACCTTATCGACCTGATTACCGGCTCAAAATTAGATTGGAGCAGCGTTTTTTTGCTGTTTATTTAACCAATTGTGGAGGAATGTAAAGGTGTTACGCCGATATATACAATGATAACTATTATCATTATCATACGCATTTACTTACAAACGTTAACGTATCAGGGAGATTGATTAAGTGAATGTAACTACGCATGTCCAGAAGCGTCCCATCGCGCTTTTGCTGGCTGGACTGTTGAGCACTTCTGCTTACGGCGCTAATGAAGAAGAAACGGATAAATTGGCTGACGGTGAAACCATGTTAGTCACCGCCGAACAGGAATTAAAACAACAACCTGGCGTCTCAACCATTACGGCGCAGGATATTGAAAAAAGCCCGCCTGTAAATGACCTTTCCGACATCATTCGCAAAATGCCTGGCGTCAATCTTACCGGTAATACGGCTAACGGCAGTCGCGGCAATAACCGCCAAATTGATATTCGCGGGATGGGACCAGAAAATACCTTGATCCTGATCGATGGTGTTCCCGCCTCCTCGCGCAACTCTGTACGTTATAGCTGGCGCGGCGAACGTGATTCCCGCGGCGACACTAACTGGGTGCCGCCAGAAATGGTGGAACGTATTGAAGTCATTCGCGGTCCTGCTGCTGCACGTTACGGTTCTGGCGCAGCGGGCGGCGTCGTTAACATTATTACCAAACGGCCCACTAATGACTGGCATGGATCGTTATCGCTTTACACTAATCAACCGGAAGATGACAAAGAAGGTGCAACGAAACGCGCCAACTTTAATTTGAGCGGCCCGCTGGCAGGCGACGCATTAACGATGCGCTTGTACGGCAACATCAATAAAACCGATGCTGATGCTTTCGACATCAACACTGCAGAAAATGGTTCTGCCGCAGCTGGGCGCGAAGGTGTGCGTAACAAAGATATTAACTCGGTACTTTCGTGGAAACTGACGCCAGAGCAAATTCTGGATTTTAGTTATGGCTATAGCCGACAAGGCAATATCTACGCTGGCGATACGCAATACAGTAACGGTGGCGGCAATGCGCTGATTGAATCTCTGCAAGGTGATGAAACCAATCGCCTTTACCGCCAAAGTTATGGCATCGCGCATAATGGTATTTGGGATTGGGGACAGTCGAAACTGACTTTCAACTACGAAAAAACCAACAATACGCGTTTGCAGGAAGGAACCACCGGCAGCAGTGAAGGCCGCATTAACAGCAATACTTACACCACCAGCCGATTTGAAAGTTACCGCGCTGGCAGCGAAGTCAGTTTCCCGCTGGAATTATTGCGGGATCAAACGGTTACTCTCGGTGCTGAATGGAATCGCGATGAGCTTAACGATCCGGCATCCATGCAGGCAACCAACGCATCCGGTGTTGTGATTGGTGACGTAAGCGGCGATGCTTCAGCCCGAAACAGTAAAAACACCGCAACCATCAGTTCACTCTATTTTGAAGACAACATTGCTGCGACTGACAGTACAGAAGTGATCCCGGCTTGCGCTTTGATTATCATGATAATTTTGGTGCTAACTGGAGCCCAAGCCTGAATATTTCACAGGGCTTAGGCGATCACTTCACGTTGAAGGCCGGTATTGCTCGCGCATTTAAAGCACCTAACCTTTATCAATCCACAGAGGGTTATCTCCTTTCAACGCGCGGCAATGGTTGTCCAATCGGTATCGCCACCGGCAGTTGTTATTTATTGGGTAACGAAGATCTGGATCCTGAAGTTAGCGTAAACAAAGAGTTGGGGATTGAGTTCATCAATGAAGGTTACGTCGCTGGCATTACCTGGTTCCGTAATGATTACAAAAACAAAATTGTCGCCGGTACCGATATCATTGGCTATGCCTCGAATGGTAATAACATTCTGCAGTGGAGCAACGGCGGCAAAGCTGTGGTTGAAGGACTGGAAGGTAACATGACGATCCCGGTCATTCGTGACACGTTGGAATGGCGTACTAACGCAACGTACATGATTCAGTCAAAAGACAAGGATACGGGAAATCCGCTTTCGATCATTCCCGAGTACACCATCAACACCATGTTGGACTGGCAGGTTACGCAAGATTTTTCCAGTAACCTGAACTGGACAATGTATGGTCGTCAAAAGCCGCGTGAATATGCAGAATCACGTACCGAAGCAGGCTCATTATCGACCAAAGAAGTGGGTGCCTATTCTGTTTTCGGTCTGAACTTCAACTACGATCTGACCAAAAATTTGCGGGCTAATGCCGGCATCAGCAACCTGCTGGATAAGCGTATTTATCGCGAAGCGGAAGGTGCTTCAACCTATAATGAGCCCGGTCGCGCCTATTATGCTGGCTTAACAATGTCATTCTGATAGCAGGCTATTCTCAAAAAAGCGCTTCTTTATGAGGCGCTTTTTTTATTTAAAAACAATCTCATAAGAGGAGTTATGTTTTTAGCATCGGTTTTATCAGGATGATTCGTGGAGTTTGGCGTGGGTCGGTTCTGATTTAGGTTGTGAACATAATGATTCTAGAGAGCACGCCCTCCTTTAGTGACAACGTCACATATATTTCCTTTGAAAAATCCCACTCAGCATGTAAATATACAAAACATATACGTTTCATATAGGCATAATATGGGCATTGTAAAAATTTCCGACCTTATGCATGAGAATTTGCGTATCGCCAGTCAGGCGATGAGTCGCTCCATTAACTCTCAAGCAGAGCATTGGTTAAAGTTGGGCATGATGGCCGAACTCTATCCACAGCTGAATCAGCATGAACTGGCGCAAATGTTAATTCGCGCCGAACTGGATGGCAGTTCAGATATTCGTAACTTAGTCGTTAGCGACAATCTCACTTCACAAGGAGATGTGTAATGAACACAGTAAAAATTCACACGGCACGGGAAATTGAAATGGCGCGTTCAGCGGGTCATGCTGCCGCTAAAGTGCTGGAGATGATCACTCCACACGTCAAACCCGGGATCACGACGGAAGAACTTGACGATATTTGCCATGATTACATCGTCAATGAACTGAAAGTTACGCCCGCGAACATTGGGTATCACGGTTATACCCGTACCACCTGTACTTCGGTTAATCATGTGGTTTGCCATGGCATTCCCGCTGCGAAAAAGCTCAAAGATGGCGACATCGTGAATATTGATGTCGCGATCATCAAAGATGGATGGTATGGCGACACCAGCCGTATGTACTTTGTTGGGCAACCTTCCGTACGCGCCAAACGTCTGGTAGAAATCACCTATCAATCCATGGTTGCGGGCATTAAAACTGTTCGTCCTGGCGCAACCTTAGGGGATATTGGTGCTGCAATCCAACGCGTCGCGGAAGGTGCAGGTTTTTCCGTGGTGCGTGAATATTGCGGACACGGTGTAGGCGAGATTTATCACACCGATCCTCAGGTGCTGCATTACGGCACACCGGGCGAAGGCATGCCGCTTAAAGCAGGGATGATTTTTACTATCGAGCCGATGATCAATGCAGGCAAAGCCGGAACCAGTTTGCTTTCCGATGGCTGGACAGTAGTGACCAAAGACCGTTCACTCTCCGCGCAATGGGAGCATACCGTTGCCGTGACCGAAGACGGTTTTGATCTGTTAACGCCGTGGCCTGAAGGAACCGGCGATTATCCGGCCATTTGATTCTGAGAAAATAAGGCGGAAGCGCCGTAAGCGCTTCCGTTAAAGATTAGTGCTGTGATGTGGATTGCCTTAGCTGAATGCCATTGCGTCCAGCGCGTTTGACCCGATAAAGTGCTTCATCGGTATAACGCAACCATTCATGGATCGAACCCGCCTCTCGTGCCGCAGCGATACCGATGCTGACGGTACATTGATAGTCAGGGAAGCGGGTAAGCGGATCAGTTCGATCTGATTTTTGATTCGCTCTGCCATGGCAATGATGGTGACATCATCTGCATCCCGAACGATAACACCTAACTCATCGCCGCCAAAACGTGCGGGCACGTCCTTCATTCCGACGTTGTCACGCAGCGATCCCGAAATCTCTGCCAACAAGAAATCTCCCGCTTCATGGCCAAACGTGTCGTTAACATGCTTGAAATGATCAACATCCAGCAGCATTAGATACGCATTGCCTTCGCCACGTTTGGTGCGAAGAAACTCGCTTTCGAGACGGTGTTCAAACAGGCGTCGATTAGGAATTTTTAAGCCTGGATCCATTAACGCGATGCGCTCCAGTTCGCTATTTTTTTCCTTAAACTTAGCGTAAGGTTGTGCGATACCACACTCAGCGCCAGTAAATAACCGGTTGCCAGTGGCAACGTTAACCATACGGTGCGCGTCGAAAATTCCGTTTCTATCGGGGCGCCTTCCAAAGCCCAGACCAAGGCAAAAGCAAACAAAAAAGCCTGAACAGCGGCGATCAACTGTGACCAGCCCCCGGCAGAATAACGGTCAGAAATCAGGACCGCTATAATCACAAATGAAGGCAGCGGACTGAGCGCCATCAATCCAACCCAAATACCACCGAAAGCGGCATCGAGAGTTAAATTGTTGCGTTCGCGCCCGGTGGTATCCTGTGAATTTAACGCTAAGCGGTAGGCGATATAGGGCCAGGCAAAAGCATTTATGAACAGTAATCCACAGGCACCCAGGCTTTTTCCCTGCTCCATCAAGACGGATAAAATGGGCAGGAAACACAAAAATGTACCCAGTTGGCGCATAGCAAACATGCGACGTACAAAGCGTGTCGAACGCAGCTTTAGATGGTTGTCATCAGGTGAGTAGTAATTCATCAATTAACAGCATCAACGTAGGGTTAAAGCAGTTTATCGAGATTTAACTTAAATAGGGTAATTTTTTGAGACTTTTCAGGTTGAAGTATGATTTTTTTAAATATAAGAAATTCGAATCGTTACGCTCAAGGTGGAAAACTAACGTATACGACCGCTTCCGATCGCTAATTCTCTTTATTTAGCGCTGTTTCAACAGAAATAAATTTAATGTTTCTTTATTCTGGTTTGGAAAGTGTCAACGCATGCTGTCTTCTGCCATCACGAAAATATTCTGCAAAACAGGCTTAGCGAGGACGGGTTATCACCTAATGCTAACAGTTGACTGCGCAACAGTTAATGCAGGAAATGATTCATTAGTTTTTTATATTTCAATACTAAGCCAAGCGGGATAATGTAATAGCGTCCTCATAGCACTGCCATTCGAGCAGAGCGTTGCCATCTCGACTTAAAATCCACTAATAAATTTCTCTCTGTTTTTTGGGTTATTGGTCAGCGCTACAGCCGCAGCCCAGGATCAGGCTGCGGCAAACGCCTTTTTTCTCACGTTTTATGATAAAACAGAGGCTAACTTTCTTTCCGTTAGTGATATTACTCAATAGAAATGAGTATTGCGCTAGCGACTATTACAGCAAAACAATAAGAGTTCTGTTTTAAATTATATATTTTAAACCTGATGCGGCTGCCGACGATCCTGTTTTTCACGTTTCGATGATTCATGAAGATCGCATGACGCGGGTAAAGATAGGCTGATCAATCCGGCAATTACTAATGAAGCCGCTAAAGCGCAGACGGCGACATTTTGGCCGTAAAGATAAATCATGATGCCGACCAGATAAGGACCACAAAATCCCCCTAAATTACCTAATCCATTAATGACGCCTCGTGCGCTACCCGCGACTTCTGGCGAGGCAATACGTCCAGGAATAGACCAGAATGGACTGGTTGCGGCTTTCAGGAAGAATCCACAGGCCACCAACGCGATGTAGGCAGCAACGATGTGGTTGCGCAAAATCACTGATGCCAACAGCGCGGCAGCAAAGCAAAACAGTGAAATCATTACCCACATTCGACGTTTACCTGAGCGGTCGCTGAACAGAGAAATAAGGTAAATACCCACCATGGTCGCGACAAAAGGCAGCACCGCCAGCATGCCTACATTCGCCATATTTGCGCCTGTCAGATTTTTCAAAATACTCGGCAGCCACAAGGTGTAGCCATAATCACCGGTTTGATAGAAGAAATTGAGTGCGACCAGCTTCATCAATCCTTTATTACGAAAAACATCTTTAAGCGGCGCTTTGCTAACGGGTTGTTTGGACTGGCGTGCGGCGCGCTCACGGCTAAGCGCCTCAATCAAATATTCTCGTTCACGTTCCGGTAACCATCGAGCTTCTTCTGGTCGGTCACTGATCACTAACAGCCACACCAACAACACGACGGCAGAGAGTAAGCCTTCGATGATAAATAACCACCGCCAGTCTGCCATGTTGATGATCATGCCCGAAACAGGTGCCGTTAACATGCCACCCAGCGGCGCAAACATCATGACAAAAGCGTTGGCGCGGCCCAGCTCTTTTTCCGGGAACCAGTTGCTGACCATGGTTAATACCACTGGCAGCATCCCACCTTCAGAAACACCCAAGACAAAGCGTAGCGCCAACAGTTGATAGTGATTGGTCACAAATCCAGTCGCTATTGAAACCACCATCCAGGCTATCAACGACCAGGCGATAAAACGCTTACCACTGCCATTTACCGCAATACGGCCACCGGGCACCTGTAAAAAAAGATAACCGATAAAAAAGATGCCGCTGGCAATGCCCGCCATCTGACTGGTAATGGCAAGGTCCTGTTCCATGCCGCCGGGTAAAGCAAAACTGATATTTACGCGATCCATAAAGGAGATGATGCAGGTAATCAGAATCGGGGCTATCACGCGCAGCCAGCGTGTTCCGGGTATCTTATTGTTCATATCACGCCCTCTGTTTTAAGCAATACGCAGCCTTAACGATGGGCCAGAAGCTCATCGTTATTGCAAAATTGAGTGAGTTAAATTGCGTTCGGTAGAGTTTGCTGCTTGAAGAAGGCATCAACGTTGGCGTAAACCACGTCGCGCATTTTTTGTCGGGTTTCATGGGTAGCGCTGCCGACATGCGGCTGTAAAACCACATTCTCTAACGCTATAAGCTCAGCTGGAACCTGAGGTTCATCTTCAAAAACGTCTAAAGCAGCGCCTGCTATTGATCGGTTTTGCAAGGCAGTGATTAACGCCTTCTCATCCACTAAGGATCCGCGAGCGATATTAATCAGCCAGGCATGTTTCGGCATTGCAGCCAACACAGAATCGTCAATCAGTCCACGCGTCTCTTCACCGCCCGATGCAGCAACCACCAGGAAATCGCTTTCTTGAGCCAATGAAATTAAATTATCTCGGCATACATACGGCAACGCGGGTTTAGCGCTTCGACTGAAATAACTGACTGCCATATCGAAGGCTGCAGCACGCTTAGCGATAGCGCGCCCAATGTTGCCCATGCCGACAATACCGATACGTTTATTACTCACCTGAGTGCCGAGTGGCGGAGCCTGTGTAATCCACTGACCTTGTCGTACAAACTTATCACCGGCAACCAGATTACGCGCCCCGCTTAAAATCAGGCCGAGCGCCATATCCGCGACATCATTGGTCAAAACGCCAGATGTGATAGTGACAGCGATATTATGCTGACGGGTGTAATTCAAATCTACGCCATCCGTTCCAACACCGAAAATAGCGATTAAACCCACATCAGGCAGGTGCTCAAGCACCGCGTTACTTACGCCGACATCGCCACGCGTAACCACCGCGCGGACTGTGCTGCCATGTTGATTAAGCCATGCCAGTGGCTCAGCTTGTTCGTAAAGGCGAAAGACCTCAAAGCTATTGCTCAGCTTTTCCAACAGTGAGTCAAGAACAGGTGCGATTAATAAAACAGTGTGTCGGGTAGATGAAGTCATCAGTATTCCTCATAACAGTTACGTTCGGCAGATGACCTCTATTAAAGGCGATTTTGAGCTTTTTATTGTGACTAAGGTCACGTCAAATAGTGTTACTAATTTGTGTTACCGATGTCGTGATCTTGCTGACTATTCAGGTAGTTGGAAGGGTTCAGATCGTCGCACCCATCGATAACCGATAATGCAGATCAACCTGCTCAATGGTTGGCTGGTGACGCAGTTTTTTAATCAGAATCTCTGTCGCAATCTTGCCCATTTCAAAACGTGGAGTGATCACGCTCGCCAGCTTTGGCGTTGTTACCTGACCAATTTCTAAACCATGAAAACCCGCAATTGCCATTTTTTCAGGTACGTTGATGCCTGCTGCCCGGCACTCCTGTAACACGCCAACGGCTAAGTCATCATTGGTACAAAGAATGCCGTCCATATCAGGGTACATCTGGCGGGCTAGCGTCATCATGCCGGTTCCAATCGACACCGAAGAGACCTTATTCGGCACAATGCGGCCATCAGGTAACGCTGCGGCGCTCATCGCTGCACGGTAGCCTGCGTAACGCTGCTCATCACGAATATCTGACATCGATCCAAAATAGATAACGCGCTTTTTGCCGCTACCAATCAACATGTTGGTCATATCAAACCCGGCGCGATAATTATCAAAACCCACATTGATACGTCCCGGGGTTTGACTCAGACCCATCACTTCAGCCACCGGAATGTTAGCTGCTTTTAAATATTTTTCTGCGCGTACGGTATGTGCCGATTCAGTTAACAACAGTGCTTTAACATTGAAAGCTAATACCGTCGCAATTTGTTCTTCTTCACGCTGGCTATCGTAATCATAATTAACCACCAATGTCTGGTAGCCTTGCGTCGCCGTAACCGATTCTATACCCGCTAATAAATCAGCAAATATCTGATTATGAAAAGAGGGAATTAATACGCCAATGCGCGGCATAGCCTGACTTGCCATGGCAGGATTATCAGCATCCGGTTGATACCCGACTTCTTCAATAACGCTGGCGATGCGTTCAGCCGTTTCAGCTTTCACTTTCTCTGGGGTACGTAAATAACGACTTACCGTCATTTTTGTTACACCTGCTAGCGTTGCGATATCGTGTAACGTGATGCGCTGCATTTTCATTGACTCTTTCCGTTGAACGTCCATCCCGTCTGCATAGTATGCCCGGCGAAACAGCAATGTTGAATCCCTGGAAGCCGCGTAATGCGGCGATTTAACTGCAAAATACGCGATGCCTCACAGCAAGTGTAACTGAGTTTTGTAACATCATTTAAAGTGATCTCCATCACAGTTTTGTTGGCTGTAAAACCGTGAGATAGCATCATCAATTTCGCAATCAAGGCGAGTTTTCGATGAATACACTTTTCAGTCTGGCAGGTAAACGTATTTTGCTGACTGGTTCAGCGCAGGGGATCGGCTTTGTTATGGCGCGCGGTTTAGCTGAACAAGGGGCGGAGGTGATTATTAATGGCACCCATGCTGAGCGTGCTGAAAACGCGGCAATGAAATTACGCGATGAGGGATTCACTGCCCATATTTCGTTGTTTAATGTTGCCGATGAAGCAGCCGTTGAGCAGGCCATTACGCAGATTGAAAATGATATTGGGCCGATTGACGTATTGTTTAACAATGCCGGCATCCAGCGGCGACATCCCTTTACTGAATTTCCGCTGAACGAATGGAACGATATTATTGCCACCAATCAAACCGGCGTATTCATTGTTTCGCAATGTGTAGCCAAAAGAATGGTGGCACGTAAAAAAGGCAAAATTGTTAATATCTGCTCAATGCAAAGTGAATTAGGCAGAGACACCATTACGCCTTACGCAGCAGCAAAAGGTGCGGTAAAAATGTTAACGCGCGGCATGTGCGTCGAGCTGGCTCGCCATAATATTCAGGTGAATGGCATCGCACCCGGCTATTTCCAAACGCCGATGACGCAAGCACTGGTCGATAACGCTGAATTCTCAGAATGGCTCTGTAAACGTACGCCAGCAGCACGTTGGGGTAATCCTGAAGAACTGGTTGGCGCTGCCGTTTTCCTCTCATCAAAAGCCTCTGATTTTGTTAACGGCCATCTGTTATTTGTAGATGGCGGCATGTTGGCGGCAGTGTGATCTTATCAAGGAGAAACTGAGATGGCAGGACAATGCATTATCGTGATGGGCGTTTCCGGTACAGGTAAATCAACTGTGGGTATGGCGCTTGCAGAAGCAGTCCATGCCAAGTTTATTGACGGTGATGATCTTCACCCGCGTTTTAATATCGTGAAAATGGCAGCAGGCGAAGCATTAAATGATGATGATCGTATGCCTTGGCTTGAGCGGCTCTCTGATGTCATTTTTAGCCTTGACCAGAAAAGTGAATCGGGTGTCCTGGTCTGTTCTGCGTTGAAAAAACGCTATCGCGATAAACTCCGTACGGGAAACCCGAATCTGCGCTTTATCTGGCTTAACGGCGACTATGAATGTGTGCTTGAACGTCTGAAATGCAGACAAGGTCATTTCATGCCTGAAGCGTTACTTTTAAGTCAGTTTGCCACGTTAGAAGCGCCAGATGAGAAGGAGAACGACGTCATATCGATAAATATCGCACCTTCACTCAGCCAAATTGTGAATCAATGCGTAGATATTTTACGTGCAGATACACCCTTGCCTGCTCGTCTGGCATCTTAATAGTGCGTTTCATGCCTCGTCAGAATGAGGCATGAAAACACTTTTAGTTTATTTAATGTTGCTGCGTCGGCCTCGTCGCCAGAGCACGATAACCACGAGTAGCACCACCATAGCAACGATAATGCCCGGCAAAATCCACGGCTGAGCTTGTGCCAGTACCGGTGGATGCCCACCTTTGCGAATCCAGGCGACATCACCTGCCGTTACGCGAACCTCAGCATTTCCATAATTGTGCAGGACAAAGTTACTGATTTCTGCGATTTGTTGATCTGTCAGCTTATCAACGTAAGAAGGCGAACTAAAACCCGGCATCAGGACGTCACCGTCTGCGGTTTTACGCTGAACGCCGAACAAAATAGCGGCAATCAGGTTGTTGGGATTACGCATTCCCGTCGCCGTATTGTGAAACAGAGAAGGATAAGCCTGATTCACACTGCCTGCGCCATCTGGCTGGTGGCAACTGGCGCAATTGCCGCTAAATAAAACGTCTCCATTGCTTAAGCTGTGATTAGCATTATTCGGGTTGCGCCCACGAATGCTGTTTTCAACATCCATCGGTTTACCATATTGATAAGCGGGTTGAGTCTCCCCTTCTTCCCGAATGGGAGCCGTGCTTTTCAGGTAAACAGCGATAGCATTGAGATCGCTTTCAGGAAGATATTGCAGGCTATTTTCTACCGCTTCAGCCATGCCGCCTGCGGCCTGATTTTTGCCCTCTGCGCGGCCGGTTTTTAGATACTGGACCAACTCCTGATTCGACCATCCGCCAATGCCGCTAATCGGGTCAGAGGTAATATTTGGCGCATACCAGCTGCCAAGCGGTCCACCCGCCAGCGGTTGATCGCTTTTTCCTGCATCAAGACGCCTCGTGGCGTATGGCATGTATTGCAGTGCGCAAGCCCGTTTACCAGGTAATTACCGCGATTCCATTCTGCGCTTTGGCTGGCATCGTTTTGATAGGGTTCTTTATCCGCAAACAGCAGGTTCCAAAAGGTCATACTGAAGCGCATGTTGAAGGGAAAAGGTAAATCGGTCTGTTGATTAGCCTGCTCGACCGGTTTCACCCCGTGCATGAAATAGTAATAAAGCGCGTGGAGATCCTCATCCGTCATTTTACTGTAAGAGGTATAAGGCATAGCGGGATAGAGTTTTGCGCCATCGGCGCGCTCGCCCAATCGAACAGCATTTGAAAATTCAGCCTCGCTATACTGTCCAATACCGCGCGTGCCGGGGGTGATATTGGTGGAGTAGATCGTTCCCATAGGCGAAGCGATGCCGTAGCCGCCGCTAAATGCACTCTTGCTGCCGGGCGCGGTATGACAAGCCTGGCAGTCGGATGCGATAGCGACCTGTTCGCCTCTGGACAAGAGATCGCTATTGGGGGTTTCAGCCTGCGCACTTAATGTCATCATGGCGGCGAAAGAGGTGATCAGCAGGCGTTTCATGCGAACTCCTTCAAGCGCAGGCTGATGTCATGAGCCGCTTTTAAGCCTAATGCCGCCATCGTCAGCGTGCTGTTGACCACGCTGGCAGACGGAATCGCGCCGCCACCAGGAAGCCAAAGGTTTTCATGGTCAAAGGCCCGACAATTACCATCTACCACGGCATCTTTACCACTTTCCCCCATGATCACGCCGCCCATAATATGGTTATTGGCGTTCAGACCTTGGCTGATCATGAACTCCTTACCATTAAACAATTGCCCGATCTTTTCGAGTTGCACATGTGAGGCTTCGGCACCTTTACGCACATAGTCGCCCACATCGTAATAGATATCGGGGCATGGCAATCCATGCGGGTCTTTACGGGTTTTACTCAGGGTTAAACGGTTTTCAGGATCCGGCAGGGGTTCAAGGCTAATGGAGAGATCAACGCTGTGTACCGCGCGGTAACGAATCTCTTCGTCCAGCTCTTTACCCACTAAGCCTTTCGCTAAAGCCTGCTGTGTTGCCGTCACGACGCGCGAGATATTATTCAGAATGACTTTATTGGCTGAATAGTCACGACGGAATTCCCCATCGCGATAGCCCACCATACAGCTGCTTTGAGCGGGTCCACGGCCAAGCCAAACCGGCTCTTTCGTCAAGAAGGAGCAGTGGAAGCCGGAGTGATCCATCATGTTTCGACCAACCATGTCAGAACCATTGGCAATCCCGTTGGGATTAGCGTCATTAGCCGCCATGAGTAGTAAACGCGGCGTCTCAATGCCATTGCAGGCTAATGCAAAAGCGTTAGCCGTGACTTTATGAGAGGCGCCGGTGTTATCCAGCCAGTGAACAGCAGTGATACGGTTGTTATTATCGGTATCCATTTTGTAGACCACCGCTTCTGCCAACACCACCGCTCCTGCACGCTCAGCACGTTCTACATGGTGAATACCGTTGTACATCGCTCCGATGGGACAGATGGGTTGGCAATTGTTGTTACCGCAACAGGTGGGACGCCCTTCCCAAGGGCGCGTGCTGCGGCCTTGCGGTATCGGCACCAGATTGTACCCATGAGGATTGACCACGCTGGCGAAATAATTATCACCATGAGCAAAGGGCACCATATCCATCGGATAAGGCTGACTACGTTCTACCGGCGATTGTTTGGCAGGATCATTCGGACCAGCCACCCCAATTTCATTTTCCGCTTTGCAATACCAGGGTTCCAGTTCGTCATAGCTGATAGGCCAGTCGCGGCCCACCCCATATTTTGACTGCATGACAAAGTCACTTGGGTGATGGCGCCAGCAGGATGCGGCCCAGTGCCACGTTGTTCCCCCCACGGTGCGCAAATAGCCTTGTTGGAAGCTCGACGCATTTGGGCCTGTGACATTGACGTAGTTGTTACGCGGAAAATAGAGTGGCGCCGGGGCAAATTTTGACTGCGGATAAAGCCCCTGAAAATCTGATCCTGCACGATTTGCAAAGGGCATGTTGCGCCAGTTCTCTACCGCTTGAGCACGATCAATTCGCAAGCCGGCTTCCAGCACCAGCACAGAGTATCCTTGACTGACTAACTCATTAGCCATCATGCCGCCAACGATACCTGAGCCCACAATAACAATATCTGCTGAGGCGTCGCCTTGAGCAGTAAATACCGGTTGTTTATTCATTTTTTATATTTTCTAAATACGTTTCTAAGGGAGTTAAAGGCTGGCGATCAAACCGTCATTTTCAACGGGAACAGGCGCAGTCCACCACATCGGGCCCTTGCTACAATAGGTTGGTACAACCAATCCATCGCGCACGGTTTGGTACATCAGGGCCTGTTTATAGGCGACCAACGTGCCGTGATAATCATCACCTACCGTTCCGGTATACCAGGCTGTAACAATTTGATAGAGAAATTCGTTTAAGCCTGCTTGCGTGGCTTTAGTCATGAACTGCCTGGCATCGATTCCCGCTATCGCTAATCGTTCTAGTTGGGAAATACGGGCGACAAATTGCGGATCGCGTTGAGTAAATACCTCAAGGAAACGTGCTGCCAATGCACTATCGATTTGCTTATGTTCAGTAATCGTTTGTGACACGGTAATGAAGGCTTTCACCGGATCACTGGCGCTGGCGATTGTGGCGGCGAAAGAGACACCCGGTATCGCAGCAATAGCGCCGGTAACGGTTAATCCAGCAACCGCACAAATGAATTCCCGACGAGTGGAACCGGTTCCATTTTTATTTAAAGTTGCACTTTTTGTAGCTGATTCGTGCTTCATGGGTTTTCCTGGTTAGAAGGACAAGCTTTGAAAGGTGATGCAGATCACGGATATTACCGCTTCGTTCCTGTTTTTGTTAATGAGATATAGCGAAAAGATGTCGCCATGTTAATAAATTCGCTCTAAATGATAATTTTGTTTCTTAAACAACCGTCTTATGCGGATGTGCATCGAAGCTTGTTCACTTTCTGTTGCGGATATAACACGCTGGCCTAAGCCGTCATCCTGAAATTCGATTGGACAGTGCAAGTAATGGATGATAATAATTCTCGTTTATGACGGGATCAGGCTAGCCCGCCCTTATCTGACGTTTTGGAGAATCACTGCATGGCAGCCGGGTATCGTCTGTTTAACGTTCACTTAGAAAGCAAAACCCTGCTTTCACCTTCAATGCTGCGCTGCGTGTTTGCCGGTTCCGAAATCAGTGAGATGAAACTTGATGGCCCCGATCAACGTATAAAGTTGCTGTTTGCCGCTGAGAACGGTGAATGGACGCGCATGTCTGTGAGCGATACCTGGTACGAAGATTATCTGGCGCTGCCGAGACATTGCCGACCTCTGTTACGCACCTATACCCTGCGCGCCGTATCGCGCGAAAGGCAGCAGGCGGTGGTTGATTTTGTTATGCATGGTGAAACGGGTCCGGCTTCTCGCTGGGCTTATAATGCCCGGCCCGGTGATGAATTGCAGATCGTCGCACCGAACGCGTTGGCCGAAACAGACAGCGGCGGCTATGAATGGCTTCCTCATGAACAGGTTCAGCAAGCTTTACTGATCGCCGATGAAACGGCGCTGCCTGCAGCCATGAGTATTCTGGAGGCGCTTGCACAGCAAACAAACCCCCGACAGTTCGGGCATTTTTTGAAGTGCCTTTAAGGGCAGATTGCGTGATGCAGGGCGATTTCCCCTTCGCGGAAATTACGTGGTTACCGCGTGAGGAAACCGGCAGTACCGTTTGGGGAGAACGCTTGCTGGCAGCGATCAGGCAAGACGTGCCGGTTCCTGCGCTTGCCTGCAAACCACAGAATGGCGAGTTGCCTGAAACAGGCGAGGATGAGTTATTGTGGGAACGAGCTGAAGGTAATCAGCCTTTTTACGCTTGGGTTGCTGCCGAATCTTCAGCCGTGAAGCGCCTGCGCCGTTATCTTCTTGATGAGTGCTGTCTTGATCGCAGTACCCTCAATTTTATGGCTTACTGGTCATATCGTGCGTGATAGCCGTCATTGACTGGGCTATAAGCCACGTGATTTTAAGCCTGAGCTAGTGAACTGTCGGTTGTTCCACAAAAATTCAGGAACAAATAACCCTGCTCTCTTTAATACAATTAATTACCTGTTAATTCCTCTGGGGCCGATTAAAATAAGGGAAATTTTTTATTGAGAAATTCATAATGCCAAATATTGATGTGCACAAAGATGATGCGCAATTTATGCGTGATTTACTGGATGAGGACGTGGTGAAAATTGAATCAGCCTCCATTCATGCCGACAGAATTCAGCAATCTCTCCACATCGCTATAGCGCAGAAGAATATTGAAATTGAGACAGACTGGAAGCGTTCAACCACCTTTCTGGCTCTTTTTCTGTTTCTTTATGCCGCACTTGGCGCCTCACTTACCCTCGATTTATCTGCAAGCGAAGCGGGTCATAAAAGTATTGAATATGCTTTGCAGGCTATCCCCGTATTGATTGCTTTTTCAGGTTTCTTTATCTCTATTCTTTTCCTGTTTATTAGTCGAGCCAGCGCCCGTAAACAGGTTGACTGGGAAAAAACCATTCATACCTTAGAAAAATACTCTGTGGGAAATTTGTTCAAATTAACCCATTCTCAGGGTGCGGGAACCAGCAACTATTCCCTTCCTTCCATTTATATCTCGCTCGCGTTATTTATCTGCTTAACCTGGATGATCATTTATAACTACCTGACTTTCACCACCAGTGGCGTCTTTGGTAGCGTAATATCTCTGTTCATCAGCACAATGACCTACGTTATTTTGGATATTCAGTTACTGAAGCCTTTTAAGCACGCGGCAGAAACGACGCAGATTGACGCAAAAAAGAAGATGAAAACCAAGGCTGATCCGATTTGAGGATCTTGCAGAATCGTCAAGCATCACGCTGGCGATTCTGCCACGCTATTAGCGCCCTAACTGGCTGGCAAATAATCCGGCAGCGCGTACCGCATCCACCGCAATCTGGCCAAGTTGCTGATTAATCGCATCAGCAAGACCAATAGTTGAGAAACCGGTGCAAGAGAATGCAATAACTTCAATGCCTTGTCGGTAAAGCTCATCCGCGCAGGCCAGCGCGCTCTGTCGTCCATGAGATGACAGGAGATCGGTGGTATTTAACACACCTTCAGGTCGTGCATAGATAACCGACTCGCCGAGCAGCGCTTTGAACGGGCGCGGTGCTTCCGCCCCTATTCCCATCACCGCAACGGGACGTTGTAGCATCGCCGCAATACTGGCGGAGGCGCTACCGGCGCTAATAACCGGTATCGTTACTGTTTTGCGCAGCGCCTCTAATCCCGGATCGGCAGCACAGCTCAGGAAAATGGCATCACATCCTTCCGCCTGAAACTGCTGGCCTAGTGCAATGATTTTCGGCACGGCAATCGCTTCGCTGGCGTCGTCAAAAATGCCTTTTGGCTGATCGGGTATGCAACGACTTATCGAATCCAGTCCATATTGCTGGTGAATCAGCCGCCCATGCTCTTCAACAAAATTCTGATCCTGGTGGGTAAGTACCCGAATAATTCCTAACATTTTACAATCCCGTTAAAGCCAATGAGAGAAGGTTGTTAGCAGAACACTGCCGCGATACATATTTAACAAGAAGATATAACGCGTAAAAAAATACCGTCTACCGACAGTCAAGCGCGGGAAATAATAAGTGTTGTTACTCAATGATAAATTCCGATTACCGCCTTGGCCTTGACCATTCCGTTGATGTTTTCCTTATTACCGCGTCGGGTTTGCGTGGTTACCACGCTTTTATTCTCTGGCGCAAAGTTGAGATGCTGAGCCTGCACTGATAAATGTCTGCCATTGGTCTTTGTCTGAATGCGTGTGCTGAAAACCCAGGCTACGCTCAATGGATACCGAGACAGAGGAGAAACTCATGAAATTTGATAATCAAGATGCGTTTGAACTTACGATGGCATTCATGAACCGCAAAGAGAACATTTCTAGTGCCACAGGTTATTTCAAATCATTCGTTGAAACCTACCAAAAATTTGATCGATGGTTAACGTCGCCCGATCCGATAAAAGCATTAGCGGATGAAAAAACAGCGGCAAAGGCCAAAGAAGAGACGCTGTTCTAGGTCTTGGTTCCTGTTATTTGTTTTAGGTAATGATTGAGTCGTGCAGTCACGCGAAACGCTTAATGCACGGCTAATCTCACACTAACTTTTACTGAGAGAATAGCTGAAGACTTTGCCGTTTTTCATCTGCACTGTCAGCGTTTTCCCTTCGGTAGTATCCATTGTTCTGGCTTCGCTGTAAGTCCATTTGAGAAGTTGTTGTCCATCAGGATAAGGCGTTTCTGCATTGGGTTGGCCGAACAACGCAATCAATTCTGGTTTAGTCGTCACCCCTTTTTGGATTTTCTGAAAGCCGGCGTTATCAATATTTCGCCCAACAGAGTTAGAGCAAGCGCAGAGCAACAGAATCATGCCAGCAACGACTAAGGCTTTGTTCACACTCTGGTTCCTGTAAGAAAGTCTGACTCGGGTCTTAACGAATAAAAAACCGCCCGTAGGCGGCTCTCTTTATTTTGTTTCTTCTAGCTCAAGCGCATCCTGAATAGCATCCGCAAGGTTTGCAATTTCATTCGCTACAGCCTGTAAATCCCAGGCCGCTTTAGAACCGTTAGCGGATGTTGCTGCACTGACAGATTTTTCCGCTACCGCTAACGCAGCCGCTACGGCGACCGTACGCTTGTGCTGCTCTTGCGTAACGCCTGCTGATGGCAGTCCAAAATAATCGTTAACCATTGCCTTTCCCTTTTTAATCCTTTGAAGCTACACCTTAACTTTTGAGCCCTGCTTCGTGAAGCTAATTATTGCGTTTGTTTAGCACATCAGACAAATCTCTCAGACGCTTCGTCTGAATTCTGTACCAGCGCATACCTTCACCCATAAAAAAACCGCCCTTAGGCGGTAAAAATTATTAAGCTTTTTATATTCAGTTATTTAACTGAATCTGGCAGTTCTGTTTTTGTATAGTTATACAGTTTTCCGTTGCAATGCAAAGGCCCAACCCGACCGGCTTCTAGTAGCATTTGCTCAAGGACATTTTCAAAGACGGATGTACCATGATGGGCGCGCAAAATGCACATCTGTCTTAAAACTGATTCTTTCGGCATATTACCGCGCAATGCGGACGTGAGCATTAAAGATGCCCACCTTCTGACTTCAGGGTCTGTAAGCACAATTACCTCCTTCATCCGATGTGGGTAACATGTAGTTTAGCCAGGTTACATTTATCACGCTAAGTAATTATCAGAAGTGTGAGCTAAGCGGAATCTTTACTACAAGCGTCGCTTTACTTCGCTCGCTAAGCGGGATCTTAATCGACGATCAAACGCTGAAAAATGGCTGAAGAAACATTGTTTAAGTGAAAGAGCCGCCCGAAGACGGCTCAGCTGAACTTAACGTTCGGGAAGGTCATCCTCAGGAAACTCAGAGTCTTCCGGCGCTTCTTCATCATCACCGGGTATATAGTCGTCGTCGCCAGGAACCTGATTACCTCCAGGAAGCGGGTCAATATCATCGGGTCTTTCTGACATATATTCCTCCTGTTACCCATGTGGGTAAAAGAAGTTTAGCTTCAGGATAAACGGTCTATTTAAGGAAATTGCTGACTTGTGATTCAAGCGTAAATCTGCAAAATTTTAAGCAGCATCCGCTTGGCTCTATAGCGATCTTACGTTCTCTGCCTCATTAATTTCAGGTACTGATCGCGCGCCTTAGGGCTTAACATTTTGCTCAATCTGGCACGCTTTTTTATGCCGTCATTGCGTTGTCATAAAACACGTGCAACGTTTTACACTATTATAATGTTGTTGTTAGCAGTCAGATGTTCAGTGTTTATAAACCCCGTCGTAGCAGGCTTTCCGTACAGCTTGCATTCTGGTAAAGCATTTGAGGAACTGAATGAAGCAAATCATCCGCGGTGATAAAGAACCTTCCCATATTCTTGCAGCAACTCGAGCGCTTGAAGCGCACTACTCCCGCTACGGAGAAGGCAATAAGTATCATCCTGTCATCTATTCCATCGCCTACCGGGCCAGATATTATCAGATAGAGGTTATAACCCGACGTGAAACGATGGTTGCTTCCGTGATCACGGGCGTGCGTAAACTTACCCATCTCTCTGGCGCTGCCTGAGATCGTGATAAAGAGCGCTGGCTCAACTTGAGCTCTCGCCGATTTAACGCTAAAGATAGACGTATCGGTTTTAAAAGAGGGACAGCATGATGCAGAAAAAGAAATGGTTCGTTTCCTATGCGGTAAAACCCAAAGAGCAGGAAACAAAAACATTCCATACCTTCATCGAGGGCCTGGATGTTGAGGAAGAGTTGGAAAAGCACATCTTTGAAATCAAAGAGTTGATGGACCTGGAAACAGAAGAAATCACCGTAATTTCTGTTAGCTTGGTTTAGTGTGATTAGCCGTTCAGTTGGACGTTTTTGTCAGTCAGCCAATTCAGGCTAACGAAACCTTCCCTGGCGAAGAAAGGCGACCTTTGCTCAGGGTCGCCTTTTTAATGTCATCCGCAGATTTATTCGATCTACCCATAGTGATTAAACATCAGGTGGATGGCATGTTTTCACTGCTTTGTTTACGTTGGGTAAACCAGATAAATGCGCATGAAAGCCCGGCTAGCAACGCAGCGCCAGAGAATATCCATGAAATATTGCCGGGAATGAACACCATGAATGAAGACAAAAACTGCCCAGAAAATATCGCCATGGCAAGATAAGCCAGGTTTCGTCCGCGCACCGCTTCTTCGCTGTGATCCACCGTCATATGGTTTACCAAGGGAATTGACAGGCCGAATCCGCATCCGAGCAAAACACCCCCAAGCATGAAAATAGGCAACGCCGCAGCGAATGAAAACATCAAATGTGCGGCAAGGTAACAAACAAAAGCGATGATCAGCGTACGATGGCCACCAAGTTGTTTCATAACTTCAGGCATGACCGCAGCGGCAATCACCGCAATCAGTGAAATGAAAGAGAGGAAATAGCCCGTTTCAGCTGCGCCAATACCCTGTTGATGGAAATATTCTGGAATCAAAATGATCGCAGTGAAAAAACTCACCATGGATAACAGCGCAGCCATATAAACCGGTTTAAGTACCCCTGAAACGGGGGTTTTGGCGACCTCACTTTTCTGAGGCGCAACAGGATGCGGCACGAAACGCAGCTGCATCAGCAGCAATACCCAGCCCATCAAATAGAGCAAAAAGGGCCAACGCCAGCTCAGTGTTGCAAGAATGCCGCCGATAAACAGAAAGATGACTCCGCCGAGTTCAATCGACATGCCCTGACGGGCAATCATTTTCAAGCGAGCATCGTCTTGATAGAAGCTGGAAATTAAGCCCGTACCTGCCGACATGACAATGGCAGTCGCGCCGCCAAGCAGCAAGCGATCAAGCATAATGGCATAAAAACCATGAAGGAAAACGCCACCTGCGCCCAGTACACCATACAAAAATAGGCCCCACGCTAAACTGTGCCAGGCGCCGAAGCGATCGATCAGGCGGCCAGCCAAGGGGCCAAATACCACAACACCAAGAGAAGGTACCGTAACTAACCAACTGGCGGCATGACTTACGCCTAATGCGGGCGCGATTTCACTTAATCCAGGGACAATGACGCAACCCACCATAATAGTAAGGCATGCCACGCCGAGTAACGTAAACGCGCCTGCATTTCGAAGTTCAGCCACAGAATCACCCTTGCTACTTATCCGCATATTGGTTTGTGTATCCATTATACGGATAGCGTGCACAATGACGAGTGTTGCCGCTGAATAAAACATTCATGTTATATTCCCCGCCTGCTGTAGGCGAAACGGTAAGGAGAGCGGAATGCGTGAAGCAAACGAAAATCAGGGTTCACAGGTGATTATACGTGCGGCTCAGATTCTGCGTGCGCTTGAAAGCCAACCGCGTGGGTTATCGATAACTGCGTTAGCAAAAGAGACGGGATTGCCACGCACGACAGTGCATCGTTTGGTGATGTCGCTGGAATCTCAACAACTTCTGATCAACGGCGTTAACGGCGTGCAACTGGGCCCGGCTTTAGCTCGCCTCGCGGCTTCTGCCCATACCGATCTCGTGACCCTCTCTCGCCCAGCCATGGAAATGTTAAGCCGGCGTACCCATGAAACGGTTAATCTCAGTGTTTATCGCGGCATGCATGTCGTGCTGGTCAGCCAGTATGCTTCGGATCAAGAGCTACGGGTGATCTCTCCATTGGGAACAGCGTTTCCTTGCCATTCCTCTGCCCATGGCAAGGCACTTTGGGCTTCTCAACCACCAGCCAATATCGATACATTCCTTAAATCAGGTCTGGACGCACGAACAAAAAGTACAATCACTCACAAACAGGCGTTACTCACGGAACTGGAAACAGTACGCAATTCAGGGTTTGCCATCGATCGCGAAGAACACGCACGCGGGGTATGCGCCATTGGCGTGGTATTGAATACGCATCTCAGCGAACAATATGCACTTTCTATTGCAGTCCCAGCCCTGCGCTTTGAAGAGAAATATGATTCTCTTTTATCGATGTTGATGCAGTGCAAAGCAGAGATTGAAACATTGCTTGATGCCGCAAATTGAGCCTGCAAGACGAAACAGTATGCCGAAATCAATGTTTTCACCTGTTACGAGAACGCGTAACAGGATGTTGTAACTATGAACTAAAAAGATTTGATGATGTCACTGTCTGGTAATGACCTGCCATAACAGCAGGCCTTTAATTATCACCAGCGGGTTTTTTGCATATCAATAACGAAGCGATATTTCACATCACTCTTTAACATGCGTGCAAACGCAGCTTCAGTTTCATCACCCTTAATCATTTCGACATCGGCGGTAATGTTGTGTTGCCCACAGAAATCCAACATTTCCTGCGTCTCACGAATGCTGCCGATCGAGGTGCCGGTAATGCTTAAGCGACGAAAGACCATCGGCGTCACGTTGGGTGATGGATGCGGCTGATCGGGAATTCCTACCAACACCAGATGACCATTGGTTTTTAGCGTGGCGAGATAAGGATCGAGGTCGTGAGGCGCTGCGACACAATCCAAAATGATATCCAGCGAAGTTTGGCACGCAGCCATTTGTTCAGCATCACGTGAAACCACAACGCGTTTTGCGCCTAAGCGCAGAGCATCTTCACCTTTGTTCGGCGAAGTGGTGAACAAGGTAACTTCCGCGCCCAATGCGCTAGCCAGTTTAACCGCCATATGACCCAAGCCGCCTAAACCAATCACACCCACGCGATCACCGGCTTTTACATTGAAGTGGCGCAGCGGCGACCAAACGGTAACGCCCGCGCACAACAGCGGCGCAACCGCGTTTAACGGCAAGTTATCTGGAATAGAAACGACGAAACGATGATCGGCCACCACATGCTGTGCATAACCGCCAAATGTCGTGCCGCCAGTATATTTATCGGTACCGTTATAGGTTGGTGTGAAGCCTTCAGCACAGTATTGCTCTTCCTGCTGCTGACAGAAATGGCAGTTGCCGCAAGAATCGACCATGACGCCAACGCCGACAATGTCACCCGTGTTGAAGTTAGCGACGCTCTCACCCGTTTCCACGATGCGTCCCACGATTTCATGTCCCGGAACCAACGGATAGCGGCTTACGCCCCACTCGTTACGGGCCATATGCAAGTCAGAATGACACACGCCGCAATAGAGAATTTCAATCTTAACGTCATCAGCTTGCATGTCGCGCAGTTCAACTTGACCCGCTTTTAGTGGCTGTGATGCATCATCGGCAATCAGTGCATTAATTTTCATTGTGGCCTCCTGAATCTCTGCCGTTCTGGCAGAAAAGAAAGCGACACACTATAGACACGTGGCCCCCAAGTTGATAGTAGTTACCTTTTAGTTACCGTCTATTAAGGAGAGGATATGCCTGCCTGGATCGAAGGGAAATTATGCTTTTTTGCCGATTCGCCACCGCGTAGATTGCTTGAACTGTTCGCAGTGAAATGGAGCACCATGGTGTTGCATGCGCTCTATCACTGGCCGAAAAATTGCGCGCGTACCGGCGAGCTTGAGCGAAGCCTGCAGGGCATTTCAAAAAAGATGTTGATTCAAACCTTACGTGAGCTTGAGCAGCGCGGATTAGTTTCGCGTTATGTGTATGAAGTGGTTCCACCCAAAGTGGAATACAGTTTGACGCCGTTAGGAAAAACGTTCGCCGAGCCCATTGAGGTAATGTATCAATGGGGGCTTGATAATCAGGCGGCGCTGGATGAAATGGAAGCGAATGCTCGCACCGCGAAGCATTAAGCTGATTTACGGGCCATCAGGCGCGCAAGCTTGTCACGATCGACGTCACTGGCAGGATTGAATACCACCAGACTCAAGCCAGGTTTACCCTCAACGGTAAAAGTACTGTATTCAAGATCAATCAAGCCCTCCTCAGCGATGAGTAGTTGTTTAAAGCCTTCGCCGTAATGACTGACATCTTGCGATTGCCACATTTCACAGAAGGTGGGGCTGAGCGATGAGAGTTCTTCGATGAGCGCCTGAACATGCGAACTGGCACCGGTGCGAGTGATATCGGCACGAAAGTTTGCCACTAAACGACGGGCCGCCGCTTCCCAGTTAGGCAGTGCAAGACGTTTCTTTGCCTCATCTTTAAACAACATTTTCATTACGTTGCGCTGTTCCGGTGGCAATGCGGCGTAATCGACAAAGAGTGTTGCAGCAGATCGGTTCCAGGCAACGACCTGCCATTCGGCGGTTTTAACCAATGCCGGCGTCATCGTCATGCTGTCCAAAACGCGTTGAAGTTGTGGGGAAACGCAGATACCACTCTGATATTCGACGCCAGGCAATCTATTTTGCGCCAGCAAAAACAGATGTTCGCGTTCGGCGGCTGACAGATCCAGCGCCTGAGCCAGACGCTCTAAAACCTCTGTTGAGGGTGCGCCACCACGGCCTTGCTCCAGCCAGGTATACCAGGTTGCGCTTACGCAGGCCCGCATCGCAACTTCTTCTCGCCGCAAGCCTGGCGTGCGGCGACGTTGCATTGAATAACCCAGTTGTGCGGCATCCAGACGAGTTCGTCGGTCACGTAGGAAATTCCCAAATCGGTTATCTTCGCTCATCACGCATCCTGTTAGTTTCAATACCGGTATAACGTCACGACTTTTCGCATTTTATTGACGCTCTATCATAGGTTAACACCAAACCCTGAGGAGCAGGATTATGCGAATTTTTGTGACGGGCGCGAGCGGTTTTATCGGTTCAGCCGTAGTCGACACGTTATTAAAACGGGGCCATCACGTCGTGGGTTTAGCCCGCAGTGATGCGGCCGCTGAGCAACTCAACGCGCTGGGTGCCGAAGTGACGCGTGGCTCGCTAGAAGATATCGCGAGTTTGCAGTCAGCCGCTGAACAGGCTGATGGCGTTATCCATACAGCATTCATACATGATTTCAGCCGCTTTCAGCATTCTGTTGAGGTCGATCAACGGGCGATCAATGGATTAGGCGATGCGCTGGCAGGCAGCAACAAACCCTTGATTGTGACATCCGGCACCATGTTATTGCCGCTTAACCATCTGGCGACTGAACAGAGCCCTACTGAAATGGGACGCAACCCGCGCGCGATGTCCGATATGGCCGCGCTGGCGTTGGTCGAACGCGGGATCCGCAGCGCATTGGTGCGGCTACCGCCAACCGTTCATGGCGCGGGCGATCATGGTTTCATCCCGATGCTAATTGCGCTGGCGAAGCAAAACGGTGTTGTTGTCTATATCGACGAGGGCGAGAACCTTTGGCCGGCGGTTCACCGCTACGATGCGGCAAAACTGTTTTGTTTGGCGGTGGAGCACGCGGCGGCGGGCACATCACTGCATGCTGTTCAGGAACAGGGCGTTTCTTTCAAACAGATAGCAGAAGTGATTGGAACCGGACTTAACCTGCCCGTAAAGTCAGTGACGCTGGAGGAAGCACCGCATTATCTTAGTTGGATGACACACTTTGTGGCTGCCAATAACCCCACCTCAAGTCGCTGGACGCAAGAAACGTTGGGTTGGCTACCTTCAGGGCCGGATCTGCTCAGCGACTTACGCAACACAGATTATTTTTGATTGTTATAGAGGCATGTATTGTCGGTGTTAAACAGCAAAAGGGCCGCATCTGCGGCCTTTTTGCTGTGTGGTTAACGCCATTAATCAAATGGGAATTCACGCGCCAAAACGCGAGAAATAACGTTCAATGCACCTTCATCATTATTGTTTTCCGTTTTGTAACGGGCTACAGCGCTGACCGAGTCCACCGCATTTGCCATCGCAAAGCTAAAATAAGCCTGACGCAACATCTCGATGTCATTCGCGCTATCGCCAATAGCCAGCACTTCGCAATCGCTGATGCCCCATTTTTCTTGCAGCAAGGCGATACCGTGCGCTTTATGGCAACCCGGAATAATTAAATCGATAAAACCAAAGCCGCTGGAAACGGGATGCATGATGTTTTCAACTTCGCCGAGTTGCGTATGCAAGCGTTCCAGCAGTGCATCAACGCCTTCGTGGGCAAGATTGAGCGAGAATTTAAAAATGGTGTCATCAATGTCGTAAAGATCGTCGCGCTTTTCCAGTCGATAGTAGTGATTCGTCAACATGGCAACGACGTCATCCGATATCGATGAATGCACATAGGCTCCTTTTTTACCGCATACGACGGTGCTGATTTCAGGCTCTTTCGCCAAAATATCTAACACCTGATGCACTTTTTCTTTGGCTAACTCACCGCAAAAGATCTCTTCATTGCTGTCAGAAACCCACGCGCCATTTTCAGCAACAAAGGCGATTTCATCTTTGAGTTCGGGAAAATAACGCTGCAATTGATAATATTGATTACCACTGGCTACAACAAAACGGATGCCCTTCTCTTTCAATAACGCATATTGGCGCGAAAACCGTTGGACGTTGTACTGCTTGTTTTCATCCAAAAACGTACCATCCATATCAACTGCAATCATTTTTACTGCCATTTCGCCCACCCCTTTGCTGACGCCGTGTTGTCCTTTCGGCTTGTTAACGTGATGCCTAAAGCTTAATCGCTGTGTGGATTAATGAGAATTCAAATAATGAGTTTGTGAAGCGGTTTAGGAGCGTTCCTTAATGAATCCTGTGTTATCGCTCACGCTTTTTGTCGTTGCATTAATGTTAATCTCGCCCCTATCATTACGAACGAAGACTATAAAACTTACGTTCGAAACTCAACCCTGTATCTGGCGGAGCGATATATGACAGTGAAATCACAGGCAACACCTTTACCTCAAGATATCAAAATGGCCATTCGACAACTGAAGCAGCAGCTCCGCCAGCAAATTGGCGATGTTGATGCGCTGTTTGCCAAGATTTGCAGCCGTATTGAAAAGTCGATTGAAGACGCAAAAGCGGAGGAATTAAAAACCGGTAGTGCCTGGCCGAGCATCACGTTGCAGCAAATCGCAAACAATGAGGTTTCGAATGAAATCCGCGATCATATCAAACAGCGCGGCTGTTTGGTGGTGAAACAGCAGTTTTCTCGTGAGCAGGCACTCGCCTGGGACAAGTCGATGCTCGACTATCTGGACGCCAATGATTTCGACAAACAGTATCGTGGCCCCGGCGATAACTTTTTCGGGAGCCTTGATGCTTCACGTCCAGAAATCTACCCGATTTACTGGTCTCAGGCGCAGATGCAGGCGCGACAAAGCGATGCGATGAATCAGGTTCAGTCGTTTCTTAATCGCTTATGGAGATTCGAATCCGAGGGCAAACAATGGTTTGATCCCGATGTGAGCGTTATTTATCCCGATCGCATTCGCCGACGTTTGCCTGGCACCACCTCCAAAGGATTAGGTGCGCACACCGATTCCGGTGCGCTGGAACGCTGGTTGCTTCCCGCCTATCAAAAAGTTTTTGCCTCTGTTTTCAGTGGCGATATTGATGCTTACGATCCCTGGAATGCGGCTTATCGTACCGAAGTGAACGAGTACGATGTGCCGGATACCACGAAATGCTCGGTGTTCCGTACTTTCCAGGGGTGGACAGCGTTATCCGATATGATTCCAGGTCAAGGCTTGCTGCATGTGGTTCCCGTGCCAGAAGCTATGGCATACGTGCTGCTGCGGCCACTTCTGTCTGATGTTCCTGATGATGAACTGTGCGGCGTTGCGCCGGGCAAAGTCCTGCCCATCAGTGAGAAATGGCATCCACATCTGATAAAAGGATTGAGTTCCATTCCAGCGCTTGAAGCGGGTGATTCCGTATGGTGGCATTGCGATGTCATTCACTCAGTGGCACCGGTGGAAAATCAGCAAGGTTGGGGCAATGTGATGTATATACCCGCCGCGCCGCTGTGTGAAAAGAATCTGGCTTATGCACATTTGGTGGCGAAAGCGCTGGAGCAAGGCCGCTCACCGGGAGACTTCCCGCCAGAGAATTATGAAGCTGAATGGAAAGATCGTTTCACGCTGGCAGATTTAAACCTCAACGGCAAACGTGCGCTGGGCTTAGCCTGATGACGATCCGCGTCGCCAGGCGGCGCGGATTCTCTGTTAAACTGTGCCCCTTATTTTCTAGCGAATAGCCGACATGAACGCACGTCATCAACAGATTATTCAATTGGTTAACACGCGAGGCAGCATCGCCGTCAGTGAACTGGCGCAGATCACCGGTGTTTCTGAAGTCACGGTACGTCAGGATCTCAACATGCTGGAGCGCGACCAGTTTCTTCGTCGCGTTCACGGGTCGGCCCTTGCGCTGGACAGCGATGACGTAGGCATGCGCATGAATACGCGTTACGGCATCAAGCAGGCGATTGCCAGCCACGCCGCCAGCCTGATCAACGAAGGTGAATCGGTTTTTATCGAAGGTGGCAGCACCAATGCTTTGCTGGCACGCACATTATCCGATCGTCGCGATGTTACCGTTATTACTGTCAGCCACTACATTGCTCACTTACTCAAAGAGGCGGCTTGTGAAGTGATTGTATTGGGTGGCATGTTGCAGAAAAGCAGTGAATCGATGGTCGGCCCGCTGACGCGTTACTGCGTACAGCAGGTTCATTTCCATAAAGCCTTTGTCGGTGTTGATGGCTGGCAGGCTGAAACCGGCTTCACAGGCCGTAATATGCTGCGCTGCGACGTCGTTGATGCCGTGCTGGCGAAGGGTGTTGAAACGTTCGTTCTGACCGACTCTTCCAAGTTTGGGCAAATCCATCCTTACCCACTGTCGCCGGGTTTTCAGGTTCGTCGGGTGATAACCGACAGCGCCCTTCATCCCACCCTCCTGACACAACTTCAGGAACAGAACGTGGCGGTTATTCAGGTTAATGAGAAGGTCGTCTGAAATGTGGGTGCTTTAACCTTGTCCCTGTTTTAGGTGTAATGTATGGGTGAACAGAGAGAAGATTCCGTTCGCCCTCATCAACACGTTTTTTAATACTAAACCCTGCGTGCTAAAAACAAGGCCGCCCCTTGCCATTCTGGGACAGATTAAATTGTCTATTTAGTCAATAATAACAGCGCTAAAAGGGATTTAATTTGGGAATTAAACGCGTAAAGCAGGAAAGTTTTATAACTAATAAAAGCTAAAAAGTAACTAACGTATATTACAGGGCGCGAAGATTATTTTAATTAAATAAGCCGGTATTCTTTGCAGAATTACCGGCTCTCTTCAACACGATTACGCGACCAAATCTTGTTCTTGCTGACGCGCCCTGCCAGGCCATTTTTTGAATGCGACTATTGCAATCAACATCGCTGACAAGCCAAACAGCGCCCCAACATAACCCACTGAGGAGAGTGAAAGATCAATGCTGACGGTTTGACCAACCAGCGCGCCTAAACCAATACCAATGTTGAAAATACCTGAGAACATTGCCATACCGATGTCGGTGGCTTCTGGGGCCAGCGTCAATACTTTCATCTGCATTCCCATACCGATGATCATGAATGCGATGCCCCAAAGCGCACAGATAGCGATCAAACCGCTCATGCTGTGGGCAACGCTTACCATTGTCATCAAACACAGGGTGAGTAGAGCTATCGCGCCAATCAGCAGGTTCGACAGATGTTTTTCACCATATTTGCTGAAAATAATGCTGCCACTGATCCCAGCCACACCGAAGATAAGCAGCAGCAGAGTGGCGAAGTTATGGCTCATTCCTGCCACTTGTTGCACAAACGGCTCGATATAGGTAAACGCGCTGAAATGCGCCGTCACAACGATGACCGCCAACGCATACAGGCTTAACAGCGCTGGATTCGTCAGTAATCCCGGCAGGCTTTTCAGTGATCCACTCTGTTCAGAGGTGACACGCGGCATAATTTTGATAATCATCGCCAACAGAATCATGGCGGCAACACCAATAACTAAAAAGGTGACGCGCCAGCCAAAACTTTGCCCAATGATACGGCCAAGTGGCAAGCCCAGCACGGATGCCAACGCCGTTGCCGTTGCCAATAAACCCAACGCCTGAGCGCGCTTCCCTGCAGGAGCAAGGCGAATAGCCAGCGAAGCTGTAATGGACCAGAACAGCGCATGTGCAAGCGCCACGCCAGCGCGGCTCACCAGCAAAACGTCAAAATTCCAGGCGAAAAATGAGAGCAGATGGCTGCCCGCAAACAAACTGAACAGGCTCAGCAGCAGCACGCGCCGATCAATTTTGCTGGTCATCAACATGAGTGGCAGCGACATAAGCGCCACGATCCAGGCATAAATTGTCAGCATGACGCCTGCCTGCGCACTCTCCATGCCAAAGCTCAATCCAATATCGGATAAAAGCCCAACAGGAATATATTCTGTGGTGTTAAAAATGAATGCTGCAACGGCAAGTGTTAAAACACGCAGCCATGCAACTTTACGGGACACCGTTTGCAAGTCAGACATAATTAATCAACCCTGGAACCTGAAATAAGAAAGCGCGCAATGGTAATGGCGCGAGCTTCCTTCATTCAAGCTTAATGTGATCAATGTCGCATTTTTCGCAAATCTGGCGCGTTGGGATTAGATATATTCAGCCATATGATTAGTATTCTCTATCCGAATCAAAATAAGTCTTATCATAAAAAATAAATGAACCGTTTTTTATTCTTGATATCGATATAATTTTTAATTGGGATTATTAAATAATATAAGCTTCCTTTAATCTCATTTCACATCGCATTAACAGAACCACTAAGCACGGCTACATTTCTCCTGTTTTTTTCGATACTCGCGTGGGCTAACGCCCATGTGGTGGCGGAATATGCGCGAGAAATAGAGCGGATCGTTATAGCCCACGGTCAGGGCGACCTGCGTTATCGCAAAGTTGGTTTTTTGCAGCAGCTCGCAGGCACGGGCGACACGCTGTTTTTCGCGCCAGGCCGATATCGTTTGGCCCGTCTCTTTCTTAAACAAGTGCGCTAAACGCGAAGGTGAAAGGCAGGCGAGTCGAGCCAACTGGTCGATATGGGTTTCTTGCGTCATGTGCTCATTAAGAAACTGGCAGAGTTTTTTAATACGCGGATCGATTCTGGGTTGCCGAAAGTCTGGCTGAGCGCGAAAGCACTCCAGAATCACCTTTTCGACAGCGTTCATTGCTAGCGCTTCCGCTAGCGGCTCATCGCTGACGCTAAGCTGAATAGCCTCCATAAAGCGCGATCGCATTTCTTCGGCTTCTTCAGGTGCCGTTAATACAAGCCGCCCGATTCCTTCCACACATTGATTCCATTGCAGCCACTCAAGCCAGTAAGTGCGCGGAATGAAATAAATCCACAAATGATCCCAATATTCACTCTGTTCATCGCGGCCGTAATGATGCGGCACGCCCGCCGGAAACAGTAAAACCTCGCCGGGCTGGCACTGAAAACTACCTTTGGAGGTATAGATTTTACCACTGCCACGCAGGGTTAAATTGAGGATCACTCCTTTCATACCGCCTGCGCGGTGGATAAAAAAGTCGAGTTTGCTGCCACGTGTAATGGGCGTAAAACCGGCTACCATCCAGGCGTTAAAAGTAAAACGCCGGACCAGCGGGGAAAAATCGACCATGCCTGTTTCTTCAACCTGTGCCATTTCTCTTGTTCTGCCGGGCTTGATAAGGTCAGGCAGCATAGCGCAACGGAATATTTCCGCTGCGCTGCTGCTCCGATCTTGAAGATTTTCAGAATGTTGGTCGTTATGGATGCACCTGTAGCGTGATTGAGGATGCAACAATTGGCGCCTCAAATTTGCCCTGCGCAAGGTCGGCGGCGACCTGCGGATAGATGTCATCAAGCCGATAAAAATAGAGCAACGCCATGTTTAACAGCGCGAGTACCAACGGGAATGCGATAAACAGAAACTGGATCATCTGTAATGCGCTGGCGGGTTGAACGCCGCCGCCACTGACAAATCCCGCAGCGCTTAGCATCCAGCCAACCGTCGCTGTACCGAGTCCCATACCGACTGTCTGACCAAGCGTACCGGCGCTAAACAGAATACCTTCAATACGCAGCCCGGTTTTCCACTCGCCGTAATCAATGGTGTCAGCCAGAAAGGCGAACATCGTTGCCCCAATACCACAGAACCCAATACTGCGCACCACCGTGGCGATAATCACAAACAGCGCATCTTGCCGGTTAAATAAAGGGATCAAATAAGCGATACAGCATATCGATAAGCCAAGCAGCGCCAGATTTCTTTTGCCTAGCTTCTTGATGAGAAAAGGAATGGTAAGCAGCGTAAGCAGTCCCGGCAGATACTGCGCCACGCTAATCCACGACATCATCGAGATGTCTTTCAAAATATATTTTGAGTAGTAAACGCTGATGGTGCTCAACATCGTCAGGCTGGTAAACGTGATCATCAAATAAAAAAAGATCATCATCCAATACTTGTTCGCCAGCATTGAGCGCCGCACGCGGTGAAAAGAGATGTGCTTACGATTATCATCGCGTACCGGTTTTATGCGCTCACGCGTTCCAAGGGCGGTAATTGTCAGAAAAACAGCGGTAAATGTGCCGTATAGAGCAAAAACCACCAGCCAGGCGCGGCTATCGTTGCCCAGCCAGGCGATGAGCGGCAACGTAATTACGCCAACGGTCAGCGAGCCGCAAGTAGAAAGCCCTTTGCGAAATACGCTAAGAATGCCGCGTTCTACGGTATCGCGCGTGATCAGCGCCAGTAGAGAACCGTAGGCGATGTTATTAGCCGTAAAAAAATGTTTGCCAGCAAATAGGTTACGCAAACCCAGGTGACTTTCACCGTATAACTGGCGTCCGGTACGCACGCGAGGAGAAAAGTTGAGAGACCAAACGGGATGGCAGTCCACAACACCCATGGCCTCGCTTTGCCGTAACGTGTTTGCGTTTTATCGATGCGGATGCCGACCCAGATGCACAGCAAGCCATCCAGAACACGGGCAATAAACATCAACGAGCCAATCAAAAACGCAGGCACACCGACCACATCAGTGTAGTAATACGCCAGAAAAGTCACCATCAAGGTGTAAGTCAGATTCGTGCCGTAATCGCCAAAACCAAATGATAAACGTTCACGCAGACCTACCGGCGGATAGGTTGTAATTTGTGGATTCGCTTTCATAACGCCTCCTCGCCACACAGGATGCAGAGATCCCAACCCGCAATGTCCAGCGTTTCTCCCTGTTCAACGGCGTGGTTGTTCAATAATGAAGTGGCCCGTAGCAAAGGGTTTTTCGCCTGTTGCGGTGTAGAAGAGTAATTGAGCAGGAAAATCACTGTTTGCTGCGTCTTGGTTTTCGCTTTCCGTACGATCAGGGGAAAGGCGTAATCTGAGCGTAGCGGCGTTAATGCTGGCGTGGCAAGAAGCCCGCTAAAGATGTGCTCCATGCCTTCGCTCGACAGGTTACAACCAATATAGGTCGCCGAACCTTCGCCATACGTGTTACGGGTGATAGCCGCATATTTACCCCAGTAAGGATGCTCATAGCGCGCCAGCACTTCTGTTTCTGCTGAGGTGGGCTGCAATAATTCCATCCAGTCTGTTACGCAACCGACATCACCTTCTAACTGAAAAGTCTCTTGCGACAACCGCACATCATCAGGCTCAACAAACAGCTGATAGGAAACGCCACACGCTTCGCCAATAATGCCCGGCTGCAAGGCGGTGCGCACCTGCAGATTTTCATCTGCGAATCCCGATTTAAAAGAATAAATGATATGCCCGCCGCGCTCGACAAAGGTATTCAGGCGTATCAGCAGTTCATCCGATGCGGCATACAGCAACGGCACAATTAATACGTCATAACGTAGTGCGCGAGGATCATCAGCGTCAAGAATATCCAGCTCGATATTCAACCGATACAGCGCGTCATACCAGCTACGGAAAAAGTCGTTGTATTGATGCGCCTTGTCACCGCCAAATTGATGCCCGCGCCACGGATGCCAGTCCACCGCCGTCAGACAACGGTTACTGACCAGCATCGCCACGCGATTGGTCTTGGTCAGGCCCGCTAATAGGGGGATAACCTTTCAAGGCTGTTGCCAATGCCGCATGCTTCATCATAAACAGGATTCGGCAGCAGATCGTGGCTGAGTAAACCTTTCCAGTAGGTTTCCCAGGAATTATGAATTGAGTGCCAATGCCAGTAGCCGACCATTAACGCACCGTTAGCGATATGGCTAAACGCTTGTAATCTCAATTGCCCCGGATAAGGCGTCCAGTCTTTAAACGCTTGCGCCTGGGTTTCCAATACAAAGTAGTTTTGATCTTTAGTCGTGCGAGCAATATCACCCGTAAACGCGATTTCCGCGCCAGTAAGGCGTGATTGCCCAGGATGATAGACATCTACACCGGTCACATCCAGCAGGCGTGACGTGGCGAAGTGGTCAACTTCAGCGCGTAGGCCAAATGACCAGTTGCGCCAGTCAAAATCGAAATTGTGAGTGATAAATTGCGACGCTGAACGATACTGCTTCACCAACTCGACCTGCCACGACAGAAAATCGATCACTAACTGGCGCTGAAAAGCTTTGAACTCCGCGCCAAGGCTGGCATTGATAGTGCCTTCCACTGACGGGAAATCTTCCCAGGCATCCACGCGGTTGCTCCAGTAATCCAGCCCAAAAGCGCGGTTAAGCGAAACCAGATCATCATTAAATTTTTTGCGTAGCGACTTAACAAAGGCCACCTGAATGTGATGGCCACTGGTTTCATAATATTTGGTTTCGTTATCAACCTGAAAACCGATGACAGCAGGATGTGCAGCCGTGGCCTCTAATAACTGACGAATAATGCGTTCGGCGTAATAGCGATAAACCGGGCTAGCGATATCCATTTTTTGTCGTGGCCCATATTTATTCTGGCCCTGCGGCGTTGTCGCCAACACTTCTGGATAACGTTTTGCCAGCCAGGCGGGCACCGCGTAGGTAGGTGTACCGATAATCACGCTAATGTCATTTGCATGCATGCGATCAAGAACCGTTATTACCGAAGAAAAATCAAACTCGCCTTCTTGCGGTTCATAGGTGCTCCAGGTGCTTTCAGCGATGCGTACATAATTGATGCCCGCAGCTTTCATCATGGCGATATCTTTTTCCAGACGCTCTTCTGGCAGATATTCACGATAATAAGCAGTACCAAACCAAATCTTCTCCATTCGCATTCCCGCTTTGTTTGCCGCTCAGGCTGCTAACTTAGCGGAAAGCTTCGATGCGAAGCTGTAGACGGCTGTCGCCAACATACAGAAATCTGCTATCGCCTTAAGAGTCTGATCGCGATCACAAAACCGCGGTTAAGCCGATTGACCCACGCTTGAGCGCCTTTAGCGTGCGCTGTAATCAGATAACGCGTAAGTTATAACCCCTTTTATTTCGGTTTGCTGTGTATCGATTTATACCGAGAACGCTTTGCACTGATTAAAATAATTTGGCATATTTTTTGACCCGGTGATGAGTCTGATAGCGTTACCGGACAACGCCAGCATGAGTTTTATTTTTTATTTAGGGAATGCTTGAAGGAAAATGAAGAAATTATTTGTCTACGGCACATTATGTCCGGGCCGCTCTAATGCACATATCCTGGAAAATATTGGCGGTGAATGGCAACAAGGTTATGTAACGGGGACCTTTTATGAGCGGGGCTGGGGAGCAGCAGCAGACTTCCCAGGCGTTGTGCTGGATAAGAACGGCCAACGCGTCAATGGTTACCTTTTTTCTCTGACAAGCTTGAGCCGCATTGGCCGATGCTGGATGAATTCGAAGAGGGTTATGATCGCGTTGAAGTGAGTGTTACAACAGCAGCAGATCAACAGGTTACGGCTTGGGTATATCAACTTCAGCCACAAATCAGCTGATAATCTACTGAACTGGCCCTTCCAAACCAGCGCGGCCTCACTGACATTTTCGTTGTTTCGCTGGTTCCACTCATCACCTCATCCGCGTATTTAATCCTCTCTGTAACTGTTTCTGAAACCCCGACTTGTAAACAGATGAAAATATTCTCCTGAAACATTAATTCAAATGTGGCTGAAGTTTTCATAAGCAATTAATTAGCAGTAAAAGCTAAAACAGATAACACAAAAGGGTATTTGATAACATCCATCACAACTTGTTAACAAGGTTCGTGATCATCAACGTTGTCGAAGTTGAACAGCGCTAACAGTGCAACAACGTCTAACAATCAATCGTGTTTACGCTTTCCTAATGGCCGGCTTTACCTTCCGTTTTCTGAGGAGTTCGATAATGAAAGCATTAGTTCAGGATGTTTTATCTATATTTTCCCATCCGACCGTTAAACCCGTATTTATCCGTTCAGGGTTATCTTTTCGTGAAAAAATTCCATTCAGCCTATGGGAGTTACATCGGTAAGTTGGGCGACATCCATGGAGGAATTAAATGACGCCTTGTTACATAAAGCCCTGGATGCGGGTGCCGTGGGATATCACATCACCGAAGTCGAATCTCACAAACAAGGTAAAGATGAGCAGTATCTGCTAGCCGCGACGGCGACGCTGTATACCCTCAATGAAAAAGTCGCTTATGGCTAACCCGTGACGTTTAATTATTCATCGACAACAAAGGCATTCATTAACTGCTCAACAGCACATTGTCTTATTTTTATTACCGAGACAATGTGTTTTTTCACATCACTTTAAATTTCTCGTCTTTTGCATAGCCTATTTTTTAATAATTTTCAGTTATGAAATTTCACTACTCTTACATTAATAAAGGAATCTACTCTTTTCTTTCTGTTACGTGCAGAGTTTTCTCCGGCAGCTTTGACTTTGTTATCACAACCTTCAGTTAAATCACGCTGTTTACTTTAGCATCCCCGTTTTGTTTATTATTCGTACTCAACTGAACAACGCCATCTTTTAGCATTCCCTGCGCTGGTACTTTTCTTCGGTTGATAAACGGAGTCTATTTAGTCAATGTAAAACATTCGTCCCCTCATCCCATTACTTTTCACTTAAGAGAACTTATGTCTACTGTGATTACTTCCAGCTGTGTTTATCGTGTCGGCCAAGACAGTTTCGAAGGCAAACTGGTTTATACCGATAACAATTCCTCTCCGCGCCCCGGTGTGGTCATGGCACCAAACTGGATGGGTGTGACATCCACTGCCATTGAGCAGGCAGAAAAAATAGCCGCCGAGGGCTATGTGGTTTTGATTGCTGACCTCTATGGTCAGGGAAGCGGCCTGCATCAGGTGATGACGCAGGTAAATATATGATGGAAGTTAAAGATACGCCCGCTGAAGTTGAACGCATAAATGCCGCGCTGGTTGCCTTGGTGAATCAAAAAGAAGTGGCAGTTTCAGCCAGTAAAATTGCCGCTATCGGTTTTTGCTTCGGTGGCCATTGTGCACTTGAATTAGCGCGTAGCGGTGCTGATATTAAGGCAGCTGTTTCTTTCCACGGTACGCTAGATACCAGTGGCTTATATGAAGATAAAGAACTCAAAAGCGCCGTATTAGTCCTGGACGGTGCTGCCGATCCACTCGTGCCGAGAGAGCAGCTTGCCGCGTTTTCTCATGAAATGACGTCTAAGAATATTGACTGGCAATTAATCAGTTATGCAGGTGCGGTGCACTCGTTCACCGATCCAACGGCGAATGTTGAAGGCGTTTCCCAATATAATGCTGATGTTTCACGTCGCGCATTTAAATCTATGTTCGCACTGTTTACCGAAGTCCTTTAATCCTTTTAATTTACTGCCGTGGTGTCTGGATATTCAGACACCACGCTTTCCACCAGCGCGTGAGTTATGCCATTGCTTACTATTTATCCCACCTGACATTCATAATCAAAATCCGCACTATTCGATAAACGCTTTTCCCTGCTCTTTTTGAAACAGTGATAAATTGCTCGCCCTCAGGCATCTGCTCTGCCTGAGAAAAGGGTATCTACTGAATAAAATAAAATAGACAGGGTAATTGAACGTGAACAAATCTTTGCCGTTAGCCATATTCGTGACACTTAGCGCGAATTCGGCCTTTGCCAGTACTGGGCAGCAAAATAATGGATTCATCGAAGACAGCCAGCTTGATGTATTACTTCGCAACGCTTATATCAAGCGCGATTATAAAGATGAAGGCGTACGCGATCGTGCGGAATGGGGCCAGGCCGTTATTGCTACCTATTCATCCGGTTTTACGCAAGGCCCGGTAGGATTTGGTGTTGATGGTATTGCTCAATATGCTGTGCGTTTGGATGGCGGACGCGGTCGTAGTGGTGCTGGCGGCATCGACTTTTTTGCTCAGGACCAGGATGGAAAAGCAAAGTCCGACCTCGCTAAATTCGGTGCTACTGCGAAGATGCGCTTCTCAAATACCGTGCTGAGCTACGGGACACAGCGCCCTGCTCTGCCCATTTTGAATAGCGATGATTCCCGCCTGCTGGCCGAAACCTATACCGGTTTTATGCTCGACTCTCAGGAGATCGAAGGCCTGGATGTCAGCGCGGGTTACTTTACCGATGAACAACAGAAAAGTGATGACAGCCATGATACCGGCCTCAATAGCCTGGCTTTTGCTGGCGCACACTACCAGTTTAACGATCAGTTCAGCGGTGGGTTTTACGCTTCGCACGTTCAGGATGTTCTGAACAAGCAATATCTGAATCTGAACTATCGCCAGCCTTTAGTGGCTAACCAGGCACTGATACTCGATTTCAATGGTTATAACTCACGTCTTGATCAGTCTTATGCAGACAGCCAAAATACCGGACGTAGTAATTCCATCTGGAGCCTGGCGGCAAGTTACGTGTGGGATATTCACACGTTTAAACTGGCTTATCAGCAGAGCAGTGGCAGCACGGGATACCATTATGGTGGGTATCGCAATCAGGGCGGCACTGGCGATGGCGGCAATACCATTTGGCTGGCGAACTCCTATTGGTCAGATTTCAATGGTGAAGATGAACGATCCTGGCAGGTCGCTTACTCGGTTGATCTGGCGGGATTAGGCGTTCCTGGGTTGAGCTATGATGCAGCGTATGTCCGCGGTGACAATATCAAAACCTCGGCATCCAGCAATGGTCATGAGCATGAATTCTTTAACCAGATCCAATACAAAGTTCAGGATGGATTCGCTAAAGATCTGAAACTGAAACTGCGTTATTCGATTCTACGCGTTTCGTCAGATGCAGCCGATTATAATATCGGCGGTAATGAAGTTCGTGTCTTTGTTGAGTATCCTTTCTCACTGTTGTAATCCGATTTGATGTAAATTTCTCATTAAAGCAGTGGCAACGCACTCAGCCACTGCTCCTTTCAATGCGAAGTGAAAAATGCTCACAGAAAAAACGTTATTGTTTGTTCTGCTCGCCATCAACCTTCCGATTAAATTAGAGCGAAAGGCTGTTGCATGTAGGATCGGTTTTATTACAGCTTCGGTTAGCCGTGAGGTTAGTGAGATTTAACGTGTTCAATGAGGATATATGGAAAGAATTGAGTGTGATCGCATGTTCATTGCTGTCATGGAAACAGGGAGTTTTACCGCCGCTGCCCAGCGTTTGAATACCAGCCACGGACAGGCATCAAAACTTATTTCTCGTCTTGAGCGTGAACTTGGCGTGAATTTACTCCGACGCAGCACCCGTTCTTTGACGCCCACCGAAGTGGGCCGTGCCTATTATGAACAAATTAGGCAGCTTATCGCCGACTATGATGCACTCAATGATTCCGTGCGTAATACGTCAAATTCGCCCTCAGGTACATTGCGAATTTCTGCCCCCGTCACTTTTGGAACATTGAAATTACCGCATCTTTTGATCGAATTTGCGCGTCAGTATCCTGATATTGAGCTGGATGTTCATTTTGCCGATCGCGCAGTGAATGTGGTTGATGAAGGTTTTGATCTGGCATTACGCATTGGCAATCTGGAAGACAGTAATCTGATCGCCAGAAAGCTCAGCGATATCCGTATTGTTCTGGTTGCCTCTCAGGAATACCTTTCACGCAGAGGAGTACCGATGCATTGGGAACAACTTATTGAGCATGACTGCATTGTAGATACTAACTTTCGCGATCCGTATCAGTGGCCATTCAGGGATGAAAATCAGGGCATCTCTACGCAGCCAGTACAAGGTAGAATGAAATTATCCAATGCTGAAGTGTGTCTGAATGCAGCTATTGCCGGGCTGGGAATCTCTCGTCTCCCCACTTTCGTCGTGAGCGAAGCCCTTAAAAGAGGCGAGATTCAGTCTGTCCTCACCCTTTTGAAGCGCCGCCAATGGGGCTTTACGCCGTCTATCCCCCAGCCAAATATCTGGCGCATAAATCCCGGGTATTAATAGACTTTTTGGCTGCCGCATTCTCTGGAAAACCAACATGGGACACATCGCTGTAATATCTTTAAAAGAGAAACAACCCCTCTTTTCGATGATTAATGTGTGTGTAAGAAAGCGGATACGTTTAAACAATCCCGTTTTCCGTTGACTACTTTGCCACCGGCAAATCTGAGAAACGGGTGGTGTACGCCGGAGAAAGCATTTCGCGTTTCATCGCCCATGACTTCACTGTTCCCTGTCCAGCAAACCCAATACGGCCGCGCTCTTTTTCATTGATCTGATCCATAACCTGCATCAACGCTGCGCTGTTGGCCTGCGGCTGGAATTCATCAAAAAGGTTAAGCTGGGCAACGCCCTGACTGAAAAAGTCGCTGAGAATAACCCCCGCTTTCATGTAGCGATGACCCTCTTTCCACATCGCATCAAGTGCACGAACGGCGACGCGAATAATATCGCGCGTATCATTTGAAGGAATTGGCAGGTTACCGCTCACCTGATTTGTATAGAACACTTCGCCTTCCGCATGGGGACTGGTGCGAATAAACACGCTGATCAAACGACAGTGCTGCCTTTGCTGACGTAACTTTTCTGCGGCACGTTCAGCGTAGGTGCAAATCGCCTGATGCATTTCTTCATATTCAGTGATGCGATAACCAAAAGAGCGGCTGCACATGATTTGTTGCTTGCTGGGGGAATATTCGTCCAGTTCCAGACAGGGCTCGCCGCGTAATTCGCGCACGGTGCGCTCCAATACCACGTTGAAGTGTTTTCTGATGATCCAGGTACTTTGTTCGGAAAGATCTTTGGCGGTAATAATGCCCATAGCGTTGAGCTTTTTGCTGATACGTCGTCCGACGCCCCACACCTCTTCAACCGGCACCAGCGCCATCAATTTTTTCTGTCGTTCACTATTAGAGAGGTCAAGCACGCCGCGGGTTTTAGTCCATTTCTTTGCCGCGTAATTTGCCAGCTTCGCCAGGGTTTTGGTTGGTGCAATGCCGATGCCTACGCGCAGATGTGTCTCTCGCCAGATACGCTGCTGAATCTCGTAGCCAAATTCCTCCAGCACGCGACAATTACGGATGCCCGCCATACTCATAAAAGCTTCATCAATTGAATAAAACTCTACTGCGGGTGCCATCTCTTCCAGCGTACTCATCACACGATGAGACATATCAGCATACAAGGCATAATTTGAGCTAAATACTTTTACCTTATGATGAAGTAATTCATCTCTGATTTTGAAATACGGCGCACCCATTTTTATGCCCATTTTTTCGCTTCCGCTGAACGCGAAATAATGCAGCCATCGTTATTTGAAACCACGACAACCGGCTTTCCCCGCAGGTCGGGCCTGAATACGGTTTCACATGAGGTATAAAAATTATTAACGTCGACTAATGCAAACATAGTAGCCCAGGGAATGAAAGCATCGGCAAATCAGCGTGAACACATCACCTGACGTGATAAAAAGCGGACTGTTTTTAATTAATTGATGACTCAGCAAGCTTTTCATCGTAGCGTTACCGATAAACTGTATATCCATACAGTATTGCTGATGCAGAGAATTGATCAAGTCTAATCTGGCCTTAATGAACAACTTGCTCATTATTCATGCTTTTTTCGACTAATTTTTCAAAACCATGCTAAACGGGATGACATCTCGGGTGCTTTTATGCGGAAGCGGCATCATCCGGGTCCGCTCTGAGGCATAACGCCTGGCGACAGGCTTTTTTAATTAAAAAGGAGTTGAGCCTGGCGAGATAATGAACAAATCTCTTTCACTAAAACAGAATAAAAGGGGATTTCTTTGATGGATAGACAACCGCGTAATAAAGGTGGATTACCGCCAGACGCTATTTGATCGACAATTTTCTAAGGATGGAAATAAGGACCCGTCGTAATAGAATCACGCGCGATCAGGCTGGCCGTAAACACTTTTTGTTGTTCAAATTCTCCACCATCCAACATGGAAAGCAGGCGATTGATTGTCTCTTTGATCATTTCAGTGACGGGCATTTTCATGCTAGAGAGGGAAGGAATAGTGTAGGGCGCCAGTGGAATGTCATCAAAGCCAATCACCGACACAGCAGAAGGCACCGAAATATGGCATTCAGCCAGCCTCTTTAGAGCCCCGACGGCCATCTCATCATTGCTGGCAACAAGCGCGCTAAATGTCTGGCCTCGCTTAAGCAATATATCAACCGCATCCACGCCGCTTTGCGCCGTCCATTTTCCTTCCACAATATGCGCGTTATTTATCTCGATATTTTGTTCAGCGAGTGCAGATTTATAACCTGAAAGGCGTTCCATTCCGGTTGGAGAATCGAGTGAGCCGGTAATAAACGCGATATCGCGATGGCCTAATTTAATGAGATGTTTTACCGCCGCTGCGCTGGTTAATTTTTGATCAGAAAAAATGCAGTAACTGTCGTTGCGTCTCAATCGCCGGTTGATGACCAGGATGGGCTGTTTGTGGAGCGAAATGATCTCATCCATCTCAGCAATAGAGAGAAAACGCGGATAGATAATGATGCCGTCGCAGCGAAGATCCAGCAAAAACTGAATTGCTGCCCTTTCATCTTCAGCCGTATGTTTGCCATCGGCGAGTATCAGTTGACGGCCTTGTTCTTCCATCATGCGGGCTGAGTGAAGCATCAACTCGCTGAAGATATTGCCGCTATACAAGGTGTTAGTGACCACCAGCCCGATAGTTTGCGTGCTTTTTATCGCAAGATTACGCGCCAGTAAATTAGGACGATAGCCTGTTTCCGCAATGGCCTGCAGCACGTGCTCGCGCTTTTCCTGACTGACGTAGCCGTTTCCAGACAGAACGCGGGAAACTGTCGCTTTTGATACACCGGCTTTTTTAGCCACTTCAAGTATTGTTGCCATCATTGCGCCGTCTGAATCGCCCTCTTTTTGGCAGTCTACCTAAGTCACTCTTTGTTTTGAAATATTTTCCAATTTGTACTGCATGCCCCGGTGATCCTTCAGGTTGATCATCGTCACATAATCAAAAATTCACAAATTTTATCTCTTGTTCATATCGATAAACATCTTCATGATTTTATGAAACCGGTTTCCTACAGAGGTTTCATAAGCGATGCCCAGGCTGAAAAAAGCGCTGAATTATTCAAATGACATTGGCATCGTTGATGTAACACACCGGTCAGAACACTTACCGATTTCTCTACAGAGATAAAACCTATGCCGAAGAACTACGCTGAGGTCTCACACGCTATCGTTGATGCGCTAGGTGGCCTGAATAATATTGAGGCGGTCACGCACTGTATGACTCGCCTGAGATTTGTGGTGAAAGACCCCTCGTTGATCAACAGCCCGACACTGAAATCTATTGATGGTGTCATGGGCGTGGTTCATAACGACACGCAGTGCCAGGTTATCATTGGCAACAACGTGTCGAAGGCTTACCAGGAAGTATTAAAACTGGGTACGCCGAATGCCGCACCGTCTTCAACCGCACCCCGTAAAATAACCTTGAAAGGGATTGGCGCAGGCATTCTTGATGCACTCGTCGGAACAATGTCACCTTTGATCCCCGCCATTATCGGCGGCTCCATGGTAAAACTGCTGGCCATGATCCTGGATATGGCCGGTGTTTTTGAAAAAGGCTCCTCAACGCTGATCATTTTGAATGTTATTGGCGATGGCGCATTTTTCTTCTTGCCGGTGATGGTGGCTGCTTCTGCTGCGCTTAAATTCAAAACCAACATGTCGCTGGCCATTGCGATTGCTGGCGTGCTGGTTCATCCCAATTTTGTTGACCTGATGGCGAAAGCGGCACAAGGACAGGTTGTCGAATTTGCCGCTATTCCAGTGACAGCAGTGAAATATACTTACACCGTGATCCCCGCGCTGGTGATGACCTGGATTTTGTCTCACATTGAAAGAGGCGTTGATCACATCACGCCGGCGGTAACCAAAAACTTCCTCAAACCCATGCTGATTGTGTTGATCGCTGCCCCGATTGCGATTGTCTTCATCGGGCCGCTGGGCATCTGGATTGGTAGCGGCATTTCGGCAGTCGTCTACACCGTTCACGGTTATCTGGGCTGGCTTTCTGTCGCTATTATGGGCGCAATATGGCCATTGTTGGTGATGACCGGCATGCATCGTGTTTTTACCCCAACCATCATTCAAACCATCGCAGAGACCGGTAAAGAAGGCATGGTTATGCCTTCTGAAATTGGCGCCAATTTGTCTCTTGGTGGCTCATCTTTGGCAGTCGCTTTCAGGACTAAAAATCGTGAATTGCGTCAAACTGCCTTGGCCGCAGCGGCTTCGGCGATTATTGCCGGGATTTCTGAGCCAGCGCTGTATGGCGTGGCAGTGCGCTTAAAGCGCCCTTTAATCGCCTGCTTAATCAGTGGCTTTATTTGCGGCGCGGTTGCCGGTATTGGTGGGCTCGCCAGCCATTCGATGGCCTCTCCCGGCCTGTTTACCAGCGTACAATTTTTCGATCCCACCAACCCTATGAGCATCGTCTGGGTCGCTGCCGTGATGGTGCTTTCCGTGGTGCTCTCCTTTATTCTCACGCTCATTTTAGGGTTTGAAGACATCCCGGAAAGTGAAGCAGCGCCGACATCAGCGAGTCCCCTTTCCGCTGACACCGTTAAAACTGTTAATGCTAATTGACTGGCGATCGTTGCCAGATACTGAGGTTTTTTATGTCTGAATCGACATTTCCTGAAGGTTTTTATGGGGTGGCGCATTAGCCGCTAATCAGTCAGAAGGCGGCTATCTTGAAGGCGGTAAAGGACTGACTACAGTAGACATGATCCCACATGGATCCAACCGCATGAAGGTCAAGCTGGGTCTGGAAAAGCGATTTACCCTGCATCAGGATGAGTTCTATCCAAGCCATGAGGCGATCGATTTTTATCATCGCTATCACGACGATATTGCCTTAATGGCTGAGATGGGATTCACCGTTTTTCGCACCTCAATTGCCTGGAGCCGCATTTACCCCAATGGGGATGAGCCAACGCCTAATCCGCAAGGTATTGCGTTTTATCGCGATCTGTTTGAAACCTGCCGTCAATATGGCATCGAACCGCTGGTGACGCTGTGCCATTTTGACGTTCCCATGCATTTGGTCACCGAATATGGTTCATGGCGTAATCGCAAAATGATCGACTTTTTTGCGCGCTATGCACGTACCTGCTTTGAAGCGTTTGATGGCCTGGTGAAATACTGGTTAACCTTTAATGAGATTAACATTCTGCTGCACAGCCCCTTTTCTGGTGCAGGCTTGGTTTTTGAAGAGGGTGAAAATCCAGAGCAGGTGAAATATCAGGCGGCGCATCATGAACTGGTAGCCAGCGCACAAGTAACCCGTATTGCGCATGAAATCAATCCTGAAAATCAGGTTGGCTGCATGCTAGCAGGCGGGAATTTCTACCCTTGGTCAAGCAAACCCGAAGACGTGTGGGCAGCATTAGAAAAAGATCGTGAAAATCTATTCTTTATTGATGTGCAGGCTCGAGGTGCTTACCCCTCTTATTCCGCACGGGTGTTCCGCGAAAAAGATGTCAAGATTGTCATGGCGGATGAAGATGCTGAAATCCTGAAAAATACCGTCGATTTTGTTTCATTCAGCTACTACGCGTCACGCTGCGCGTCGGCAGATATGAATGAGAACAACAGCAGCGCCGCCAATGTAGTGAAGTCATTAACCAACCCGCATATCAAGCGCAGCGACTGGGGCTGGGGAATCGATCCGTTGGGCCTGCGTATTACCATGAACATGATGTATGACCGTTATCAAAAACCGCTGTTTCTGGTGGAGAATGGTCTTGGCGCGCGTGATGAATTTAATGCCGATGGCGAGATCGTTGACGACTATCGCATCAGCTATTTACGCGAGCACATTCGCGCCATGGCAGACGCGATTGCCGACGGTATTCCGGTAATGGGTTATACCACGTGGGGTTGCATCGATTTGGTTGCAGCATCAACCGGAGAGATGAGTAAACGCTACGGATTTGTCCACGTTGATCGCGATGATCACGGAAACGGAACGTTGCTGCGCACCCGTAAAAAATCATTTTGGTGGTATAAAAAAGTGATTGCCAGTAACGGCAAAGATTTAGACTGAGTCCTTTCTCGGACAATGGCCTGAGAAACGTTAATTTTTACGCATCTCAGGTCACGTCTTCGCGCCAGAATAAACAGCACAATTAGTTTTTCGCCAAGGTGACTGCGTTCGGTTCAGCATTAAAGGTTATTTCAGCGTTATATTCTTTTGGTAAACGCCTTGCCTGATAAAAAACGCGTTTCCAGTAAGGATTGTGGAGCGAAGAGCGCATAACGCCTTTACTGGAAGAGGCGTGTAAGAATTGATGGTCAGTGTCATAGAAGCCAACATGCATTTCATGATTAATGCGGAAAAAACTAAATCCCCGGTTGAAGATGCTCGGCATCGACACGTTTTCCCATTTGAATAAGCTGGGTGGTCGTCACGCGATCCATGGGAAGATTGAAACGGTCTTTCAGCGTTCGCCAGACAAAACCTGAGCAATCAACCCCGGTTAACGTGGTTCCACCCCAATGATAAGGTGTGCCTTGCCAGGAATGCATTTGGTCATGCAGTGCTGCGACGACGGGAATCAGATCAGGTTGCTGATCAGAACGGCTATAGGTATCAGTTGTATCCGCAGGCAGATTTTTATGGCCAGTAGCAGAATGAGATGAGCACCCCGCCAAAGTAACAAACGACAGACAGAATAAGACTTTGACTCTTTTAGATAACGTCATGATGGCGGATACCGGGTGTTTTAGCACATTAACTGTGCGTGGATTTATACAGCACCGGTTTAATTGAAAAAATGGCCTATCTACTTGAATTACACACACTTAACTTCATTGACGAAAATTTACAATTGTAAAATCTATTAACGCCTCTCTTTATTAAACACTTTACATAAAAAATTTTATAAGCATGGGAAATAGATTTAACCGCGTTATTATTTTCTTGATTAATAATGACATGTATCTATAAGCGTTAATTATCCCGTGACTCCCTTTAGCGGATGGGCGAGTAAAGCCTGACATAACCCGCGTCTAAGGGGTATGCCCGGCTTTCTGTTGTTTTAACGTTGCGTTACAGCCAGTGGCGAATGTTCAGACGGATAATCTATCCTCACTGGCAATCCTTCCCGTGCAGAACGATAAATTGCTTCCATCAGCAGGTGATCCTGCAATCCCTCTTCGCCCGGCGAATGGAAGGGCCGATTGTGCAATATGCCGTATGCGAAGTGATCAATTTCAAGCGTGAACTGATCTTGGGGCGAAAGCCGGATTTCATTTACCTGCTCAGCATCACCGCACCGCTGCGCTACATACAAGCGCTGGCCTTGATAAGCATAAGCATTTTCCAACGACACCCAACCTTTCTCTAACCGGATGTTCATATCCTTGCATTCATGCGCACCGTAGCTGGTGATACAGTGAGCAATAACGCCCGACGGAAAACGCAGCGTAAAAGTGACCGACTCTTCGACTTCCTTGTAGCGCGCATCCTGCTCTGGATTAATGATTTGCGCATAGACCTCAATGGGATCCTCGGCCAGCATGGTACGAACACCGTTCAGGCAATATAAACCGATATCTGGTAATGCCCCGCCACCTGCTAATGCGGCACGCATACGCCATTGCTCGCCCGGGCCTTGCACCTGAGTGGTAATAGCCTGAATAAAGCGTGGTCGGCCCAGCTCACCGGACTGCGTCAGCCGCGCCGCTTCGAGATTGAACACGTCATATTGGCAACGATAAGCGATCATCAGTTTGACACCCGCCTCATTACAGGCGGCGATCATTTCACGCGCTTCCTCAGACGTGTTTGCCATCGGCTTTTCACACAGCACATGCTTGCCCGCTTTCGCCGCAGCTACTGCATGATCGCGATGCAGGCCATTTGGCGTCACGATATAGACCGCATCAATGGCTTTGTTCTCCGCCATGCGCGCCATCTCGTCGTAGTTATAAATAGCGTCTGCATCGATACCGTATTGCGCCGCAACCACTTGCGCTTTGTCACGTCGACCAGAAACCAACGCTACCGGGCGGGCATATTGGCTTTGGCGAAGAGCAGGCAAAATTTGATTCAGCGTTAAACGCCCAAGCCCAACGATAGCAATGCCAAGACGTTTTTCCGGCGGCAGCACCACTGGCGGGTCAGGCTCGGGACGATCGGCTTGCCCTTTCCAGTTCTCGAAGCTTACTTTTTCATGCTCCACGCTACCTACATCTATCTTTGCGGGTTGTCCAAAGTGGGCTGGAACCGGTAAAGGTTGTCCAGTAGGCGTCCCCGGCCCTGTCTGGGCGTATGAGGCTTTGCGCTTATGGGTCATGCTTCCTCCGTTTGCGTAGCACGATGTATACAGCGTCAGAAATAAGGCTGCGGAGTAATGCGCTGAGCGAAATATTTATTTCATGGATTATAAAAGATAGGAAAATATTTCACTTATCGCCAGCGAGAGGGCTTTAGAAAGGTAGGAAAAGCGCAGAAAAACAAAGCGTAACGGCTAGTTATACCGAGCGCTTTGTTTTTCCCCATGCGGTATATCTGATTGAACTCAAATAACAGATAAAGAAGAATAAAGCCGTTCTACGCGGTAAAACCTCTTCAATTCGATCATCTGTTATCTTTTAATTTAGTGTGTCGATTTAATCACAAACGTTACTACACCAAAAATCTCCAGCCCTTCTTCGCTGTTGATATTAATGGGTGAGTAAGCGCTGTTCATGGGGATAAGTTGAATAAAGGGGCGCAGCTGGAGGCGTTTTACGGTGAATTCGCCTTCTATTGCAGCGACGACAATATTTCCGTGCTCGGCTTTCATGGCGCTGTCGACGACCAACATATCGCCGTCACTGATACCGGCTTCAATCATGGAGTCACCGCTCACGCGAATAAAATAGGTGGCGCTGGGCCGCTGAACCAGCAGCTCATTAAGATCCAGTCGCTGCTCGACATAATCCTGAGCGGGCGAGGGAAAGCCACAAGGTACACGCTCAATATAAAGCGGCAATTGCATAACGGCGCGGATCTCCGCAGGTTTAATGAACTCCATAACATTTTCCTCCTCAAATCAAATAACTGTATATATTTACAGTAATGGGTAACGGGGGATTCAGGCAAGTTAAGTCATGGGCTTTTTTGTAAAGGGACTGACAGAGAAAGGAATTTAATTTTTTGGCGCAGTCCGTGAAGATTGAAACGCGGTCATTTACGCAGCAAAAAGGATGAAATATCAGCAGGTAATCGCACAGATTTTTTAGACAGAATTCAATTTGAGTTAAGTGAATAATTAAGCGTGAAGTGCTGATGTTTTTTTGCGATCAAGCAGATTTTTTAATCTGAAGCAGTAAAAAATGTTGAGTGATTAAAAGGCATTTTATGAATAATAATAGCGCTACCATTCCCTTCATCGTATTAACCCCATGCAAACGCCTAGCATGAGACTACCGGTAACGTTGATTAATAATACCTATTAATTAAATAATCACGCCTGAAAACAGATTAACAAAAATGCATTTGTACTCTGCTAAAATGAAATGTTACGGTAAAGAATAATAAATAGCTTCGGAGGTAATTATGTTTTTTTCTGATAAAGAAAAAGCGAATGTCATTATTGGCGAAGCTGCATTTGCTCTCATCCTTGCTCGCCAGGAAGTCAGTGTTGAATCGTTGATTCAGCAATTAAAAGTTATGGCGGGAACAGAGTCCGACGAATCGCGCTTGTTAAAAATAGAAAAGGCAAAAGCCTGGCTTACGGATTTCAGGAGTGTGAGCAATCGTAAGCCCGCGCAAATTGAATGGCTTGTAGGGCAACGTAATGTTGAGGAGTCAGCCGATCATTCGTCCAATGACATTCATCTGAATAAGAACGATAAAGATGCCTAAGTTTATCGTGAACGTGCCACCGTCTTGTGGCACCTTCGTAAAGACGCTATTCTTCCCTTATACAAAATCCTGGACAAGAATCAGCGCAACAGGTGAGTAAAAACCGCTTTTAGACCTCTCTCTAACCCTCTGTTTTATAACGTTTAGCATTTTTTGCACAAAAATCCCGCCAGTAAAAAACCAAAATCCTGTACAAGTTTTTGAAAGATGTATAACTTCCGCTCAATAAACAGGGTATATTTTTAACCACTGAGGACTTGAACATGCGCCAGAACGGTCATGCACCTGATACAACCAGCGACATTGCCCGTTACTTCAACCAAGCCAACTTGCCTTCGCAGCAAGAGACGTTAGGCGCAATCGTGGTTGAAATCCTTCGTGCCGGTAACACGCTTAGCCGTAAAGCGATTTGCGGCAAGCTGCTTCGTCGTCTTGATCAAGCTACCAGCACTGAAGAAGAGAACCATTACCAGGAACTGATCGGCATGCTATTCGGACGTGAAGGATAATCGTTCCGCAGCAATATCCGGGTTTCAAAGAGTTAACTTGCTTTATTTTAGCAAAATTCTGATCGGACTTTATCCGGAAGACTGAGGGCCGCTTTACCCGATAAGGTCAATAGATGTCAGGCGCATGGCATCTGTTGACGCAATCACGCCCTGAAAGTGGTCATAAAATCGTAATCAGAGAAGCCAGTATGTACAGAAGTGATGAAGAAAAACTGACGGATGTGGTGATCGGCGAAGCAGTGCTGACATTGCTAAAGTCAGACAGCCCTGTTTCGAGTACCGCGCTTATCGCGCAGCTTGAAGTCATGGCTGCGGCTGCAGAAGACGCAAAAATGGTGCGTGCTATCAAAAGCGCGGTAACTGAAGTGCGTAAAGGAATGGCTGCTGCCAGCAAGCGAAGCAAACTCGATTTCCTGATCGGGAAAATATAACGCATCGATTTAACAGTGAAGGCCCACCAGAAGGTTCAAAAAAGCACTGAACCCTTGTGACGCCATCATAGTAAAGCTGGAAAAAAATCAGGCGCGGTAGGAGATCAAGAAATGTTTGTAGCTGACTCCGGGCAAAAGACAAACATGTACTACACTCCTTTCTGTTTACACCGGAATGCGTTTATTTAAATTTTCCTCAGAGAAATATGACCATGCAACAAGACACTTCAAACTCAGCAATTATCGAGTATTTTCGTAGCGCAGGCGATCAGTTGGCTTCAGAAACTGAGCTGTTGGGTACGGTGATCAAAAACATCGTCACCGATCAGGGGTATGTGACTAACAAAGCCATCATCCTGTATCTTATTGCCGAACTGGAAAGCACCTCAGACGTGGTTAAACTGGATGTATTGCGTAAGACGCTGGAAATCGTTGTTGGCCGCACGCCAGACGACGCCGGTATCTGATAACACGCCTGCGTTAAGGTTTGGCCGATAACGCAGGCTGTACTTTTTGAATCCCTTCAGTAACAGCTCACCTATTTTTCTACCGTTTCGATAGCACCATGAGTATCAGGTTTTACACCTTGATGACTTGCTGTTTCGAACCCACCTTTTGCTGCCACCACTGAACAGGACAGCGCCGCAAGTACTGCCAGCGTTATCTGTAATTTCATCGCCTTTCTCCCTTTCAAGCCCGCATTTGCGTTCACAACGGCATACAAAGATTAGCCTGGCAGATAATCGCCTCAGGCGAGAAGCCAGAGGGATATTTGAATGGTTTTCAGGAAATTTCTTAAAAGAAACGTTCGAGGATCAGTGCATTTTACGAGCGAAAAAACCAATTGCTTGCTTACAGAGTTCCTGTACTTTGGAATCGCCGCTCTCTTCGCTCATGCGAAACAGGGCATCTGTGATTTCGTGGAAATGGACAGGTCGGCCCGTTTCAATCAATTTAGTCACCGCCGCGCCCACAATGGCGCGTATATCTACAGAAATATACTCTTCATCGTTGTTCACACAACCTCCAACCGATGTATGCATATACAGCCTAACAATTTGGCGCGAGAAAAACAAAATCGGTAAGCACTGATCAGATGAGCAGTGCTTACGTCGCATCGTAAATTATCGCTGTCTGCCTACTCACTATGCTATGAGGTTGATTTCCCACCCGCCTTGCTAGCCTTTACACCTGATAACCGAATGTGCGGCCCGGCAAATCGACATGCGTACTCAAAATGGTTTCTGAGGCGTTTTTGCCCAACAAAACCTGATAACGTCCTTGCTCAATCAGCCATTGCGATTGATCTTCATCCCAGCAAGCGATCACCCGCGGCTCAAGCGTTAAGCGAACCTGACGACTTTCCGCAGGCTGTAACTCCACACGCTGGAAGGCTGCCAGACGTGATACATGACGTTGATCTGCTGGATGAAGATAGATTTGCAGCACGTCAGCACCCGTTCGCTGACCGCTATTGGTTACAGTCAGCGTCACGTTGATGTCTGAGCCTTCTGCCGTGACGTTGAGATCAGAATAATCAAAGGACGTATAAGAAAGGCCGTAACCAAAAGGGAACAGCGGCGTTTGCTGTGTGCGCATAAACCAACGATAGCCAACGTCTGAACCTTCTACATCGTAATCCACAGGGATAATTCCGCCTTTAACGGGCATCCCCGGCAGCGAAGTGGTGCTTTCAGGATCGGTTTGCTCAGGATGTGGCAGTTGTGCTTCTGAGGCTGGGAACGTAATCGGTAAACGTCCTGATGGATTAACCCGCCCAAACAGAACGCCGGCGATAGCTTCGCCCCCGCCCGAGCCGGGATACCAGGCTGCAACGACCGCCGCTACCGCATCTAACCACGGCATCGTCACTGGACCGCCCGTTTCCAGCACCACGATGGTTTGCTGGTTTTGCGCCGCAATCGCCTGAATCAACAGGTTCTGCTCATCGCTGAGCGAAAGGCCCTGCGCATCCAGCGCTTCCGATCGCCACTCTTCCGCAAAGACAATCACTGCGTCAGCTGTGCGCGCCTGTTCAGTGGCTTCTGCAATATCTTCACCGCTGAGATAAGTGACTTCTGCCGCGCCTGATTCTGCACGTATCCCCAAAGCGGCGAAGAGGGGTGAAACACTTTATCGGTCTGGATGCCCATAAAATCTACACCCGGCAAGCGCAAACTGCCCACCGGCGTGACCGCAGATGAACCGCCTCCGGACAATACGCCATGATCGGCATGGGCGCCCACCACCAATAGTTTGGCCGCGCCCCGTTTTAGCGGCAGCGTTTGATGACTATTTTTTAATAGCACAATGCCCTGCTCAGCTTCGCGCTGGGCGAGAAGACGATGGGCCATATAATCAATATCGCCGTGCGGTTGTGCCGGATGTTCGATGACACCCACAGTAAACAAGCTGCGTAAGATGCGCCGCACCATGTCATCAATACGGCTTTGTGGCACCTCACCTGCCGTCACAGCATCCTTAAGCGGCTGATCAAACCAAACCTGCTGATCGAGATTGGCACCCGATTGTACATCCAGCCCAGCAAGCGCAGCTTTAGCGGCTGAATGCGTGGCGCCCCAATCTGACATCACCCAGCCGGGATAATGCCAATCCCCTTTCAGCACATCATTCAGCAAAAAGGCGTTCTCTGTAGCCCATTCGCCATTCACCAGGTTGTAACCTGGCATCACCGATCCGGGTTGACCGATCTCATTGGCAATCTCGAAAGCCAGCAAATCTGATTCACGCATTGCGGATTCACTCAGATTAGAGCTGACCACCACGCGCCCGGTTTCCTGAGGATTAACAGCAAAATGTTTGACGGTAGAAACCACATGCTGCGACTGAATGCCGCGCACCGAATGACCAGCCATGACACCGGTAAGCACGGGATCTTCAGAAAGATATTCGAAGTTGCGCCCGCCGCGCGGCTCGCGAATCAGATTGGCGCCACCCGCCAACTGCACATTGAAGCCCTTAGCAAAAGCTTCACGCCCCACCATTTCGCCGGTGCGCTCCGCCATTTCAGGGTTAAACGTAGCGGCGAGCAACAAGCCCGACGCCAGCGCGGTCGCGTTATCACCAGGTCGTACGCCGCCTAACGCCGTGATGCCAAGACTGGCGTCACTTTGCTGCATGGCGGGAATACCCAAGCGGGAAATGCCGGGATAATAAGCCGCTGAACCAATCGCACCGTCTGGTAGCGTCTCATCATCTAAGGGGATCGCCATAGGTCCCGAAAGCCAGGCGAACTTCTCCTCTTCCGTCATGGCTTTCAGTACTTTGTCAGCTTTTTCGTCCGCCGTCAGTCCAGCTTCTTGCCAATCGAATCTCATTGTCTCTCCTTGCTGCGATTCCCTGAGCGATAGGAAATCACCCGTAAAAAATGGGCAGTTGCCTAAAAACATGGTTCAAAAAGGGAATTTAATCAAACAGATGCGCATTAATGGTCAACGTACGCAGCGTCAAAATTCGTTGAACAAGGAGACAAACGCGTCAATACGCAGCGTTAAAGTCACATGCCGTTTTGGGATCGATCAAGATAAATTGTGCGACGTGAACAGTGATTGCACCTGACGAAAGCACAGGCTACATTGCGATTCTCTAACCTCAAATAAACCTCAAAAAAGCCCTGCAATTTATGCCTAAATTTACCCTGAAACAGATCGCCGCGCAGTCTGGTCTGAGTCTCGCCACCATTGATCGCGCATTGCATAATCGCGGCAAAGTGCATCCACAAACTCAACATCGCATCCAACAAGCTATTGCTGATTTAGAACTGCTGCAAAAAGCGGGACTCGCGAAAGGCAGAACGCTTTATTTTGATGTGATCATGCATACGCCTGATCGCTTTCGCGAACTGGTGCGAGAAGCCTTTAGCAGCCAAATTGCCGGTTTTTCTTCTTTCAAAATTCAGCTGCGCTTTCATTGCAGCGAAAACATGACGATTGATGAGATCAACACAGTATTGAAGAAATGCGCGGTCCACAGCCACGGCGTAATTTTAAAAGCCACCAATTCAGAACAACTCATTCCAACTATTGATGCCCTGATGAAACAGCGAGTCCCGCTGGTAACAGTGATGTCCGATATTCCGTCCAGCGCACGATTGCGCTACATCGGCATGGAAAATGTGGATGCGGGCAAGGCCGCTGCGTTCCTGATGGCAAAATGGCTGCGGGTTGAGAAGTCACACATTATGGCGATCACGGGCAGTAAGGAATTTATTGGCGAACAAGAGCGTATAGAAGGATTTGTTGCCGCCATGCAGCAATTTGCCCCACAACATCGTGTCAGCGTTGTCGCCGGCGGTTTTGGGCTTGATCATTTAACTTATCAATCAGTAACCGATTTTCTTACCTCTCATCCTGAAACCGATGCAGTTTATACCGTTGGCGGCGGCAATGCGGGTATTCTGCGCGCGTTTGACGAGCAACGGATTTTAATTAACACCTTTATTGGTCACGACCTCGATCGTGAAAACCGTGCCTTGATGCAGGCGGGCAAAATAGATGCGTTGATTGAACATAATTTGCAGCTGGATGCTCAACACGCTTTCAAGGCGTTACTGGAATTTCACGGCTTTATCCCCAAAACGGAAAGCGCAGCACCCTACTCTAAAATTAATATTATTACGCGCTACAACATGACGACCTGATCGCGAAGACGACATCAGGCTTAGTGGCCTGATGTCGTGCGGTAAGAAAAGGAGAATGTTTAAACGGATTTTTTCAGCGGTACTTCTTTCAAAAACCACGATAACGCAAAAGCGGATAACATCATGCAACCGCCCAACAGGAACGCAGCATGAATGCCTTGACCAAAAGATTGCAGATAGGCTTCTTTAATTTCCGAAGGCAAATGATGTATCGCAACCGGGTTCATCCCATGCGGCAGTTCGGTTCCTTCAGCGATGCGTTGCATCAATGACGACTGTAAAACCTGGGTGAAGATTGCGCCAAATAGCGCCACGCCAATCGAGCCACCAATCGATCTAAACAGCGTTATCGCCGATGTGGCCACGCCCAACATGCGGACTTCCACGGTGTTCTGCACGACCAGCACCAAAACCTGCATCACCATTCCCAATCCCATTCCCAGCAGCCCAGTGAAAAGATAGAGATGCCAAATCGGCGAGGTCAGCGTAATCGTGGTTAACAGCCCTAAACCGATGGAAGCCAACAAGGTACCTATGATGGGGAAAAGGCGATAGCGCCCGGTTTTACTGATAACACGACCGCTGAAAATTGAGGTCAGCAATAATCCGCCCATCAACGGAATCAACTGCAATCCTGCCTGCGTCGGTGTTGCCTCCTTCACCACTTGCAAATAGAGCGGCAAAAAGGTGACGCTGCCAAACAGCGACATGCCAACGATAAATCCCATTAAGCTGCACAGTGAAAAGCTGCGGTTGCGGAACAGCGAGAGAGGCAAGATCGGTTCAATGGCTAACCTTTCTTCATAAATAAAGCCAATCAAGCCCACGAGACCAAAAGCCAGGATGCACCAGAGTTGAGGATCGGACCACGCATGAACGCTGCCGCCCTCACTGGTAAACAGCGTAATGCCCACCAGCGCCATGGTCAGGTACACCGCGCCGAGAATGTCGATTTCATGTTCATTGCGTTTATTAGCCGATTTAAACACCACGCCAATAATGATCAAAGAGAGCAGGCCGAGCGGGAGATTGATATAAAAAATCCAGCGCCACGACATATGCTCAACCATAAAACCGCCGATCAGCGGCCCCAAAATGGTGGCTAACCCGAACACACCACCAAACAGGCCTTGATAACGTCCGCGCTCGGCGGGCGAAATGATGTCGGCAACTGCGGCCATAGTGACAACCATTAATCCGCCACCACCCAAACCTTGTAATGCACGCGTCCAGATCAGCTGCGTCATATTTTGCGCTAACCCACACAACATTGAGCCAATCAAAAACAGCACGATTGAGATTTGCAGCATCTTTTTGCGACCAAACAGATCGCCGAACTTGCCGTAAAGCGGCACCGCAATGGTTGAAGATAACGTATAAGCCGTCACGATCCATGTCAGCTTATCGAGGCCGCCAAATTCACCCACAATGGTGGGCAATGCTGTTGAAACAATGGTTTGATCCAGCGCCGACAGCAACATCACCAGCATCAGGGCCGCAATCAGCAAGCCGACCGACTGTGTTTGAGGTTGTTGCTTAATGGATTGATGAATCAGCGTTTTTGACTCCATAACTTCACCGCTTGTAATTAATTAAATGCACGTTTAATATCGACCATAATGTTTCTCCCGTCAATGGTTCACGAATAATGTCCGCAAAAAACACAGGTTCACTCTCTACGGCAGCGCAAGCGAAAGAGCGTCGTCCCGGACGTCCGCGCGGTGGCGCCATCAATGCCGAGCAGCGCGAACATTTACTGACTATCGCGCTGACATTATTTGCAGAAAAAGGCATTGCCGAGACGTCGCTGAATGCCATTGCCCGTAAAGCAGAAGTCAGCGCCGCGATGCTGACTTACTACTTTCAGTCACGAGAATCGTTGCTGGATATCATTATTGCCGAGCGCTTTTTGCCGCTTCGCCATGATATTGCTGCCATATTCGATCAACATGCCGACGATCCTCGCACCGCCCTGACGTTGATCTTAGAGAAGATGATTGAAACTGCAGAGAAGCATGTCTGGTTCGCACCGTTGTGGATGCAAGAAATGGCCTCGGGAGAATCGGTTTTTCGTCAGCGACTAAAGGCGAAACATGGCGATAACGAACGGCAAAAAGCGGTCGCTATCATTCAGAAATGGCAACAAGAGGGCAAACTCAATGCCGATCTTGAACCGGCGCTGTTAATGAGTTCGCTGATAAGCCTGATTTTGGTACCGTTGGTGCAACTCAGAACAACCGGCGCACATCCCGGTTTTAGCGGCGCAGATGTTTTGCGACATGCCACCGCAATGATCTCAAACGGTTTTCTGAATGGTCGATAAACGGCTCAACTCAGGCCGTGCATCAGGTACTGGCACGCACGATCAATTGCCAATCCATCAACACTCGCTCGGCGGGCGATTCAGGATCGTCGATTTTTTGCAGTAACAGTGAAAACGCTTTACGGCCAATATCACGCGAAGGTTGTGCGATGGTGGTTAGCGGTGGCGAAACCATTTCTGCCAATTCGGTGCCGTCAAATCCGGCGACGGCAATGTCTTGCGGCACGCGTAAACCGGCCTGTTGAATGGCGGATATCGCACCCGCCGCGAGCGTATCCGACACCGCAAATACCGCATCGGGCCGCTTCTCAGCCGCCAGTAATGTTTCCATGGCGTGTTTACCGGCGCTAAAACTCAACGCGCTGGCATAGGCAATCGCCTGCCATTCGAGCTGATGCTGCTGGAGTTCAGTTTGATAACCCTGCTGACGCAGCTGAGCATATTTATAGCTGAGATCGTGATTGATCAATGCGATGCGCTGACGACGGTTCTGAGCCAGGTAGCGTACAACCTGTTGTGACGCTTCTCTGTCATTGATACCGACACAGGAGATAGCGCCCGCGTCAGCATATTCAGCGCACTGAACCCAGGGTGTAGTGCCGATCAGATGCGCTAATTCCGGCAATTTGCTAAACGCATCCATGGTGATAATGCCATCAACGATTTTGCCGGCCAGCAGTTGCAAACTGGATCGCGAACGTTCGATATCCGAGCCGGAATTACACAGCAGAATGCGATAACCCTTTTTCTCGGCCTGGGCTTCGATCCCTTTCACCACTTCAGCGCAAAATGGATTAGAAATATCAGACACCATCACCAAAATCATTGAGCTACGCGCGGTGCGCAGTTGGCGTGCCAGCAGATTAGGCTGGTAGTTGCTTTCTTTAATGGCCCGTAAAACTTTGGCGCGGTTTGCTTCCTTCACGCTATCACTGTTATTAAGCACCCGAGAGACGGTGGCAACTGACACGCCCGCCAGCTGGGCGATTTTTTGAATCGACATGAAGCAACAGATCCCGCAACAACATTGATGGCATGCAGGCTACCATAAATTACCGCTAAGCAATAAGTTAGCGCCGCCATGCCTGAAGGCTTAAACCTTAACCCAGCGCTGCTGTTGATGACTTTTGACAATGGCGTCAACCACGGACATCACCTGCGCGCCATCATAAAAAGTCGCGAACGTCGCCTTGTCACGCGTGGGTGGTGCGCTCTGCGCCACGGCCAGATAAAACTGCTGCATCATATTGCGGAAGGCATCAGGCCAACCTTCAATGTGCCCGCCGGGGAAACGCGCACGTGCAGCAATATCAGCGTTCAGTAGTGAAGGATCGTCAGATAAAAGCTGATTAGCCTGATGACGATGACCGATCCACAATTGCTGAGGCGTTTCCTGGTCCCACGCCAGCGATGCCGCGCTGCCGTTTACCTCAAAACTGAGACGATTTTTTCGTCCCGCCGAAACCTGCGACACGTTAAAGCTGCCTTTGCTGCCATCTTCAAAGCGAAACAGCACAAACCCCATATCTTCGGTGGTGACGTCGTGAGTGTGATACTGCACATCGTCCTGCTTGCCGCTGAAGGTTGATGCGCTATTGACGCTGGCCTTGCGCTTCGGCCAGACAATAGCGAGATCGGCCATCACTTCGACAATTTTTTTGCCCGTGACAAACTGAACCGTGTCGCACCAGTGTGAACCGATATCTGCTACGGCACGTGACGCGCCGCCCTTTGCTGCATCAACACGCCAGTTGAAGTCCGTTTCCTCCAGCATCCAATCTTGCAAGTAGCTGCCTTGCGCTGAAAATAGCCGACCCAGCTCACCGTGGCGCATCATGCTGGCAGCCTGTTGCACCAGCGCAAACTGGCGATACACAAAACTGACGCCATGCACCACGCCCGCTTGCTCTGCAAGGTCAATCAGCTCATGCGCTTCATCCACCGTCATGCACAACGGTTTTTCGGAGAAGAGATGCTTACCGGCGCGTAATACCTGGCGATTAATTGCAGCATGCAAATGATTCGGCGTGCAGTTATGCACCGCCTCTAATCCCGCATGATTGAGAAATGCGCTTACCTCGCTGTACGCATGCGGCACATTCAATTGCTCCGCGTGCTTCAGCGCAGCAGGCTGGCTGGAATCACAAATCGCCACAACCTCGACATTTCCTAAGCGACGTAACGCTTCAATGTGCGCCGGGCCAATAAAACCGGTGCCAATAATGCCTACTTTGATCATTTCAGGCCCCTTTATCCAAACCCAGTTGCGCACGTACACTCTCGCGCTGATCGCCCTGTGCGGCAAAATCATCAAAGGCGCGCCCGGCAACGGGAATAATGTGTTTTCGGATAAACTCAGCGCCTTCACGTGCGCCAGTGTCGGCATCTTTCAGGCAGCATTCCCATTCAAGCACGGCCCAACCGTCGTAGTCGTATTGCGCCAGTTTGCTAAAAATGGCGTTGAAATTAATCTGTCCGTCGCCCGGTGAACGAAAGCGCCCTGCACGATCAATCCAGCGCTGATAACCGCCATATACACCGCTGCGCCCATTAGTCACATATTCAGCGTCTTTCACGTGAAAAGCTTTAATACGCGAATGATAAATATCAATAAACTGTAAATAATCAATATGTTGAAGATGTAAATGGCTGGGATCAAACAAGATATTACAGCGCGGATGATTCTTCAGCAGCGCCAGAAAGCGTTCAAAGGTCACGCCGTCATGTAAATCTTCGCCGGGATGAATTTCATAACAAACATCTACGCCGTGACGATCGTACTCGTCTAAAACCGGTCCCCAGCGGCGCGCCAGTTCTGAGAAAGCTTCACTGAGTAACTGAGGATTATGCGGTGGCCAGGGATATAAATAGGGCCACGCCAGCGATCCAGAAAAGGTCGCATGCGACTGCAAGCCCAAATTAGCTGACGCTGCTGCCGCCAGCTTTACCGTTTTAATTGCCCATTCGGTGCGCCGCGTATTGTTGCCGCGCACTTCCGCCGGGGCGAACCCGTCAAACGCAATATCGTGAGCCGGATGAACAGCAATCAACTGCCCTTCCAGATGCGTGGATAATTCGCTGATCACCAAACCGTGCTGTGCCAGCAATCCGCTGACTTCATCACAATAGGTTTGGCTCGACGCCGCTTTTTCCAGGTCAAAAATAGAGGGGTGATTGCAGGGAATTTGCAGCGCCTTATAACCCAGCGCTGCAGCCCACTGCGCCAACCCGTCCAGTGAATTGTAAGGCGCCTGCTGGCCAATAAATTGTGATAAGAAAATAGCGGGTCCTTTTAACGTTTTCACGTACACCTCCAGTTTGAAAATTCTTAATCCCGATATTTAAAAGAGAAGAAGAAAATAACGGTGATTACCGCTGCCGCAACGGCAGGGATCCACCAGAACAGTGCCCAGTTTTGCGCAGAGACTTGCCCCGCAACCAAATTGTTATAAAGCGCGCCGGAAATTTGTGAACCGAGCAACATACCAATACCGTAGGTGAACATCACCACCATGCTTTGAGCCTGACCTTTCACTTTGTCACCCGCGATGCGGTCGGTATAAATGAAGCCCACCACAAAGAAGAAGTCGTAGCAGACGCCATGCAGCAGGATGCCAAGATAAATCAGCAGACGCCCTTCTTCGCCCATGCCCATGGCAAACAGCGCATAACGCACGAACCAGGCAAACATCCCAATCAGCAACATGTATTTGACGCCAAGGCGGCGGAACAGCAGCGGGATCACCAGCATAAAGAAGATTTCAGACATCTGACCAAACGACATCAGGGTGCTGACGTTTTCAACACCTGCATCCGCCAGCCATGAAGCGGTAAAGGCGTAATAGGTGCCGAGAGGAATTGAGATCAAGGTGGCGCACAGCGCAAACACAAAGAAGTGGCGGGTTTTCAACAGCGCGAAGGCATCGGCGCAAAACAGGTCGCGCACCTTAAGCGGCAAGCCTTTGGCGGGCGCGGGTGTGTGCGGCAATGTCAGGCTGTAAACCGCCAGAATCACCGAGCAAATCGCAGCCACCGAGAAGATGGATACGCTGGCTGAAATGCCCGTGACACCGATAAAAATGCCCGCCACGATCCAGCCAATGGTGCCAAAAACGCGTACAACCGGAAAACTTTTATCGCTGTTTGCCAGGCTGTGAAACGCAATGTTGTTGGTCAATGCCAGTGTGGGCATGTAGCACAGCGTATAACCAAAGAGTAAGGCGATCAGCAGCGAGCCGTTTTCAGCGATCAGCGCTTGAGGCACAAACCATAAGATCACCGCACCTGCCAGATGCATAACGGCGAGCACCTTTTGCGACGGAAAGAAGCGATCAACTAACATGCCCAGCACGAACGGCGACAGAATCGACGCAATTGGCCCGGCCGAAAATGCATCCCCAATCAGCAATGACATGTTGTGCTGCGTCATCACCAACCCGAGCGTAACGGACCAACTTCCCCAGATAAAAAATTGCATAAACATCATTAGCGACAGACGCGGAATCAGCATCCGCTGGTGCACAGCTATGTTTTCAGTGTTTTGCGTGGTGGAGATCATGATGAACCTCGGCGGTTAAAGTAATCGATTACATTCCTGACCCGTAAAAAGTAATCGATTACAAAATAAGGTTCTCACGAGCTGATCACATTTTATACACACAGAAATTCTCGCTCTGGTTGGCGGCTATCGCTTACTGAAGAGAGCGACAAACCGCCTAGAAAAGAGAAATGCGCAGCGGGTTCAGTTCATTTCAGCGTAAACCTGGCGCAATCTCATCACGCTGTCATGCACTGCAATTGCGCCAAAATGCATTTACATGCTGAGAAATTCACAGGCAGTTATCCCTGATAACGTACCGCTTCAATCAATTTAGCAAACGCGGCGGTATGTTGTTTCCGGCTGGGGTAATAAAGGTAATACCCTGTAAAAGGGTCGCACCAGTCATCTAACACACGCACTAAATCCCCCGATTGACTAAATGGGTAATAGTGTCTTCCGGCACATAGGCCACACCCATTCCTGATAATGCGGCATCAATCCGGGAAGCCAGATTATTAAAAATGAGCTGACCTTCTACTTTTACGCGAATTTCTTTGCCCTGCTTATTAAATTCCCAGCTGTAAATTCCACCGCGCGTTGGTAGACGCATATTAATACAGTTGTGATTTTGCAATTCATAAGGCGTTTCGGGTTTACCAAATTGCGCAAAATAAGCGGGCGATGCCACCACCGACATACGCCAGTCGGGGCCAATACGTACCGCTACCATATCTTTTTCAACCTGCTCGCCTAATCTCACGCCCGCATCGAATCGTCCGCTGACAATATCAGTCAAGGTATTATCTACAGAAAATTCAATATTCACGTCAGGATAGGTTTGTAAAAACGGTTTAAGCAACGGCCACAAGGTGGACGATAATGCATGTTCGCCCGCCGTAATACGGATATTCCCGGAGGTTTTTCCTAAGTTATCCGACAAACTCACCAGCTCTTTTTCGATATCGGCAAATAGCGGAGCAATGTTTTCGATTAACCGTTCTCCCGCTTCAGTCGGCGCAACGCTGCGTGTAGTGCGCGTCAATAACCGCGTATTCAATCTCTCTTCTAACGCGCGAATGGCGTGGCTAAGCGCCGATTGCGACACCCCTAACTTTGCTGCTGCGCGGGTAAAACTGCGCTCTTTCGCCACCATGACCAGGTAAATAAGGTCATTGAAATTTTCTTTTAACATGGTCGGTTCTCGTCGGTGGGGAAATACACTGAATAAGCTGAATATATGCGCAAATCTCAATAATTTCTAAATTTTGCTTTGCCACAATGTGATGTAGACAGAGTTATAGCGGGCTTGACGCCTTGGCGCTTCACTTTTTGGCGCAGTATTGATGACCATCATTCATAACGCCTATCGTGTTTAGTGCTCTAATTTAGTGTGATTGTTAATGATACGATTTCGTTGAAGTTGGCTTTATCGATATCTTTTCATTCATCCTGATACATCGAGGTCATTATGAACACCATTAAAACTACGTTGCTTTTGCTTGCCACGCTGCTAACAATCAACAGCGCCTTGGCGGTAAATGTGACCAACGACGTTACGGGTAAAGAGAAAATTGGCGTGGTCTCCGCGCAAGGCGCTTATTCTCTCGACCGCTTAACTGAAAAACTCTCTGATAAAGCCGCCGCTGAAGGGGCTTCTTCAATGAAGATCATCTCCGCAGGCGGTGAAAATAAACTTTATGGCGTTGCTGAAATATACCGTTAATCCGCAAGGACGAAAGTACGTCAAAACAAGCCAGCGCTTCAAATAACAATATTGTCTGATTTATTAACTTCCCTTATTTATGGCACGTTTTTCATCGGCTTGTTGCGCCAATTCGCCCTTTCCCCTGCTTCTTTAAAATTCCCTGAGAGTAAGAAAATGGACAGACATGACATTATCATTCAAGACCTGGTGACATGGATTGATGACAACATAAAACAGCCGTTGAAAATTGATGACGTGGCTGCACGTGCAGGTTATTCAAAATGGCATCTACAGCGAATGTTTCAGCGTATTACCCATAAAAGTCTCGGACATTATATTCGCGATAAAAAAATGGAACTGGCTGCCCATGATCTCATTGATGGTTCCGAAAGCGTTATCGATATATCAGTCAAATATGGCTACGACTCACAACAATCTTTCACACGGACGTTTGCCAAAAAATATCATGTTCCACCTGCAACCTTCCGCCGTTTAAACGCCCACAGCTTCGACGCGAATGTGTGGGTTTAATAATCAAACCAATCCTCTCTCCGGGAGAAAATAAATGCCTGATAAAGTGGCGTTAAAGCCTCTGGCGATTTTATGTGCGCTTTTTATTTTAAATTTAACAGGGTGTGATGATGCAGCGAACAATAAGGCTTCATCGTCTGAGGCGCCAGAAGTTCAGGTGATGACGTTACAACCTCAATCTTTACCCATGAGCACCGATTTACCGGGCAGAACCTCAGCGTATCGCGTCTCTGAAGTGCGCCCGCAGGTTGCTGGGATTATTCTCAAACGCACCTTTGTTGAAGGCAGCGACGTTAATGCCGGTGATGTGCTGTATCAAATTGATCCGGCCCCCTTCAAAGCCACGTTTAACAATGCTAAAGCCGCGGTAGCGGAAGCAAAAGCCAATGCCCGCATTGCGCAAGCGACGCTGGATCGGTATCGCCCTTTATTGGGAACGCACTATATCAGCCGCCAGGATTACGACCAGGCCGCGGCAACGGCAGCGCAAACCCGCGCCGCAGTAGAAGCTGCGCAGGCTGCACTTGAAAGTGCCCGCATAAACTTATCGTGGAGCACACTCACTTCGCCAATCAGCGGCCGCGTAGGACGTTCGTCAGTAACCGAAGGCGCGTTAGTGCAGGCAAGTCAAGCCGATGCGCTCGCCACCGTGCAGCAACTGGATCCGCTTTATGTCGATGTCACGCAATCAAGCCAGGATTTTTTGCGACTGCAACAAGAGTTGGCCTCCGGCAGGCTTCAACAGCAAGCAGGCAAAGCCAGAGTTACCGTCTTGCTGGCCGACGGCAGCACCTACCCTGAATCGGGCACGCTGGCCTTCTCGGATGTCACGGTCGATCAAACCACCGGTTCCATTACCCTGCGCGCGATTGTGCCTAATCCTCATCACAATTTGCTTCCCGGCATGTTTGTGCGTGTGCGACTGGAAGAAGGCGTGAATCCACAGGCGTTATTGATTCCCCAACGTGCCGTGACGCGTACGCCACACGGTGATCCCACAGCGATGGTGGTGACGTCTGATAACAAAGTGGAAGTTCGTACATTGAACCTGTCGCAAACGGTGGGTGATAACTGGCTGGTTGCCGGAGGAATAGCGCCCGGCGAACGCGTAATTACTTCTGGTGTACAGCGTGCCCAACCCGGCATGCAGGTGAAACCTGTTGATACGGCGCCCTCTTCACAACCTGCTTCTTAAACGCCTACTGAGAACATTGATTGATGTCTAATTTCTTTATTAACCGGCCGATATTTGCCTGGGTGCTGGCAATTATCGTCATGCTGGCCGGGGCGATTTCGATCCTCAAGCTACCGATTGAACAATATCCTGATGTTGCGCCAACGGCGGTGCAGATCCGTGCCACTTATCCTGGCGCAGATGCTACCACGCTGCAAAACAGCGTGACGCAGGTGATTGAGCAAAACATGAGCGGGCTGGATGGCTTGATGTATATGTCCTCCACCAGCGATTCATCCGGGACGTTGCAATTGACGCTCTCTTTTGAAAATGGCACCGATGCAGATATTGCCCAGGTTCAGGTTCAGAACAAATTACAGCTCGCTACGCCGCTGTTGCCGCAGGAAGTACAGCAACAAGGGATAACGGTGCGTAAATCATCCAGTGTGTTCTTCCTTGTGCCGGGATTTGTCGATGAAAGCGGCCGCATGAGCATGGAAGATATTGCTGACTACGTCGCGGCTAATTTAAAGGATCCGCTCAGTCGTATTAACGGCGTAGGTGATACCACGCTGTTCGGTTCGCAATATGCGATGCGCATCTGGCTCGATCCCAACAAGCTGAACAACTTCCAGCTGACGCCGGTTGATGTCATTAACATGATCGAGACACAAAACGCGCAGGTTGCAGCTGGCCAGTTAGGCGGCGCGCCACCCGTAAAAGGCCAGCAGCTTAATGCCTCGATCATTGCGCAGACGCGTCTGACATCACCGGAAGAGTTCGGCAATATTTTGTTGAAAGTGAACAGCGATGGTTCGCAGGTGCGTTTGCATGATGTGGCGCGTATTGAACGTGGCGGTGAAAACTACCAGTTTGTGGTTAAAATCAACGGCAAGCCCGCGTCTGCATTGGGAATACAGCTGGCCAGCGGTGCTAATGCGCTGGATACTGCTAATGCGATACGCGCCAAAATTGAAGAGCTGAAACCCTTCTTCCCGCAAGGTTTGAAAGTGGTTTATCCCTACGACACCACGCCATTTATTAGCATTTCCATTCATGAAGTGGTGAAAACCCTGATTGAAGCCATTGTGCTGGTGTTTTTGGTGATGTACCTGTTTTTACAAAACTTCCGCGCCACGCTGATTCCTACCATTGCGGTGCCGGTGGTGTTGCTGGGCACTTTCGCCATCCTTAACGCCTTTGGCTATTCGATTAACACCTTAACCATGTTCGGCATGGTGCTGGCTATCGGCTTGCTGGTGGACGATGCCATTGTGGTGGTTGAGAACGTCGAACGCGTCATGGCCGAGGATGGGTTAAAACCCAAGGCGGCCACGCGTAAATCGATGGGACAAATTCAGGGTGCACTGGTGGGCATTGCCATGGTGCTTTCCGCCGTATTTGTGCCGATGGCTTTCTTTGGCGGCAGCACCGGCGTGATTTATCGCCAGTTCTCCATCACCATCGTTTCTGCCATGGTTTTATCGGTGCTGGTTGCCCTGATCCTGACGCCAGCGCTGTGCGTCACCCTATTGAAACCGATCAAAGCGGGAACACATGGGCAGCATGGCGGCTTCTTCGGTTGGTTTAACCACACGTTCGATCAAAGTGCACATCATTACACCCATTCTGTCGCCCGGATGTTGCAGGGAACAGGTCGATACTTACTGATTTATGGCGTGTTAGTGGTGGGTATGGCGATGTTGTTTATGCGTTTACCTACTTCGTTTTTACCTTCTGAAGACCAAGGTGTGTTGGCGACTCAGGCCATTTTGCCTGCTGGCGCGACGCAGGAGCGAACTCAGGCGGTGCTGGATCAAGTCAATGATTACTACCTCAACAATGAAAAGAACAATGTCGAAAATGTGTTAACTGTGAACGGTTTTGGCTTTGCTGGTCGTGGGCAAAACGTCGGTATTGCCTTTATCGGCTTAAAAGATTGGGCCGATCGTCCCGGCGATGAAAACAAAGTGGATGGCATTGTGAGCCGTGCGGCACAAGCATTCAGCAAAATCATTGATGGTCAGGTGGTTGCGTTTAATCTGCCGCCTATTATCGCGTTGGGTAACGCCACCGGCTTTGATTTCGAATTGATCGATCAGGCGGGATTGGGTCATGCAAAACTCACTGAAGCGCGTAATAAGTTGCTGGAGCTGGCGCGTCAGCATCCTGACCTCTTGACCGCGGTTCGCCCAAACGGTATGGAAGACAACCCGCAGTATAAGATCGACATTGATCAGGAAAAAGCCGCTGCGCTGGGCGTTTCGCTTTCCGACATCAACACGACATTGAGCAGCGCATGGGGCGGCAGCTACGTTAACGACTTTGTCGATAATGGACGCGTGAAAAAGTCTATGTCATGAGCGACGCGCCTTATCGCATGATGCCAAAAGATCTCAACGACTGGTATGTGCGTGCCAGCAACGGCAAGATGGTCCCGTTTGCCAGCTTCTCGACGGCAAATTGGGTCTACGGCTCACCGCGCCTGGAACGCTTTAACGGCTTGCCTGCTGTGGAAATTCTCGGCCAACCTGCGCCAGGCAAAAGTTCTGGTGAAGCGATGGCGCTGATGGAACAGCTGGCGCAACAACTGCCAACCGGCATCGGTTACGACTGGACCGGGATGTCGTATCAGGAAAGGATGAGCGGTGAGCAAGCGCCCGCACTCTACGCGCTGTCGTTGATCGTGGTTTTCCTTTGTCTTGCTGCGCTTTATGAAAGTTGGTCGATACCTTTCTCGGTGATGCTGGTGGTGCCATTGGGCGTTTTGGGTGCTTTAGTCGCCACGCTACTGCGCGGCTTAAGCAACGACGTTTACTTCGTGGTTGGCTTGCTGACAACCATTGGGCTTTCCGCCAAGAATGCCATTCTGATTGTGGAATTTGCTAAAGATCAGATGGAGAAAGAGGGAAAAGCGATTATTGAAGCCACGCTGGATGCGGTGCGGATGCGTTTACGCCCCATTCTGATGACCTCGCTGGCCTTTATTCTTGGGGTGCTGCCGCTGACCTTGAGTTCAGGTGCAGGATCGGGTGCGCAAAATGCGGTGGGCACCGGCGTAATTGGCGGCATGGTAGCCGCTACGCTGCTGGCGATCTATTTCGTGCCGGTATTCTTTGTGGTCGTACGTAATCGCTTCGGCAGCAATCGGCATGACGACGAAGATGATGAATAAGCGCTGAGTTTTGCGTAATCAAAGCCGGCCATGATTATGGCTGGCTTATTTTTCGGCTTGATGTTTAGTATCCGCGTTAAAAAGCAGGCGTTCCCACAGGGATTATTCTGCTTAACTCTTCTGAGGCTTCTGTAAAACGCTCTCAACTCTCCTTTCATTCTCAATACGCTTAGAAAATTAATGAAAAGGAGTCATAGATGCATTCTCGTTTTCTCATCTAATCTTCATAAAACGATTTTGCTAGAGTTAACGTCATCGCCACATTTCCCGCTTTAAGGAGAAACAGATGAAAATTATTGCCAACGGATCCCAACCATCACGCAAAGGCCCTGAAGACTATTTTACCGGCACCGTGCGCATTGATTCGCCTTTTCAGGCTACCGAACCCGCACGTGTCGGCGGCGCTACCGTGACTTTCGAGCCGGGTGCGCGCACTGCATGGCATACACATCCACTTGGACAAACGTTGATTGTGATCCATGGCCAAGGCTGGATTCAATGTGAAGGCGAAGAGATTCGCGTCATGAATCAGGGCGATATTGTCTGGATTCCAGAAGATGTTAAGCACTGGCACGGTGCGACGCCGGAAACAGCAATGACGCACATTGCCATCGCTGAGTCAGTAAACGGCAGCCCGGTTGACTGGATGGAAAAAGTCAGCGACGAGCAATACCGTAAATAAGCGGCTGTTGTTAGACAGCAATAAAAAAGCCTGTGTAATGCAGGCTTTTTAGTTAGCGTGTACTTACTTTCATCAAATCTTTGCCCCCTTCGCTCATTCACATCTTCACGTGATCAATGAGTGCGCGAAGTTTGGCTGCCAGATTCTTTCTGCTGGAAAAATAAAGATAAAAACCAGCAAAGGTGGGTAACCAGGCATCCAGTAACGTTACCAACTCGCCCCGATCGATATAAGACCTGAACGTCTCTTCCATACCAAACGTGATACCGCCGCCCGCGCAGGCGGTGCGAATCATGACGCCCATATCATTGGTGGTGAGCTGCGGATTTACCGCCACGTCAAATTCACGCCCGTTCTCAGCAAATTCCCAGCGATAAGGCGATAATCCCGGCCCTTTACGCCAACCAATACAGCGATGTTGAATCAATTCATTAGGATGTTGTGGCGTGCCATAGCGCGCCAGATAACAGGGTGCCGCGACAGTAACCTGCCGTTGCCGGGAAGAAACCGGCACGGCGATCATATCCTGCGCAATGATTTCCCCAGCCGCACGCCAGCGTCATAGCCTTGCGCCACAATGTCGAATTCGTCGTCAGTGACAGTGATATCCAGTTCAACCTGCGGATAACGTTCAATAAACGATGCCAGTAATTCTCCGCCTATTATCCGCTCAGCAATGGAAGAGATCGCCAGACGCAGCTGTCCACGCGGTTCACCCGCCAGCTCGGTAATGTCAGAAACGGCGCGATTCAGTTGCAGCATGGCGGGTGCAACGTCGGCATAGAGTCGTTCGCCCGCTTCTGTGAGGCTAATACTGCGCGTTGTACGTCGCATCAATGAGACGTTTAGCCGATCTTCCAGTCGACGTAATGCCTGACTGATTGCCGGGCGTGTTACGCCAAGCCGCTCAGCAGCAACGCGGAAATTGCGCGTTTCGGCTACCGTAACAAACACATCCAGCGCATTTTTATCTAGCTGCATTGGTTAGTTCCTGTTACCAGTCTATGAAGGAATAGGTGGCTTATCTTTATAGCTGAGAGCCTTTACGATCACTAGCGATATCTAAACAGGAGATGAATGATGAACAAAGTGATCTTAATAACCGGTGCATCAAGTGGAATTGGTGCAGGCATTGCCCGCGAACTGGCTGCTGCAGGCGCAACGCTCTTATTGGGCGCGCGTCGTGTAGATCGTCTGCAAACATTGGCCGAAGAACTGCGCTTTAATGGCGCAGACGTTGCCGTTCAGTCGCTTGACGTCACGCAACGTGAATCTGTACAACAATTTGCTCAAGTCGCGCTGGAAAAATGGGGACGCATTGATGTGATGATCAATAACGCAGGCATCATGCCGTTGTCGCCGATGGCATCACTTCACGTCGACGAGTGGGACCAGATGATCGATGTGAACATTAAAGGTGTGCTGCACGGAATCGCTGCGGTATTGCCGACAATGCTGACGCACCAACGCGGGCATATCGTTAATATTGCCTCCATTGGTGCATTAGCGGTGTCGCCCACGGCGGCCGTCTATTGTGCGACAAAGTTTGCAGTGCGCGCCCTCTCCGATGGATTACGCCAGGAAAACAGCCAGCTACGTGTGACCTGCGTTCATCCAGGCGTGGTAGAAAGTGAATTGGCGAATACCATCACCGACCCGTCAGCCGCCGATGTGATGAAAAGCTACCGCGCAATAGCACTGCAGCCCGATGCGATTGGTCGTGCGGTGCGTTACGCGATTGAACAACCGGATGATGTTGATGTGAATGAGATTGTCGTTCGCCCTACTCGCGCGCCACACTAATCCACGTCCCGATGTTGCGGCATCGGGGCGTGGCTCTCTTCCTGACGCCTGCAAAAATACACCAAGATTTTACCCGCATTATTCGGCGTTACAGAACATCGCCAGTTTATTTCCGGCGGGATCGCGCAAATAGGCAACATAGAAATTGCTGCTATAGCGCTCACGAATGCCCGGATCACCCTCATCCGTTCCGCCTGCCATTAAACCCGCTGCATAGATCTCATCAACTAACTGACGCGTTTTAACACGAAACCCGGGCATCATGCCGTTGCCGGGTTCTGCCTTGCCGCCATTATAGGGTTTGCTGATAAACACCGCGCCGGGACCATTGTGTCGATCCGGTATATCGGGCAGCGAAAAGATGAGCTGCTCACCATCGACTTCTTTTTCATAACCCAGTGGCAGTAAAACAGCGGCGTAAAATTGCCCGGAAAGTTCAACATCATTGGCACCGATAAAAAGATAGCTAAGCATTGTGGCTCCTGTTTTTCACCGTTTAGAAAATCATTTTTACGCAATAAACCATCAAGGTTAAAAAAATTGTGTCGATAATTAAAATCCTGGTCCAACGTTCGTCGAGTTGCCATTTTGGATCGCTATAAAATTAACCCAATAATTACTAACAGGTTTTAACGCTACGCTTTCTTTAAAATTTGCTTTTATCCTGCGGGTATTGCGTAGGCAGGCTTTAAACGAAACGGAATAAAGATGACCCTGGCTTAAAAAGAGTAAACCGCCGGATGGAAAATGCGTCAGACACGTTCTAAAGTGCACCTGCTTATTCATGCCAGCTAAAAATAGAGATCTCGAGAACGACTATGCTGTCGACACTTATCTACAGAAGCCATCTGTCTGCAGGCGTATCGTTGGGTGCGTTAGCGCACACCATAGAAAAGTCCAGAATCAACAATGAGAAGATCCACGTTACCGGCATTTTGCTGTTTGACGGCGCGCATTTTTTTCAGGTTTTGGAAGGGCCTGATGCGAGTGTAAGCGCTGTTTATGAACGTATCTGCCATGACAAGCGGCACAACAATTTGGTTGAGTTGATGCGCGACTACGCACCCGCCCGGCGTTTTGGCCACCACGGCATGGAGCTTTTTGACCTGCGCCATTATGAAAAAAGCGGGTACTGCAAGCCGTGCTGGCTAAAGGAACGTCCCGCTTTAATTTGACTTATGATGACAGAGTGCTGAAATTCATTCGCACTTTTGTTGAAGATGATAATAAAAAACCCTTTATAAATACGGCTGGTCTAGAAAGCTGGGATCTTATTCAGCTTCCGTTCACGCCACACAGAGAATATGACAATTTCCAGCCGGGTCAGAACTGTCAGTTTGCCTTACAACCCATTGTTGATGTCGCTAATAAAAAAGTTATCTCTTTCGAAGCGCTTATTCGCAGTCCAGATGGCGGTTCACCGGCTGAGTATTTTTCTACACTGTCTAAAGATGCGCTTTATAAAGCTGATCTCGACTCAAAACGCTTTGCTTTTGCGCTGGCAAATAAAATGGGCATGGTTGATCAGACAATTTCAGTGAATCTCTTACCGATGTCTTTAGTGACAACAAAAAATGCGGTAGATATTTTACTCAGCGAGATCAAGGCCAGCGGACTGGTTCCTGAGCAAGTCGTAGTAGAGGTGACGGAGGATGAGGTCATCTCTCGTTTTGACGAATTTGATTTTGCTATCAAACAATTACGATCGGCTGGCATTGGCTTAGCCATTGATGACTTCGGCGCGGGTTTTGCCGGCCTTTCATTGCTGGCGAAATTTCAACCTGAAAAAGTTAAGATCGATCGCAATATTATCTGTGATGTTCATAAAAGCGGGCCGAAACAAGCGATTGTTCAGGCAATAATAACCTGCTGTACGTTACTGGAAATTACGGTTATTGCGGAAGGTATTGAGAAATTAGAAGAGTGGTTATGGCTTGAAGCAGCGGGTATTCGTTATTACCAAGGTTTTTTATTTGCTCGCCCACAGCTTAATGGCGTTTCGCCGGTGAACTGGCCGATAATCAAAGATGAATAAACAGCCTGTTTACCCTGCCATGTGATAAGTGGACACGCACATCAAGCAAAAGGTGTTAAACGCCAAACTTTCAACATTGTATAGTTGTCGGCGTTTATAACCGGAGAAAAAAATGAATCCCGTTTTTGATATTTTTACCAGCCATAAAAGTGAACGCAGCTTCACCGAACAATCCATTGATGAAGCTGCACTGGACCGTATCGTCGCATCTGCCTATCGTGCGCCAACTTCCGTCAATTCACAGCAGGTTTCACTGGTTATCTCTCGCAAGGCGGAATCCCGTGAAAAAATCGCCGCTATCGCAGGCGGTCAACCCTGGATTGCCAAGGCGCCGGTCTTTATTACTTTTGTGTTGGATATGCACAAGTCTGGCCAGGCGATGGCCGCCATCGATAAACAGCAAATTGCTCAGCAAAGTATCGAAAGCATCGTTTCAGGCGCCACTGATGTCGGCATCGCGTTAGGGGCGGTTATGGCAGCGGCTCGCGCGGAAGGATTAGGCATTGTGCCCATCGGCGGCATTCGCCGTGATCCAGAAGCGATGATCGATCTGCTTAAACTCCCGGCTCATACTTTCCCGGTGGTGGGTGTCGTGATTGGGCATGTTGATGTTCCAGCGCATCAGAAACCGCGCCTGCCTGTTGCCACTTTCCGTCATGAAGAAACGTACCAATCTGCTGATTTAGAACAGCACATCTCAGACTACAATCAGGAAATGGTTGCACACTGGCAGAACATTGGACGCAACGACGGCGAAAGCTGGAGCGAAAGCGTCAGCGGTTACTACCAGAACATTTACTTCCCGAAAGTCTTATCCGCGCTGCTGAAACAAGGTTTTGGCAACGATAAATAATCGTCACTTTTCCCACTACGCGACTTTGTCGTGGTGGGAATTGCCCTTCCCCTCTCGTTTCCTGCCTCTTTCAACGTCATAACACGAATTTGCATCACGCCACCCCTTTATCAGCTGAGCGACATTGTTGTATTAATGGCATTCAGGATTGCGCTTTACTGCCGACTCAGCCATTAAGGGATCATAAATAATGAAAATTGTTATTCCACTCTATCAAGGCGTCACGCAACTCGACTTTACCGGACCTCATCAATTTTTTAGCCGTCTACCCGAGACAGAAGTCATTGCTGCCTCGCTGGGAGGCGAGCCGATTAAGGCTGATAACCTGGTGTTCAGTGAACTGCAGGATCTGAGCCAGATTGAATCCTGCGATTTACTGTGTGTACCCGGCGGCGGCGGCTGTTTGCTGGCAATAGCGAACAGCGACTATATGTCGCATATACAGCGTCTCGCTCAACAGGCTCGCTATATTACCTCGGTCTGCACCGGCGCATTGATTCTCGGCGCGGCGGGTTTGCTGAAAAATAAGCGGGCTGCCACCCATTGGGCCTGGCGTGAAAAGTTAGCCTGTTTTGGTGCAATTCCTGATGATGCGCGGGTGGTTAAGGATGGCAATGTTATTACTGGCGGCGGCGTAACAGCGGGAATTGATTTTGCGCTGGTGGTTATCGCTGAGATTTATGGTGAGGAGATGGCACAACGTATTCAGTTGGGTCTGGAATATGCGCCAGCACCGCCCTTTAATGCGGGACGACCAGAAACAGCGCCTGCTGAAGTTGCGGCTTCTATGCAACAACGGATGACAGAATCGAACCTTGAGCGCTGTTCCGATCCCCGACTACCTGCAGCGCTGCGCGATCGCTTATTAGGCCGCTAAGCGAAAGGGTTAAGGCGCTGCCGCTGTGGAGCCCCCGGCTAAAGCGTTGTTATCCTTAAGAACAGCGCTTTTCATCGCGACAAATTGATGACCATGTCAGTGCATTTTAAGTGGGCTTGCGCCAGCCTGGAATAATAATGGCCTTCCTGCACAGCAACGAATCCGTGCTGCTCATAAAAAGAGACCGCATTGGGGGTGGATGAAAGAGTGAGATGCGATATTTGACGCTTCCTCGCCTCAACTTTGATCGCATTGATGATCAGGCTAGCCAGACCTTTGCCGGCGTAGTGCGGAAGCGTGAATATTGCCTCAACGCTATTGCTCGCAAGGTCAAGAAAACCCGTAGCCACAGGTGAACCTTCGACGCCATCTATCACAAAAAACGGATTGGCTGAAATCACCGATCTGAAGCTGGCAGGCATAGCGTCTGGCGTCCAGGCCGTTACAATGGCAGCGTCATAAACTTCTGCGCAGCCACGGCGAATGGCCAGATTTCTAATCTTCCAGAGAATTTCTGCTTCATTAGGTGATGCCCGCCTCACTTTCACAGCACTCTCCTTTCAAGATGTTTACGCATGAATTCTGTTGGCTCAGTAAACCATTAAAGCGAATCAAAATGCCACCGCAGAGAAAGAGCCGCTGGATTACCGCCTCTTTCTCCAACATTCACTCAACCTGTTTCTGACTTCTATAATCAATCTCAGCAAATAGATGAGGACGTCTCAATGATCAAAGTATGCGCGACATGCGGTACATCTTATGAAGAGCAAGCAGTGAAAATAGAACACTGCAAAATATGTGATGATGAGCGTCAGTATGTGCCCGCTACCGGACAAAAATGGGTACCGTTATCAGCCCTACAAGAGAGTCATTCGAATAAATGGCAGTCACATGCAGAGAATTTATTGAGTATTAAAACTGTGCCCAATTTCGCTATTAATCAGCGAGCTTTTTTACTGAGGGCACCAGAGGGAAATGTGTTGTGGGATTGCATCGCGAACCTTGATCAGGCCACTAAAACGCTGGTGGATTCGCTGGGCGGAATCAGCGCCATTGCCATTTCCCATCCTCATTACTACACCACCATGCAAGAGTGGGCAGAGGCGTTTAACGCCCCCATCTACCTCCACGCCAGTGACAGTGAATGGATCATGCGTAACAGTGCTTTCATACGCCTTTGGCAAGGCAATGAACTGGAACTGATGCCCTCTGTAAAACTCCTGCGTCTGGGAGGACACTTTGCCGGCGGCTGCGTGCTTCACTGGAACAGCGGCGATGGTATTCTGCTTGCGGGCGACATTGTTCAGGTCACGCCCGGCGCAGATGCCGTCTCGTTTATGTGGAGCTACCCCAATATGCTTCCGCTGCCCGCAGCAGTGGTGAGTGAAATGACACGCCGCCTTTCTGGCATCCACTTCAACCAACTTTATGGAGCATTTGAAGGGCAAGACATTCACGACAGTGCACACGATATTGTGCTGCGCTCAGGTGAAAAATATATTGCCTGTCTTCAGTAACCTGCCTTTAAGATAGCGTTAACGCAGCACGTAAATATCTGGCATAAGGAAAATGCATGCACCTTGATGACATCAGCTCAAACAGATTGCTCTATCGCCGCCTTACTCTTGATGACTGGCCGTTCTTTTTAGCGCTGAATCAGGACAGGTCGGTGATGAAATATATTTCAGACCCGCGCAGTGAAGATGAGATTAGAGAACATGCTTTTGATTGCCGAATAGCGGAGTGGCAAAAAGGGTGTGATCATTGGCTTTGCCTGTTGATGCATGAAAAAACGTCAGGTTTGCCCGTTGGCGCAACAGGTTTTATTGATCGTGGTGAAGGCATTGCTGAAGTCGGTTTTGTCCTTTCCGCCGCGTTTCAGGGAAAAGGCTATGGCATTGAATCTCTACAGGCCCTGATTGAATTTTCTTTTAAGCAGCATGATTTCAGAAAGCTGGTTGCCACCGTAACGGCAGGCAATGAAACATCAAAAAGAACCTTAATAAAGGCAGGATTTCTCCAAGAAGGCACTTTGCGGCGCAACTATTATCTTGACGGAGAGTGGCAGGATGACTGGATATTTGGGCTGCTAAGGGAAGAGTATTTGGCTGAACACGAAAAGTAATCTGAAGCGTTTATATTATTGATTTATATTCATTTATTGCATATGCATTAACCATCACCTCACTGTTTTGAAGAAAAACAGTGAGGGAGACGCTGAATAATGTAGAACGGAATAAACGATAGCATTCACGGAATATATAAAATTTCATTTGCAGAAACAAAAAGTAATAACACAATGAAAATAACTCGCTGTATAAAAATGCGATCGCTTTGCAGTGTTTAAATTAATTTCGCGCTACGCTTGCAGGCTTTTAAAGCTTGTCTATTATTAAGTCTGTACGACGCGCATGACCGAGTTAATATGGTTATGCAATATAAACTCTTGAGGAGAACATAATATGACTCAGCACAGAGGCGGATCAGGTAACTTTGCAGACGACCGTGAAAAAGCAAGCTCAGCCGGTAAGAAAGGCGGACAGCATAGCGGCGGCAATTTTAAAAATGACCGTGAAAAAGCGTCCGACGCAGGGAAGAAAGGCGGGCAAACCAGCCGCCGCAGTTAATAAGCCATGAATCATCTCGCTTATTATTAGAGGCAAAGGATTGCCTCACTCTTTGCTTGTTTTACTGAATAGATGTCTCTTTTAGTTAATAGATAAATACTTCCGCTAACTGATTGAATAATCATAACTACTTCCACAATCAATGTCGCCGCCTCTCACGATAGCACAGCGCCTGACCTGTCTATGATTGATTTATTATTGAAAGAAATTCACGCATTCTGATCATCTGCAATTACCTCCCGTTACACAACGATCTTAAATATTTCTCTATTAAAAACGGCTCTTCTGGTCTGTGAATCTCTCTTCCCTGCACCCTACGCCTCCGGCAGAAAATATTTCCCTCTCCTTTATTTCCGATTAATTTTAGCAGCACTCAATAAAGATGGTTTAAAGAGCAGTTACACCCTGTCATGGCGAAGTTATATTTATCGATCACACTTTGGCGGCAACCAGAGTTCTGAGGCAGGAAAACCGGACAGCTACATTTCGTTATTAATTAAAAAAGATATGCTCCGTGTTGATATTAACCCAATCAATGGAAGCTGAGCGTGGGTGAAGCCTTTTTGGCAAACAGTGATTAATTTTGAGGTACTGAACGTGGATTACTCTGGATGGAACAAATTCGAGCTGACAAGCGCTCCTGATCTACGTTGAGTCATTCAACAAAAAAGGCTTTCTGAAATAGTCAGAAAGCCTTTTTATCAGTACAACATCAATACAACTTTTTGCCGGCCGTTTGCAACGTTATTGCGATAGCGCTGGAAGCAATGATCATCAGAGAAACACCCAATACAATCATGGCATTGAAGCCAAACGACTTGAATAAAAGCAGCCCGACAATACAACCTGACAAAAACGAAAATATCGTCGTCAAATGCGTGTGCAATTGCTTCTGATAAAAACGACGATTGCTGGCATCTTCTCGCGAAATAAATGAAGTCAAATAGGAACCAAAAGCAATCCCGGCATCGGTTAAGGTTCCGGTAACGTGCGTTGAACGTACACGGCCATTTGAAAGTTGGGTTGAGGTTGAGTTGTGCACCCCCATCAAGAACCCCAATAGCACCAGTACTTCGCCGTTATAACTCGGCGAGTAGAATACGGTTTCAAAAACCGAGGCAGCAGTTAATGCCATTCCTTCAAAAAGAATAATCAGGCAATAAATGGTCCGCATTTTTCGCTGCTGCCCGGCAAACACAGCGAAGCGTGCCGTTGTACAACCAATGACAAATGCAGTTATCAGTACCGCTAAAAAAAGCAGGCTATGAAGATCTGAAGTAGAGACCTCAGACGAAATTTGTGAAGCGTTCCCCGTCATGTGTGAAGGAAAAAAACCAAAGGCACCGAGCGCCATTGCATTTAATATTCCCGCCGTCGTCGCCAGCACCAAAGCCAGATAGCGATCTTCAGTGTGCGATCTTACGCGCTTCTTTTTTATTAGCACATTATTCCCCGATAAGATTTTTGCGATGAAAAGGAAACAACTAATGTGTTGTAAGCATAATAAAGAATACAACCTAATGCGCAATGTGCTTGCTATTACAGAATACTCTTACTATTTAACTCTTTGATTTAGTGGTTATTTTAAATTTCATTCAGCTTACTTGTAGAAGTGTAAATATTCTACGCCCTTTTCTCATCCACGTGCGTTTATGTGTAGAAAGTTATTTAAGTAGCGGCTAAGTTTAGAAACTAAATAAAGTGTCAAATAACAGCTTCCCACTTAGCCATTAATTCACCATCAACTCTCTGAGTCGTGCAAGAAGCCACTGAAGGGCAGGAACGTTGTCGCGCCGTTTGTGCCATAGCAAAGAAAGCGGAATATCTGGGTTTTTTACCGGGACGTCACTGCACATTAAACCGAAGGGTATCCCTTCCGCCGCTAATCCATCAGGAACGGTGGCTAAGGCAGGCATCTGTGTGAGATTTAACGGTAGCGCAGAAAAGTGTGATGAGACATAACGCACCCGCCGCTATAAGCCTTTCAGCGCCAGTTGTTGATCAATGGCGCTGTGGCTTGCGCCACGATACGAAACCAACAGGTGTTCATGGTCAGTAAAGGCTTGCAGTGAAAGAGGCGCTGTAGGCGCCCTTAAATTTTTCTGTACGCGACTTACCGGCTAATCCACGATAAACAGCCTGGCACCAACAGACGTAGATGAACGGTGCGCCTCAGCATTATCAGCAACCTGATAACTGGTTCCTGGCGTCAATACAAACGTGCGGCCATCTTCCAGTTCAGTGTGCAGTTCGCCCTCAAAGCAAAAAGAATATGACCTTTTACACACCAGTGATCGGCCAGATAACCCGGCGAATACTCCACGATGCGCACGCGAATATCATTAAAACGTTGGGTTCGCCATAAGGCGCTGCCCTTTTCACCCGGATGCACCTCAGCTTCAATTTCATCCCAGTTTGTCATGCCAAACGGCAGGTTCTCAATTTTCATCCGTGTTCCTTATTTGGTTAGCTGCACCTGCTTACCGATTTTTGAACGGCGTGCATGAACGTTCATCCGTTCAGCACCTCAGACTACACGAGTTATTAAGAAAAAGGTTCTGAATCGACTTTACAGAAAAGCCCCTTAAATTCTCCCTAACCAAGGTGCGCGTTAAGCAGCAGTTTGAAATCGATATCACCAGCTGGAGAAGGGTCAGACTTATAATGTGCCAGCAATATGCACCTTCTAAATCTCTTTTTTTGCATTCTAAAAAGCGAGCAACTGCCCGGCAAATGAGGGTGACAGCAGGCTTACTTGCAATAAATAATGAACACAGCCCACGTCAATCTGACGTTTACTAACCTGGCCTTGGTATCTTTATTGCTCTTCAGCAGGCTCCTGTAACCCGCCTAACTTAATCAGCAGGCGTTTCAAGTCAGCAATATCCTGCACGTCCAGCCCTGCGGTCATCAACTTCTCGGCATTTTTTGCCTGCTCGATCATCCGCTCCATCATCATTTTGCCCTCTTCAGTCATTGTAACCAGCTTCCGACGACGATTAGCAGGATCAATCACCACGCTCAATAGCCCGCCTTTAGACATGCGTTCAATCACATATGTCCCGGTCGCTTTACCGAAACCGGCGCGGTGTCCCAACGTCTGCTGATCGCAGGTTGTCTCTTCTGCCAGCACAACCAGGATAGCGTACTGCAAGGCTGACAAGCCGGTATCGACGCTTTGGTTCCAGCACGTCGAAGAGTGTTGCCCCGCGCGACGCACCAGATGCATTAATGAGGTATCGCCGTGTGGCCACCGCGGAGCAGCGAGGATTAAGTCAGGATTATTAGGCATTGACTAACGTGACTCCAGAAGCAGTAAATTACAGTTCGAACTGATACAGTTTTTACCGAAACTATAGGGTGGAGCGTGTTTCCAAAATAATGCGCATGGATAAGCATCTCAGGCGCTGCAAGTGGCGTTCAGGTTCGCTTCGCGCTGAAACATGTGGATGTTCAAATGCATCTGATCATCTCAAAATGGGCACACGCAACGATTTATAGGGAAACACCCTAAAGTGTACAAGACGTTGCCGCCCTCGCCTCTAAGAATGCCTGCGGCGGCACGCATGTAAATTCCATATGTGATCCAGGCAGCATTGCCTGCGTCGATAAGCGCAGCGCGATACGTGAGCCGTTTCAAAACGTGCGGGATATCGTATGTGGGGGCGATCCCAACCGCAAAACAGTTGCTCGCGCTGCACCGGCTCATCAAGAGCTGAAGCGGTTACAAACGGATGAGTAAGCAATGAAATGCCCGCCCGGATAGGATGGCTTTTGGCCGCTGAGATCAAAGCCTGAATCACCGCATCCTGCGCATGAACACGCGTGGTATCAAAAAGTGGCACGCTGGCGTCGGTTGCATCCACCAACAAGATGATTTCATTACATCGCAGGATGATTGCTTATGCGCCCTGCTCCACCAGCTGTTGCATGATCTGGCGATGTCGGCTGCGCGATCCAGGTTCAATCACGCCCAGGAACAGTTCCTGATAAATTACCTCATGCAGCAAAGTGCGGTCAGCGGCACTAGCACAATGAAATGCGCGCCGGTTCTTATTCTGGCGGCAGCGCAGCCAGGATCCTTTTGGCGCCTTTTTCATCCAGCGGGTAATCATAAAATCGTTGATAGAAAGTTTGTGTGGCTTGAACAAGATTGAGGCCAGAAAAGAGCTCAGGATGCAGTATCTTCGCTGCCCACTGAATTTGCAGCGCCGCTTCGGTGCCATAACGATCCCACGGAAAAACACCGGCTGGATTTTGCAAGACCTGATGCTGTTTCACGGCTTTTAAACTCGCAAACAGCGATGCGTAGTCGGACTTCGCCCAATTTCCTGCGCCCTGACCAATGATGATCACATCAGGATCCCATTGAATGACCTCCTCTGGCGACACCTCTTTCATGTTTCCTTTAATCTGCTCTGCGACATTTTGTCCACCCGCGAGTGTTATCCAGGTGTCGATCAACGTATCACGTCCATCCACTTTTAACGGATGTAAGGATTGGATATGCAGCACGCGCGGGCGTTGATGAGCATTAAGCCCCGCCGTCTTTTTACTAATGAACGCAATTTGCTGGTCCAGATAACGATTGTAATCTTGCGCACGCTGCATAGCTTGCTGAGTACCCACCACTTCAGCAGTGGTCAGTAAAGAACGCTTCATGCTCGCAAAATCATCGAAATTCATCATCAGCGTGGCAATGCCAGCCTGCCGATACGCGTCCGCCTGGGGATCATTAGCAGGAACAAAAATCGCATCAACTTGACGGGCTATCAGCGCTTCGCTAGAGAAATCTTTGCCATGCACCTGAAGAGCCTGGTTGAGCGAAGGTTGAACAGTAAACATCCAGGGACGATCGTTGGGATGATTCACGGTCGCGACAATGCGATCGCCTGCACCTAATGTCATTAACAGTGAATGATGCGCATACCAGGCATCGGCGATCCGTTGGGCCGGTTTCACTACTTCAACTTTATTTCCAGCATCATCGCTCAATGTTTTACTCAAAACGTTAGTGCTTACTAACGTCATGGATAGCGTGAGGCCAAGTGTTAACAACGTCTTGTGAAACATAATTTTCCTGTCAAAAATCCAACTGCATTGAAACCTGCATCATGCGCGGTTCTCCAAGCTGGGCACTTGCGTAACCTGCTCCGCTATAACCGTTTAAACCGCCCGGGACAATATTGGTCCAGTAATGCCGATTGGTCAGGTTGGTGATGTCAAAACGGAAAGTGGTGGCCGTATTAAAGAGTTGAGTGTGGTAGGCCGCGCCTGCATCGAGCGTGGTGTAACTGCCCACCCAACTCTCATTCGCGTTATCTGTAGCGCGTCGCCCTACATAGTGAATGCCGCCATGAATATCTGAACCCACAAGCACCGGCAGATCCCACGCCGCAAACACGTTTGCGGCATACCTTGGCAGCCCGACAATCTGCTTGTTTTGCGTCGCCTCGCTGGCAGTACTGAGCAAACGAGGATCCAGCCAGGTCATGCCGCCATAAAGATGAACATTCTGCGTCACATCGCCATCGGCCATGAGCTCAATGCCGCGGTTGCGCTGTTCACCCGCCTGAGCGTAATTACCGTCTTGCCCGGTATAAGCAAAAGGCCGTTTGATTTGGAATACCGCCGCCGTTAACAGCACGTCACCCAGCGCCAATTTGCTGCCTGCTTCGATTTGCTTGCTGCGATAAGGCGCAAGAATGTTACCGGCATTGTTGGCACCACTTGGTGCGGTATCGCCCTGCTGCAGGCTATCTGCATAAGAAACATACAAGGTGAGCGGATCGACAGGTTTAAACATCACACTGGCGGAACCGCTGAATCCGTTATCAGATGACTCGCTGGTGCGAGCACCCGTTTTAGCGTAGTTAGCAGAACTCAACAGGCTTTCACTTCCCGCCAGCAACAGGCTCCATTGAGGATTAAAAGCGAGGTTATCACTGAGCAAAAAGCATGCTGCGTTGCAGTCGCAGAGTGATAGCGCTGAGTAAAGTCGGGATAATCCGGTTCGCCAAAGGTGGCAGGATTAGCCAGTGAAGCACTTCCCAACGTCTGCGTTGCGCCATTCAGGGGATTCATATTCTTCCAGACGAATCCCCGTAATCCTGTTGAGATTTGATGGTGCAGCCAGCCGGTATCAACTTCGCCATTAAGGTTAGCCATATAGCTATTAATGGTGAAACGACTGGCGGTCGCCGACGAAGTTGTGGTGGTGTAATGACCTGCGTTATCGGTAAAGGTGTTTGTTACCCCAGTAGATTCGCGATCGGCGATTTGACGTAATACGCCAATTTCGCCCTGCCAGTTACCATCAAAATCATGCTTCAGATGTGCGCTGGCAGTCAGCGTATGATTATTATCGCCAGCATAGTATTGCCCAAGACCGGCGCGCTTTGGATCCGGCGCAGCAGGAAACGAAAGTCCGTTACCCAAAGCAAATTTTCCCGGTAAGCCTTTGTCATAAAAATGGTAATAGCTGAAGTTAGTTTCTAAGACGGTTTGATCGGAAAGATTAGCGTCAACAGCCAGGCTAAAAAGCTGACGCCGCTTTTTGCTTCCGCTTACATAGCCGTTGCCTTCATCATCCAGCATATTAAGGCGATACCGCAGACGATCGTTATCATCCAACGGTCCGCTAAAATCCCCTGAAAGCAGCCGACTGGTGCCGGTTCCTGCGCCAACAGTGACCGAATGTTGCGGTAAATGTGTGCCGCGTTTCGCAACAAAATTAAATAATCCCGCAGGATTTGACGGGCCATAAAGCGATCCGGCCAACCCATTCAACACTTCAAGATGATCAAATTGCTCTGCGGCGTAATCAGTGGTGGAAACCACATTCAGCCCATCGATCATACTATTTTGCACCACACTTCCCTGCATACCCCGTGTTTGCGGTCGTGCGCCGTCACCCTGAACGGATGGCATATAGCGATAGAGATCGCTGACACTTTTGAGCTGTTGTTGCTTCATTAATGCAGGTGCCACGGTTTGAACCGACCAAGGCGTATTACGTACCTCTTGTTGACCAAGATTGCCTAATGTCGCCTTTTTATTGATCGGGGAATGCGTGTTGTCTGCGGCGGCGCTCACAACAAGCGTCTCATCGGGAGCGGATTGTTCGGCGTGCGCATGATGCAGAGCGGTGAATATTGTCAGGCTGAGCGTGCTCAAAGTATAAAAAGTTAGCGGTTTCATTATGTATTTATGCAAATGGTGATAAAAAAGAGCGATCAAGTAATTACGGTAAGTAACTAATTTCGTTATTAAATTTATTATATAACGCTAAAAGGGTTTCATGCACCGCTATATTTAAAAATACATAACGAATAATGCGCCTTAGTGAGCGCGCTATACATTCAAATGAGGCATGGCAGGAGAGATGACGTTACTTATGCAGTTCAGCCACTGTCATAAAAAATGTTACCGGCTGCTGGTTCGCACTTGAATAGGCGTGGGGTTGGTCTGTTTTTGCAACAGCAGAACATCCATGCTGAATGTTCAGCACATCATCACCTAAATCAAGCTGTAAAATGCCCGCTTTAACGTGCAGCAATTCGAGCGTGCCAGGTGGATGACCGGCTGAACTAAACCGTTCGCCGGGGAACATTTCCCAGCGCCACAACTCAATCATATCGGGCCCGCTTGTGCCTGCCAGCAACTGCGCGGAGCCACCTTTTTCACCAGACCATAAGGTTGGAATATCTTCTTTCTCAATTAAATAGGCATTGGGCGCATGCGTTACATTGACCAGATCTGCCACTGATAAACCCAAGGCAGCCGCAACTTTGCAGAGAATCGCGATACTGGGATTTGCCGCGCCTTTTTCTATTTCAACTAACATACCTTTGCTGACGCCTGCACGGCGCGACAGCTCATCCAGCGAAAGTTTTTGGCCTTTACGAAAGTTCTTGATGCTGAGGGAGACAGCCTGATTAACGCTGTTCATATCCGAACCCGCATCGGTCGTTATATTGACTTTTCTGGTCATTGGTCACTACTATGAGATAAATTAGTCACTGAGAGATTATCCAATGTTTAGCGTTTCCCCGTCAATCGACCCGGCTATTTCTGAGATCGCACCCGGTTTTAGGGCGCTTAGTGTGGTGGTGCAAGCGGCCCCACTCATCCATCCCGAGGTGGCGGAAAAAGCGCTGCGGCAGGCTTGTCTTGCAGCCAATAACGATGATTTCCTTGGGCAGACGCCCACCTTTCCGCCTGGGCAGACGCGTTTAAACGGTTTGGTGCAAAACCCAAGCGCACACCTTGCTCTGCCGAAGCGCTACGTAAACGCGTATCACGCGATGGGAATCTGCCTGCTCTCGATCCGGTTGTGGATCTCTACAACGCGATCAGCATTAAATACGCGCTACCGGTCGGCGGCGAAAATTTCACTGCTTATACGAGCCAACCGCGCTTAAAGGTAGCTGATGGAACAGAACGTTTTGATACCGTAAAGGAAGGAGAGATCATATTTGAATCTCCTGAAGCGGGTGAAGTTATCTGGTGTGATGATAAAGGCGTAACGTGTCGCCGTTGGAACTGGCGTCAGGGTGTAAGAACCCGGCTTGATGCACATGCGCAGCAGATGTGGTTTATTTTAGAAAGTTTGCCTGCTATGCCGCTTGAAGCCCTGCATCGCGCAGGCGATGAATTGATCCATGGACTGGAACAGATGATGCCCGGCGTGCAGATCAATAAACAGTTGATTGGATTCGATATCGTCTAATCAGGAGCAACCTATGTTTACCGGTATGAGCGCGTTTCCTCTCACGCCTCTCAATGAATCAAAGATTGATGAGCACGCTTACCTTAAAATAATTACGCGTTTAGTCGATGCAAAAGTTGATTCTATTTGCGTGCAAGGATCAACGGGAAGTTATGCCTATCTTACGCTGAAAGAGCGAGCACATTTGCTCAGGCTTGCCGTTGAGGAGGCTAACGGGATACCGGTAATGACCAGCATTGGCGCGTTGCGCACGCGCGACGTTTTAATCGCTGCAGAAAATGCGCAAAAAATGGGGGCTTCTGCGCTGCTTTTAGCACCTGTTTCTTACCAAAAACTCACGCTGGATGAAGTCTTTTCCCTGTACGAAACGGTTGCAGGAGAGATTTCAGTGCCGTTGTGTATTTATGAAAGTCCCGGCACCACCCATTTTGATTTCAGCCCTCTCTCTTGCTCAATCTTGCACGGCTTCCCAATGTGGCTTCCATTAAATTATTGGGCGGTTATCCCGAGAGTGAAAATTACCTCAATCGCATTACGAATTTAAAAAACGCGTTACCCGCGCATGTTTCTCTCGGCATCAGCGGTGATGTTTTTGCCGCCCCAAGCCTCAGCGCAGGCTGCCAGATCTGGTATTCGGTTATTGGCGGGCTTTTTCCACGCGTTGCGATGAAAATTGCCCATTTGGCGATAACAGGTAAGGGTGATGAAGCCGCGCAGCAAAGTGCGAAACTTGCGCCACTTTGGGCGCTGTTTCGCCAATACGGCAGTTTACGCGTTGTGGCTTCCGCTGCGGCTATGTTGGGTCTTGCCGAAAACGGCTGCTTACCTTTACCACTCAAAACACTGCATGGCGATGTCTGTAAGGAAATCAGCGATGTGATTGAAAGTGTGCAGTTGTCTTAATTAAATGACGACCTAACGTAACGAAAAAGGCTTATCCAACAGAGTTGCTTGTGGCAGGATATGCCCTCTTTTTGAAGCATCCGGCTCCTTTCCAAGTGGATGCGCGTTAGAGAGTGCAGTTATACATGGTCGTCTCAAAATTAAAAATTATCGTTCCCGCTTTGCTGATTATTGCGCTTATTGGCTGGTGGTTCATGCCGCATTACAGCGCAGAAGATAAAGCCTATTACGTCTCTGTTTTTTGCGGGATTAATCATGAGGATGAAACAGTGTTCCTCAGCGATATGTCTGGCGTGATTGAAGGCAGTAATTCAGATTACGCACTGCAAAAAATCCATTTTAATGCTGATTTAGGCAAAAAAGTGGTGAAAACCTGGCAGACCTTATCTCCGCAAGACCAAGCCAGCGCGGCACAGGACAACATCACCTGCCAGCGTCTGCTCAATGAGTAATTCGCCCCTGAGAAACGGGCCATACCCCTAGACGCTGTATCGGATCGGTTATCGCAGCGACAGCGGCGTTTAAATATTTTCACCCGCCACATAACCGATGCGATAGTTGTCCTCACCCGCTAACGGTGCAGTGGATGAAAAATCAACGTTCAGTAATTGCCAGCGGCTCACATCCCAGCCTGAAACTGTTCCCGCCGGTTTAATGACCGAAAGATCGCTGTGAGGAAGCACAGCCTGTTTGGTTATCGCGACGAATGATGAAGCGCTGATGAGTGCGAGGTCTTTCGGTGCCTCCAGCGCTGTCCAGGTTTCAATTTTTGGCCAACCAAAATCGCGGGCCAACGCAGCAAATCCGGGACTTTGTATAAAGCGATGCATCGATTCGGCATCTTGCCAGAGGTAAAGCGGTGCGTAACGATTTTCAGAGACGGCTAACTCAGCGTCTTGTTTTCGCGCAAACAAATAGGCTTTGAAAATAAGCCCCCGAAAGCCCATTAGCCGAGCGCCATTTAGCGCAATACGTCGCTCAATGATTGTCATGTCATAATCAGCGGGCAAGCTGAAGCGATAGTGCATGATGATCATAACGCCTCCGGACAATACATTTTCCCACCGCTGAAACTCCACTCTTCGGCGCGATTAAACTGGATAATCACCATCACGTTGTCAGGATGAATCTTAAGGCTGACTTTCAGCTGCTCGCTGAGTAATGCATAAAAACGCTGCTTCTGTTCGCGGGTGCGCGGTTTACCCGCGACGATGTGAAAAAGAATAAAATCATCATTTCGCGTTCCGCTGAGATAATGCGCATCGTAAATTCGCCGTTGCGCCGCCAACACTTCAATCACCTGAAATCGATCCTTCTCAGGTACCGAAAATTCTTGCGTTAATGCGCGGTGAAGAATGTCTGATATCTGCTGTAAAGTGGCTTCGCTCATGCCTTCACGCACGGTAATACGGGTAAATGGCATTAGCTTTTCTCCATAAAAGTGTTTAAGGCAGAAACCGCTGCGGGCCAGCCCGCGTAAAAAGCCAGATGGGTAAACACCTCGGTTATCTCTTCTTCTGATAACCCGTTTTGACGTGCAAAGTCGATATGCCAACTCAGCTGCTTATCTCGGCCCTGCACGGTCAGCGCCGCCAGGGTAATCAAGCTACGCTCACGGGGTGAAAGTTCAGGGCGCGTCCAGATATCCTCAAACAGTATGTGTTGAGTCAGTTCAGCGAGTTTCGGTGCCGCCTGCGCCAGCGTTTCGCGGGTTAATGAAATTGCCATTCTTTCTTCTCCTTATGATTGATGGAACCAGTGTGGAGAAAGGCTATAATCCTGAATATCAAATTAATCAGCACATACAATCCCGCTTATAAGGACAATTGTGGAAAAAGTTCCCTCCAGCCTTGATACCGAGGCGCTGCGCAGTTTTGTTGCGGGCATCGACGCAGGAAGTTTTGCGCTTGCCGCTCAACGCTTGTGCCGTTCAACTTCAGCAGTCAGCGCGCAATTAAAGAAGCTAGAGCAACAATGCGGAACCGCATTAACAATAAAGAAAGGTCGCCATCTCGAATTAACCGCCAGCGGGGAAATACTGTTGGGCTATGCACGCCGCCTTTTAACGCTCAACGACGAAGCGCTTCGTGCGGTCAAAGGTGAATTGCTGCAGGGCGAAATTCGCATTGGCATGCAGGAGGATTTTGGTGAATCGGTGATGCCTGGTGTATTGGGCCATTTCAGTCGCCAGCATTCAGGCGTGAAAATCACGGCGCGAATCGACAGAAATCAAATGCTAATCAATGCGTTCACCGCTAAAAGTCTGGATATGGCACTTATTTGGCAGCCGCCTGAACTCACAAATGACAACATGCTGATTGGGCAATGTCCGCTCGAATGGATCCACCATCCCGATGCAGATGTTGCCGGGTGGCTCAAAAGGGGCGAACCTTTACCGCTGGTGGCATTTGAATCACCCTGCGTTATGCGTTCGCGAGCCACTTCCTGCCTTGATCGGGCGGGTATTCCGTGGCGTATCGTTTTTACCAGCCACAGTCTGAGTGGAATTTGGGCGGCTGTACAGGCGGGCTTAGGCATCACAGTGCGTACTCGTGCCGGTTTGCCGGCCAATTTAGCAATCGGTACTGACCTTTTGCCTGCGCCAGGTTCATTGGGCATAACGGTTTTACGCGCAGAAAACCGCCATGATGAAGCGCTCACGTTGCTTCAACAGCTAATGGTGGATGCTGCACAACGGTTTACCCACGTTAGACGAACTTTCGCGTAATCCGTTCGCCCGAATGCAAATCTGGTCGGGCGAAGCGCAACGACGTTGACGCACAATAAAATCGGAGCCACGTAAGAATTAAGCCGCAGCCGCGATCCCGCTCCATTTTTCTCATTTATGCATACAATTAAACGTCTTAACCCGACCTCGATACTTTCATGAAGCACTCGAGGTTCAAAGCCACCAGCCGCTAAATGTGTGTATGTCATGCCAAAATCTGTCATTTCCAGCGATGCGCTTCATGCTTTTACACCCGCCACACAAAGATGGTTCGCCGCCGCTTTTACCGCACCCACGCCCGTACAACAGGCAGCATGGAAGGCGATCGCAACCGGTAAACATTGTCTGGTGATTGCGCCCACCGGTTCTGGCAAGACACTTGCAGCGTTCATGAAAGCGATTGATCTACTGTTTCAAGAGCGTGCCGGGCAAGATAAGCGCGTGCGGGAAACAACGACGCGCATTTTGTACATTTCTCCTGTTAAAGCGTTGGCGGCAGATGTTCGACGTAATTTAAGCCTGCCGCTGGAGGGCGTTTATGCGGAACGTCGCGCTTTAGGTGATCCCGAAACCCTGCTTAATGTCGGTATGCGTTCCGGCGATACGCCAGCAGGCGATCGCGCAAAGTTGCTGCGTCGCCCGCCCGACATTTTGATCACGACACCGGAATCGCTGTTTTTAATGCTGACTTCGCAAGCCAGAAACACGTTGCGCGGCGTAACCACAGTCATCATTGATGAAGTGCACGCGGTAGCCGGTTCGAAACGCGGTTCTCAGCTAGCGCTGAGTCTGGAACGCCTCGATCAATTGCTGCCCTCACCGGCACAACGCATCGGATTGTCGGCAACGGTTAAGCCGGAGGATCGCGTAGCCCACTTTCTTGGTGGCGCACAAGAGACACTCATCGTTAATCCTGCTTCCGAACGCACCTTAGAGATGAAAATTGTCGTTCCCGTTGAAGATATGACAGATATCGCTGGCAGATCCGAGCAACCTTCAGAAACCACATCAACGTCACGATCTATTTGGCCACACATCGAAACACAAATTTTAGAACAGGTAATGTCTCATCGGTCGACGCTGGTTTTCGCTAATTCACGCGGTCTGGCTGAAAAGTTAACGGCTCGACTTAACGAACGCTATGCCTCTCAGCTCAACAGTCCGCCGCCTTTGCAAGCGCCTCAGCATTACGACTCCTTTGCGGGTGGAACAGAAAAGCGTGCTGATGGCGCAACGGCATTAATCGCTCGTTCGCATCATGGTTCAGTTTCCAAAGAACAGCGCAGCGAAATTGAAGCTGCGCTAAAGGCTGGAGAATTGCGCTGCGTAGTAGCAACATCAAGTCTTGAGCTTGGCATCGATATGGGACCGGTTGATTTAGTGATTCAGGTCGGTGCGCCTTTCTCGGTGGCTAGTGCGCTACAACGCGTTGGCCGTGCCGGACATCAAGTTGGGGGAATCTCTTCTGGCATTATCTTTCCGCGTACCCGACGTGATGTAGTGGATGCCGCCGTTACCGTAAAAGCGATGCTTGAAGGCCAGCTGGATCCTATCGAACCGCCCAACAATCCTTTGGATATCCTGGCGCAACAAACGCTGGCAGCTGTGGCAATGGATTCACTTCACATAGATGCGTGGTTTGCTTTGGTGCGCAGAGCCGATCCTTTTCGTACTCTGCCGCGCAATGTGTTTGATGCCACGCTTGATATGTTGGCCGGTAAATATCCTTCTGACGAATTAGCGCAGTTCCGCCCACGCTTAGTGTGGGATCGTGAAAGCGGCATATTATCTCCTCGACCCGGTGCGCAACACTTAGCGGTCACCAGTGGCGGCACCATTCCCGATCGCGGTATGTTCAGCGTGGTGTTACCCGAAGGCGAAGAGCAGTCAGGATCACGCCGCGTGGGTGAGTTGGATGAAGAGATGGTTTACGAGTCGCGGGTTAACGACATCATCACGTTAGGGGCAACGTCGTGGCGTATTCAACAGATCACCCACGATCAGGTCATCGTGGTTCCCGCGCCGGGCCGCTCTGCACGGTTGCCGTTCTGGCATGGGGAAGGTTTGAGGCGTTCCGCCGTATTAGGGGAAAGGATTGGCACTTTTTACGCCAGATGGAAAACGCCCTTTTACATCACTCAGCGGAGGCTGAAAAGGCGCTCAGCGCTGTGGGTTTAAATGAATATGCGGTGCGCAATACGCTTTCATTACTCGCTGAACAGCGCGAGAGCACTGGCGTATTGCCTACTGATCAAACATTAATTATTGAACGTTGCCGCGATGAAAGCGGTGACTGGCGCGTTATTTTACATTCGCCATGGGGACAACGCGTACATGCGCCTTGGGCACTGGCGATTGCAGAACGGATTCGGCGTCAAATGGGCATTGATCCTTCTGTGGTTGCCAGTGATGACGGCATCATTGCCTGCTTCCCGGACAGCGAAGGTCGTGTACCTGGCATCGAACTGTTCGTATTTGAACCTGACCTCTTGCAGCGCATAGTCACAACAAGCGTCGGCAGTTCGGCACTGTTTGCGGCACGTTTTCGCGAATGCGCTTCCCGCGCGTTGCTATTGCCCAGACGTAATCCTGGCAAACGTTCTCCACTCTGGCAGCAACGGCTGCGCGCAGGTCAACTGCTGCAGGTGGCACGTGAACACGATGACTTTCCCATTCTTATCGAGACTGCGCGGGAATGCTTACAAGACGTTTATGATCTTGCCGCACTGCATCAGCTCATGGAAAAAGTGCAGCGCGGGAAGATCAGGTTTGTCGATGTAACCACTGACACGCCCTCACCTTTTGCCGCACCGCTGCTGTTTGGTTATGTTGCAGAGTTCATGTATGCAGGCGATGCGCCTTTAGCTGAACGCCGTGCCTCATTACTCTCGCTTGACAGTAACTTGCTCGGAGAATTATTAGGCAAGGCAGATATGCGCGAACTGCTTGCCTCTTCGGTTATTGAACGCGTTGAACAGGAACTACAACGTACCGCTAAGGCGTATAAAGTCAGCGGCAAAGAAGGTATCGCCGATCTGTTACGCGAATTAGGGCCGTTATCACTGGCTGAAATTGAGGCGCGCTTCGCCTCTGAAGATATTGATGAAGCCGCTGCCTCCCTTAAAAGTCTCGAAGAGGCGCAGCGTGTTATCAACGTAAAAATCGCTGATCGATCACGTTGGGCAGCGATAGAAGATGCCGCTCGCTTACGTGATGCAATCGGCACGGCATTACCTGCGGGCATTCCTGTGGCTTTTCTCCAGCCGCTCGGAAAGCCACTTCGCGATCTGATTAATCGCTATGCGCGAACGCACACCCTCTTTACCACCCGCGAAATTGCAGAACGTTTTGGCTTGGGTGTTGCGGTAGTAGACGAAGAACTGGAACGCTTGTCTGAACAAGCGAAAGTACGGAAAGGTGACTTTGGCCTGCAACGTGATGACTCACAGCAATGGGTCGCAGAAGAGATTTTTAAACGGCTGCGTCTGCGATCGTTGCGATCGGCCCGAGAAGCGACGCAACCGGTCGCGCATTCAGCTTGGGTCACAATGCTGCTTGAACGTCATGGACTGATCAATCAAGCAGCCGCCCAGTTTGGTGCCGATCACGCTGCTTTTTCTCACGGTGCTTACGAAGGGGTTAACGGTGTCGCGCGTGTGATTGAGCAACTTGCGGGCGTTGCGCTACCCGCTTCATTATGGGAATCGCAAATCCTGCGTGCACGCGTTCGCGATTATCAGCCTGCAATGCTCGACGAGCTGCTCGCTAACGGGGAAGTCATTTGGTGTGGTCATAAATCGCTGAGTTACAACGATGGCCTGATTTCCCTGCACCTGGCTGAGTATGCTGCCGAAACACTGCCTGCTTCCGTTCAGCAGTCAGAACTCGCGCCGCTACAACAAAGTATTGTTCATATGCTGTCTGAAGGGGGAGCATGGTTTGGCCGCGAAATATTGTTGCGGATGGAAACGAATGAACATGTCGGTCCAGAGCAGATTTACGCAGCGCTGTGGGAACTGGCATGGATGGGCTATATCACTACCGATACCTGGATTCCCGTACGCGCGCTTATTAGCTCACCTTCTTTGTCGCGTTCACGTCCTGCGCGCGCATTACGTAGTCGGCGTATGCACAATTTCAGCCTGAAATCGCCAGAACGAAGAAGCCCTCCCGCGAATACAATCGCAGGGCGCTGGTCATTGATAAAAAGAGAAACGCTGCAACCCACGACACTGGCGCTGGCATTAGTTGAAAATATGCTTGATCGCTATGGCGTCATTACACGTGGCAGCGCGATTTCGGAACAGATTCCCGGCGGATTCCCGGCCTTACAGCCTGTTTTACGCGGATTCGAAGATGCCGGACGACTGTTGCGGGGGCGCTTTGTAGAGGGCTTAGGCGGCGCGCAATTTGCTGACAACCTCACGATTGAGCGATTACGTGAGCTAGCGAAAACGCCGTCTGATGAGCGTGCTATTGTCGCGCTGGCAGCAATGGATCCCGCGAATCCTTTTGGCGCAACGCTTAACTGGCCAATGCACGCTAGCGGAACACGCCCCACCCGGCGCAACGGTGCATTTGTGGTTATTGCGGGTGGCGAACTGCAGCTTTACCTGCCGCAAGGTGGGAAAGATCTGTTAACTTTTGCAAAAGAGAGTCAGCCTCTTTCGCTCGCGATCAGTGCGCTAGGAACCGCATTAAAACGCGATAAACAGCTTCGTTTTACGCTGGAAACTCTCGATGGCGAACCCGCGGGCCTTTCACCGCAATTAGCCGCATTACGTGCGGCAGGATTTTCCCGCGTACCAAACGGGTTCAGCTGGGAAGGTTAAGGTTCTTCTCGCGCACAAAATTGATAAAAGCTTGCAGTGGCGCGGGGATCAATCGACGGTCATTGTAGTAAAGATAAGGGCCTGAAAATTCCAACCACCAGGGTTGTAAAATGGCTTCCAGCTGGTTGCTTTCCAATGCGGGCTTAAGCCAGTCTTCAAACAGATAGAGAATGCCACCGCCAGCTATCGCTGTTTCAACCGCTAAATCCACCGCACCCCCACGCTGACTACCAGCGGGCCACTGACCTTAACGCGAAGGCTTTCGCCATCACGCTCAAATTCCCAGTCTGGCATAACACCGCTGGCGTAACGTCCGCGCAGGCAGCGATGCTGTATTAAATCTCGTGGATGCTGAGGTCGCCCATGCCGATTCAGATAATCAGGTGAAGCCGCGGCGGCAAAACGTTGTCGACGCGCGCCAATCGGTACTATCACCACATCCTGTTCCAGCCGTTCTTCATAACGAATACCGGCATCACAACCATCACGGAAAACATCCTGAACGTTACTTTCAGCGATGATTTCAAGCTGGATATCCGGGAAGCGTTGCAGGAATTCCGGCACAAGAGCCGGTAAAACTAAACGCGAAGCGCTTACCGGGACATTGAGCCGTAACGTGCCGCCCGGTGTATTACGGTAATAATTGAGCGCATCAAGCGCCGCGTCGACTTCACTCATTGCTGGCAATAAACGCACCATCAACGCCCTGCCCGCTTCCGTTAACACCACTGTGCGTGTTGTGCGGTGAAACAAACGAATGCCAAGCTGCTGTTCGGCACGTCTTACTGCATCGCTAAGTCGTGACGCATTACTGCCCGTAACGCGTGCTGCTTCCCGAAAACCACCAGCCTTAGCGACTTCAACTACAGCGTGAAGCAGTGCAATATCGAGTGGCATTGTGCGTAACTCCGTACAGTATGTCTTGATTTACCCGAATAGTTGCACAGCCATTCTCCCGATACAATTAAACGACATTCCATCAGGAGGTTTCCATGTCCCAACCCAAACTGACTTATCGCCTCGGCGACCGCGACGTTAATCGCTTAGGTTATGGCGCAATGCAATTAGCTGGCCCCGGCGTGTTTGGCCCGGTTAAAGATGAAGCGCGCGCCACGGAAGTGCTGCAAAACGCAATTGCAGCCGGTGTGAACCATATCGATACCAGCGATTTTTACGGCCCGCATGAAACCAATAAGCTGATCAAAAAAGCGTTATATCCTTATCCTGACGATCTTTGCATCGTTACTAAAGTTGGCGCGCTACGCGATAACAAAGGCGGTTGGCTGCCGGCATTCACACCTGATGCATTAACGCGTGCAGTGGAAGATAACTTACGCCACCTTGGCTTAGAGACGATGGAGGTGGTTAATCTGCGAAGTATGCTGGATGTTCACCAGCCTAAAGAGGGATCGCTTGAACCTCAGCTGGAGGCGTTGATGGCGCTGAAATCGCGTGGGCTTATTCGTCATATTGGTCTGAGCAACGTCACAGCAAAACAGGTTGCCGATGCGCAAAAAATGACGCCGATTGTCTGCGTACAAAATATGTATAACCTGGCGAATCGTCAGGACGATGCGCTGATCGATACTCTGGCTGAGCAAGGTATCGCCTATGTTCCGTTTTTCCCATTAGGCGGCTTCTCACCATTGCAATCATCACAACTGGAACAGGTTGCTGCTTATTTAAATGCCACCACAATGCAGATCGCGCTGGCGTGGTTGCTGCGCCGATCGCCCAATATTTTATTGATACCGGGTACGTCATCGCCACAGCATTTGCAGGAAAATCTGGCGAGCAGACACCTTGAACTCCCCGCAGAGGCGATGGAAAAGCTAAACGAAATGGGGAAAGGTTAACCAAAACAGCGAAACCCGCAGGTTGCGGGCTTCGGTAGAACGGGTATGGACGACTGACGAGTGCTCTTTCTCTGTGGTGAACCTCTTTGCGAGCGATAAACGCGTGATGAAGAGGTTATCAGTATGCGCTGGGCTTGAAGCTGTATTGAGTTCGGCTTTAACGCACTGAATCTTCATCGCTATCGTTTAGCTCGTGAAGCTGTATTTGGCGCGAAGGCGCGGATTCAAGCTGTTCACTGTAATCAGCACTCACATCCGGTAAGCTTGTAAACTGTCCATCAACGAACAAGAAGCTTAGATGCTGCTCAATATCTTTTAGCATCGCTTCAACTGATTCAGCTTGATCACCTTTTTCATCATTACCATCAAGCTGCCAGTGAAACACCCCCGTCTCTTTGCTTGCACTGCCGATATCTATTACGTGCCCATCAATATTCTGCATGAGCAGACGCGGCTCGCAATAGATCAGCATATAGGGCATTAGATCGCGTTTGTTCTCTGACATATTTTATCTCCAGTGGGGTCTGGCGAGGCATTTGCTCATCCTCACCTTATAAATAGTAGCGTATGCCATATATCGCCCAAAAAATGGCGTTTGCGGCAAGATATGTCCAGCATCCCCAATACGCTACGGGTTCACGCTGTGTTCTTAACTTAGGCAGGAAAGCCAATAGATAACCGGCAGAAGCGATAAGCGAAATAAAATAGAAAAACTTCATCGATTTCTCCTGAAAAATCCTTAACGCTTATCAGCATAGACAGCATTTTGAACTCTCGCATGCGTAGATGGATAATCGATGGCTTCCGTTACGCTTTAAATTTGCAGGACTTTATTTGATAAGAGCAGGCAGGCTGCGTGAATTACAGCCTGCCAGAGGGGGTTAGTTTGCGTCAGCAGTTTGACTGTTTTCGCCAAACTTCTCTTTCATGTGTGCCTCGATCTCTTCCAGACTTTTACCACGCGTCTCTGGCAGCATCGACACGACAAAGAAGAGTGAGCCGACATTGATCACGGCAAAAATAAAGAAGGTCGTGCTGCCCGCGTATTCCATTACGGGTGGGAAACCAAACGCAACTACAGCGTTAAAGATCCACTGAAGTGATACGGCTGCACCCGTTAATACGCCGCGAAGCTGCATCGGGAATAATTCCGACATGAGCAGCCAATAAACCGGCGCAACGAACATCTGCATAAAGAATAGAAACATTAAAATGCAGGCTAATGCGAGATAGCTTTGCGTGAGATTCGACGGTAAAAATGTCAACACAGCGCCTAACAAGATCTGAGCAGTAATAACAAAACTCAGGCCGGTAATCAGCATTTTACGACGAGCAAAACGGCTGACTGCCCAGATACCCGCAATCGACGCTATCACAGAGACCACACCATTACCGATAGTGGCTGCGATAGAGGCACTGGTGCCCATGCCGGTTGATTTCAAAATAATCGGTGTGTAATACATGAAGCCGTTAACGCCAGTAAACTGAATGACGAAACCTAGCCCCGCGCCAATAATCATTAATCTGATCACCCACTTCTCACGAATGAGTGTCATCGCACTTGGGCCATGTTCCGCAGCTTTGGCTTGCCTCTTCATCTCCGCCATTTCGTGGCGAACTTCACGCGGCGTTTCACGCAGATACTTCAATATCTTTTTCGCTTCTTTCAGCCGTCCTTCTGCTACCAACCAGTGTGGCGAAGCGGGAACAAAGAAGGTCCCGATAAACAGCAGCAAACCTGGCACCATCGCAATGGCTAGCATGTAGCGCCAAAGGTGTTCATCGTGCAGTAAATAGCTGAGCAATGTGCTGGCGACGTAAGCAATAAGCTGGCCAGTCACGATCATCAACTCATTACGACTCACCAGCGGTGCGCGTAATCTCGGCCCTGCAATCTCAGCAATAAACACCGGCACCGTTGATGAACCACCGCCGACTGCAATACCCAGCAAGAATCGCATCGCGACCATGACTGGAACGCTAGGAGCCAACGCGGTGCCCAGTGAACCCAGCACGAACAAAACAGCGAGGCTGCGCAGCGTAATACGACGCCCGAAGCGGTCGGAGAAAAAACCACTCAGAAAAGAACCAATGGCTGCGCCAAATACCAGCGACGAAGCCACTAAACCTTCAGTGAACGAGTTGAGACCTAATCCTCCTTGATCGGGAGGTGAAGTCATGTAAGGCAGTGCGCCTGAAATAATTCCCGTGTCATAGCCAAAAGCCAGCGCGCCCATAGTGGCAACAAGTACCACTAAGAAAATGCGCTGACGGACGGTATCAGCAGTTGTAGTTTCATCCGTTTCGGAAGAAACCGGCGTTTTCGTACTCATATAATCCCTGTAATCAAAAAGTTAAATATCCATATGGTTAAATTTCATACGGAATGAAAATGGAACATTTTTACCATTAAGGTCAAAGAGTGTAGACGGTATTTAACGAATCGGTGGCTCGACGGAACGTCTGCTGAAAGTTTATTTTTTCCCAGCTAAACAGAGATAAGAGTTATTGAAAATGCGTCAGAGTAAGTGGTTTATTCATCACGACGTTGAGTCATTTAAGTTATTGCAAATAGCAGAAGATAAAACACTTACTCACTTAACTTGTTAGTGATAATCATTATCACTTACTCTTTGGCTTACTTTTCACGGAATGGAAATGATGCACGTGTCTTCAGATCTATGGCTTACGACCTTCGTTGTCGCAGTCACTATCATATTGTGGGCGACCGCGCGTTTACCTGAGTTTATAACTGCCCTGCTGTTTTTTGCAGCCGCCATGCTTCTTCACATCGCACCAGCAGAAAGCGTTTTTAGCGGCTTTTCCTCCCCGGCTTTTTGGCTGGTTCTCAGCGGGTTTATTCTTGGCTTAGCAATGCGCAAAGTTGGCCTTGCCGATCGCTGGGCAAGTTTTCTTTCGGTGGCGTTGAGTCAATCGTGGCCGCGCATGGTCAGTGGCGTGATCACCCTGAGTTATCTACTGGCTTTTATCATGCCGTCTAATATGGGCAGGATTGCTTTGCTTATGCCTGTGGTAGCGGCAATGGCTAATCAGGTTGGGATTAAAGAAGGGACCCGAGGATGGATTGGTTTGGCTCTCGCGGTGGGTTTAGGAACCTTTCAACTCTCTTCCAGCATTTTGCCGGCAAACGTTCCTAATTTGGTTTTAATCGGTGCCGCCGATAACGCCTTCCATCTTCATTTTAACTGGATGCCGTGGTGGTTATTGCATACGCCTGTACTTGGGATTGCAAAAGGCATATTGCTGACAATAGCTATTATTTACCTGTTTCCCGCGAAGCCTGTTCACCGGATCACACGCCCCGATACGTCTGCATTTACGGCAGCTGAATGGCGCTTAATGTTTATCACCGCTCTGACTTTATTACTCTGGATCACCGATGGCTGGCATGGTATTTCGCCAGCCTGGATTGGCTTAGCGGCTGCCTGTATTTGTCTGCTGCCGAAAGTAGGCTTCATTGATGGCAATGAGTTTGCCAACGGCGTTAATTTTCGCACCTGCCTTTATGTCGCCGCCATTCTCGGTGTTACCACTGTTGTGGTCGACTCTGGTTTAGGTGAGGCCATTGCCAATGGTTTACTTGCTATTACCCCCTTGGCACCGGATTCCCCTTTTATCAGCTTTATATCGTTGAATGCGCTGACTAGCGCACTGAACTTTGTCGTCACGGCCAATGGTGTTCCGGCGATGTTTACCCCGATGGCGCAGCAATTCGCTGATGCTTCCGGCTTTTCGCTGACTACAGTGGTCATGATCCAGGTCTTTGCTTATGCCACGCCATTATTGCCTTATCAGGCATCACCGATTGTTGTCGCGATTGCTTTGGGAAAAGTGCCCGTACGTGAGGGTGTGAAGTTATGTCTGCTAGTGGCAATCGTCAGTGCCCTTATTTTATTACCACTGAATTATCTGTGGTTTTTATTACTGTGCTACATCTAGTTTCTGAAGTATATATTGTTGCCTGGCTAAAGGCGGGCATCAAAAAAGAGCCCATTACGCGCGTGATGGGCTCTTTTATTACTGATTTTTATCCGTTGTGACCTAAGCCGCTACTGGCCACCGTTCTTGTGGAAACAATGCCAGTCGTACATTGAATAAATGAAACAAGGGTTGATAAAGCTGAGGCGCAGCGTGTGACGCCCTCTCTAATGTTAGCAACATACGGTTGAGTTCCTGCAGTAATTCACCGTGTGGTTGGATTTGCAGAGATTTGAGTCGCTGCTTTAGGAACAGACTAAGTTCATGGAAAAAAGGGTCAAGAGTGATGTTCTGCTCATTTATCACTTCCCGATATTTTACAAAGAAGTCATAGCAGTTAGCGCCGAGCCAAGCCTCAGTGATCAAATTGCTGCCTGAAGTTAATAGTGGATCGGGATCAAGGCGTTTACGCGGCAGAATAATATTTACCTTATCCAGCATGCGCGCTACATATTGCTGACGCATTAGCATCGTTGCGTGACCTAACTTCATGGCCGATATAAATTGTAAAAGCTCAAGCACCCCTTTTCTCACCGCACGCTTTGCTGTCCACGAAGGCCGCTTGTTACGAATCATTGCTGTAATCACCACTGCAAATGCAATTCCTACCAGTGTTGAAAGCGCGGCATTCACTACAAGCAGTAAATCCGGCTTGAAGTGGTGGCTCATACCAATAAATCCAGGAATTTGCGTAGCGATGATTAAGCCAATCAGATTGGTAGCAGGATTAGCAATCACTAATCCAAGCGCGATTAACCCCGGCGCGAGACAAATGACTAAGGCTTCAAAGGTCAGCGCTTCTGGGATCAGTACACAACAGTAAAGGATGCTGATGACGATTGCGAAAACAACGCCTTTTAAAAACAACCTCATTGGCGCTATTGGGCTATCCATAGCAGCAAAAAATGAACAAAGCACCGCTGCCATCATAGGTGCGGTAGCGCCATCAACCCAACCGCTGCCAATCCAAAACAGGCATGAAGCGAAAGTCGCAAAAAAGGCGGTAAAGGAAGAGAGCAGCAACATACCTTTGTCGACATGTTTGTGTTTACGAGCAACTTTACCTACTTTGGCGTCGGGTGTGAGTTCGTTTACACGCTCGTCTACAGTCTGATAAGCATTAGCGATACGGACAAAGTTACCCAGCCTTTCAATCAAACCATTGAGTAAGATACTCTCCTCACTGCTTAATTTTTGAAATTGCCAATCGCTTTTCAGCTTTCGTTGAACAGTTTCAAATTCACCTTTTAAAAGATGTGTCGTTTCAGGGTTTTCTTCTTCATTTAGCCACATCAAAAAATGGCTAAACGCGTCAGCAATATAATCAGGAAAAGCAATATTCAGTTCAGAAAGCTGACTGAGGCGAGCTTCAATGGCGGTCAGCGTTGGGATCATATAGGTCAAATGTTGATACTGTACGCTGACCAAACGAATTAAACGACGCGCTGCGTTACCTTCATAAACACAGTGCGTGATCAAGGTTTCGACATTAAGCGGATAGTTAGCCATTTGAATCAGGATCGCTTCGCGCTCAACCGATTTTTCTTGTGGCTGTGTAACGACCATCTGGATACAAAGCTTTTTGGCGTTCTGATACCATTCCTTTACGCTTCGCTCAAGCACGCTGCCCATCGAAACAGGGAAAATGAGTCGATGGACCAAACTGCTGCAGACAATGGCGACAGTAATCTCTTCAATGCGTGATATCACTGTGTAGGTAATAGCATCTGGTGACGTAACATCCGGGAAGCCCATGATGGCGGCACTATAACCGGCCAGCATGAAAACGTAACTTTTAGGCGTACGATCATGCAGCGAAAGATACAAACAGGTTGCCACCCATAAAGAAATACAGAAGCTAAATAACATGGGATCCAGCACGGTTGCAGGATAGATAAGCAGAATAAAGAGTCCACCCAGCAACGTACCCAAAAATCGAAAAATCGATTTCGATACGGTAGAGGCTGAATAGAGTTGTGAGGCAACATAGACGGTTGTTAAGGACCAGGCTGGTTTGTCCAGATTCAATTCCAATGCGACATAAAACGCTAAAAATGCGGCTAGACAGGTTTTACTTGAGAATAAAACCGCACTTTTCGAAAACCACTTCATAAGGGATTGTCACCTCTGCAAGGCATCTTTTCGCCGTATCCTGACAGAAGCAACTTGAGGTTTCATTTCAATTATTAATACAAATCGTTACCGTGCTAAGTATGTTGGATATTCATTGATTATCCTGCCTGCTGCCTGTTTTTCGTAGGTTAGATGCAGACTTATTCCTACTGACTAGCGTATTAGTCAAATTTAGTGCCCGGGCTCGCCTTAACGTTTTTCTGTCAGTTAAACATCATTGCGATAGGGTAGATTGATGTCTCAATGGTTCATTCTATCGTGCATTTAATTCTTTTCTCTGTAGCCCAGTTATCGAAACTTTTGGCGATTTCAGGCTGAAATTCCTGATGAAATTGGGGCTAACGTGAAGGACTGCCTTTGAATGGGATATAAAGAAAATAAACTTAAACGCTTAATACAGAAAAGGCCTGAAGGAAATCCCTTCAGGCCTTTTCACTTAAAATCACCTTTTAATTCGCTAAATACTTTTTCAATGTTTCAGAGATAACTTTATCCAGCTCTTCCTGCAAATCTTTTGACTGCCGGTTAAACTCGTAGCTAAACATTCGACCACGCGTTTTTTCGTGCAAACCGATCTTTATCAGCAAATGGCCACAAGCTTGTTGATGTCGTTTTATCTTTTTCAGGTTCTTTAACTAATGTCTGGCTGGCATTCCGAATCAATCGCAAGATATTATTTTTAACTTCGTCTTCTGCCAGGCCTTCACGAGAACAGACAACATCAATCTCCATTGCGATATTATCAATTAACGTCTCAACAGACTGACCCGTTTCATTCAACTTATCTGCGGCTTGAAGCAACGCTTTGTAGTCGGGATAAGTCAGTTCTGAATGGTTTGGGAAAAGTGCTATTAAATCGGAGGGCACACTGGCAGCCTGTAATGCACGCGTGACTTTTGCCTGGGATAAACCCTGATTTTCTGCGATTTCCTTTTGAGAAAGACCGCCATCCTTTAACGCCAATAAGCGCATACCGACTTCACGCAGGTTGTGTTCACGAGCCGTTTGAATATCCTGTGCCAGCTTACGGGCTTCATCAGCAGTGATTTCGGCGTCGGTAACTAAAACCTCAAGACCGGTTCTGCAATGTATTGCAGCTGCACGACGACGAGACCCATCAAGGATCTCAATCTTCCCGCCTTGCATCACGCCAATAGCAGGAAAAAACTGCTGAAGTTTAATTGTGCGAATAATGTCTCGCAAAGAGTCAGGTGTTAATCCCGCCTGGTCACGCCCATTGGTTTCCATTACCACAAACGTTTTATCTTCAACTTCGTTAGCAGGAATGCGCTCTGAACGAAACAATGCGCGTTTTCCTGTCGAAAGAACAAACGTTTGTGCATGTGTCTCTGACGTGTCCTCTGTTTCCAAAGGAGTCTGGCTGAAGGTTCGGCCAATAGTGATTCTTTTTGCGCTCATAGAAACCTCAGTTCAGGCGGATAAATTCAATACGGTCAAACACGGCTTTAGCAAAATCCTCTGCCGCAGATCGGGCATTTTTTAATGCTTCACTGCTTCCAACATACGTTGAAGGATTAGCAGAGATAACAGTGTCAAAAGATTCTCCACAACGCTCAAATCCATCGAGGCGGGGAAGGGCAGCATCTAACATATCACCGCCGAAAATCTCTTTTGCCAGGCTGTGACAAAGCTTGTGGTCAGCTTTGTTAGAAAGCTTGGACATAAAACCGATGTTTCCCTGGAGACGACAAGTCGCACCCGATTCTTCAATAATGCCAATCAGCTCCGGCAGACGCGTGAGGTATTTAAGTGTCGAATGAAAATCAACTTGTGCTGGAGGTACCGGCGTCATCAACAAATCAGAGGCTGCAATGGCATTTTTAAGAAACGCATCCAGATGAGGACCACTGTCTATAAAGATGAAGTCGTAATCCTTGGTCAATTTAGCAATAACGTTATCGTATAAAACAGAATGGATGTTCTGTCCCGGCAAATGTTCGGAACACAGTTCATCCCAGCGAGAAGCGATGAATGCATCATCAATCGACGCAGGCAATACATGCACGCCAGGAATTATTGAAGGAACAATAAATTCATTAACCAGTTCATCTCGACTTACGTTTTGCAGCATAGCCTGAGCAGCAGTGGCTTCTACCAAGCCTACTGAACGTTCATGATTCAAAAACATAGTGGCCGAGGATTGTGGATCGAGATCAATGACAAGAATACGTAAGTCTTCAAACAGAAGATGAGGATGGGCGCGCAGAGCATGTGCTAAAGAGACAGTAGAAACTGTTTTTGATACGCCACCTTTGAGATTACCGACAAACAAAGTGTAAGCATCAGAATGACGATCGCGATACTTTGCAACGCCACGATGGTGATAAATGTCGATAATATTTTGAATCGACATCGCATATTTTACCGAGGAGCCGGCGGCACGTTTGTCGAATTGATAACCACTCTCTTCCATTTCGTTAACCGCGTAATCCACACTTGCACGCGTTAATTTAGGGAGCTTGGCAAGAGCCGCTTTTGCATAAACCTGATAATAGGTATTTTCGTGTAGCTCTTGTTTTTGTGCCTGAATTTGTTCCGTAAGGCTTAACAGCATCCGTTCTGAACGCTGAGCGACCTTCATGACCTGCTTATCATCGTTAGCCATACTTGTTCCACACATGTAGGATTTGTGACTTTATACCGAAATCCTGCTCATGAGGCAATTAATAATCACAAAAGAAGAAATGTTAAGTGGTGACACTTTTAACGTAAAATAGTGGTTTTACGTCATACGATGACTGCCTAAGTATGGGCCTGAATGCTTTTTAAACAGCATGTTATGCTCATCCACTGTATTCAGTGGAAGTTAACTAGTGGGTTTAAACGCGTTTGAAATGTGACTACTGAGCGTCGCCAGGCAAGTTTCGATGACATTTGCAGACAAAGATTCACTGTATTCAGTAAAAGTACGCGACAAGATAATTGAGGTGTTCACTGTAATGAGTAAAAGCTAAATATTCACTGTAATCAGTTAAACGTTCACTGTAATCAGCACGCCAGGAATTTTTAAACAAGAGGAGGGCAAAGACATTGGATCGTTCACTGTAGTCAGTGAACCAACGAACCAACAGCATGAGCTTGCGACGTAACGTCAGTAAAGAATTACCCTGCGTAAGCAGAAAAGAGAGGAAGTAAACATTCACTATAATCAGTAGCAACGCTTTGATCGAAACATCCAATCTCATACAGCCGCCAAAAACCCGCCCAACATTCACTGTAATCAGCAAAAACAGATCTCATGCTTGTTATAAACATTCACTGTAATCAGAAGATTTTGTTGGAAGACAGCCATGAACGTTCACTGTAATCAGCAAAACTGCCCGTAACAGTCTGAAGCATTCACTATAATCAGTAGGATCCGAACCGGGTTTACCGATCTCAACATTCACTGTAATCAGTAGAACAGGGGTTAAACAGGATCAGAAGGATGTTTCTTCGCCACATATTCACTGTATTCAGGATCGTCGATACAAGCATGACAGAAAGATCTTCAGGTTTTGCGTGCGCTCTCGAACCAGGCACCGTTTAACATTCACTGTATTCAGTAAATGCAGGGTTTGAATAACAGGGCGGTTAACGCGATAAGTCCGCTTTTACGTTTTCAGCAGCCAACATACTGCATCAAACCTCACATCAAAGATTCACTGTAATCAGCTGTTGTCGTCCTCTATTTTGAGGCGTTGAGTGATTAAAGCTGAATGGCTGACTTACAGGTACCAGGCAAGACATTCACTGTAATCAGTAAAAACCGGGGCAACGTTCACTGTAATCAGTAAAAAACGCTTAAAACATTCACTATAAGCAGTTAACGGCTCACCCTGTCACTTTTTGTCACTGAATACAGTGAACACCCGAGCTAAATGCAGCTAAAATACGTATTCGCTTCTTTATTTGTTTTAAATATAGTGGATATTCAATAACTTAAGTAGATTACATTCACTATAATCAGCGCAATGTCTGCAAGGAAATATTCACTGTAATCAGAAAGAGTAAGACTGTGCCTTTAAACACGTCGGCTGTTCACTGTAATCAGTAGTAAACGGGTTGCAGTGCTCATCATGAATCTCGTCATAAACAATGCTGGTACTTGCTAACTCGTAATTCATTGAATTAACAGTGTTAATATTCTTTAGAAAGGAACACGTAAAAAAAGCAGGCATCATGAAAATACTGAATACAGTGAACGTAACTGATTACAGTGAACATTGAGAATCACTGATTACAGTAAACGAACCGGAAAGATGCACTGTCACTTTTTGCACAAAAGTGACAGTGCCACGCGGGTTTTACTGATTACAGTGAGGGGCAGGGTTACTCTTCGAACTCGATGTCATCAAGTGCATCTATGCTTTCTAAGTTGCTAATACCATCAAGCTTTGGTGTTCTGCTATGGATAATAAAAAACACAGAACGACCACGCTTAACCTCAGAATAATCGAGGTAGCCAATCTCTTTGAGCTGCTCCATTGCACGACGTACTACATGGTTTTGCGTTGTGGTTTTTGAGCCTAAATTAAGACGCATACGCAAACGTGCAAGTGAAATGGGAGCCGGGTTCGTTGGCAAGCTCTCAAGAAACGTGTAGAGCGCCTGGGCGGATTCTTTACGCTTAAGACGTGAGATGGCCCTAAGTTGCAGTAAGACCTTGTGGTCGAAGTTATAGAGCTCAAATAGCTTAGGATCCGCTTGAATCCTCACGATATCTTTTTCACGATCGTAATAAGCTGATTGAACAAGGTGAGTATGATACGCCTTGCCGTTCCCTTCGAAAGATAAAGTATTGGTCGCAATACGGCGCAGAGAAGCATCAAGGCGCTTACGTAAAGCCGCTGAAGAGTTAGCCGAGGGGATGCCACACATCTTAACAAAATCAATAAATGGCAGCGTTACGGTATCGCCTTTAGTGGGATAACGTGAAAATGACTGAATGATGCCGGCCCAGGTTTTAAAATCGTTATCCATATCCAGTCGAGCGCCGGTAATGGTAATCTTTTCATACCCTTCAGCTTTCACCAATGACAGATTTTTTAACTCTTTAGTCGCGTCTGTGGAGGCCATTGCACCAGATTTGCCGCGCGCTGTGGATTTCAGCGTCGGAACAAACAAACCAAGTCGCATTAAAGCAACGGGTTGGACGGTATTATTCTTGTTGGGATGAAGTTGAATAACTTCACCACTGTTTTTGGTTACCGACAGAAAAGGTTCTAGTAACGCTTTGTTTTCACTCTCTTTATCTGCCATAGCCTGGGATCTTCATTCTGTGGATGAAAGGGATCGCTTTCTGATTACAGTGAACATTAGCACTGTTTACAGTGAACATTCTACTGTGCACAGTGAATAAAGTACTGATTATAGTGAACACTTTACTGATTACAGTGAACGCGATCACCTTCTCAGCCCTTGTCCCATGCGGCCTGCGACGATCGGGGATCTCTTAGGATCTATATAGGATCTCTTTATGATCGTTATTTAGGATCTACTCACTGTATAAGTGGATAACGTTGGAAATGCTAACCTTTCATTCCGCTTTATCTCAGATAAATAAAGATCTTTTCCAGACCAACATCAGCGTAAAGAAATTTCGCTCGTTTCACGATTTATAAACAACTTGCTCACTATTATTCATTTTTCATCAGCACATCTGCGGCGTATGGTTATCGTCATGTACTATTAAACAAATAACGAGGCACCATGACTGATTTTGCTATCTCTCGTAATCCCACCACCGGTGAGATCCTTGCACGTTACCCTATGCAAAATGCGGCTGAATTAGAGCAAGCATTAAATACCAGCGCTCAGGCTTATTCTCAATGGCGACACAGCAGCATGGAAACCCGCGTTGCTGTGTTACGTCAATTGGGTCAGCAAATTCGCCAACGTGAAAATGAGCTTGCACGCAGCGTAACGTTAGAAATGGGGAAACCCATCACACAAGCGCGCGCAGAAGTGCTTAAGTGCGCCAATTTGTGCGACTGGTATGCAGAACATGGGCCAGCAATGTTGGCCGATCAACCTACTCACGTTCCCGATGCGTGGCAGACATTTCGCCCAATCGGCGTCATCCTTGCCGTCATGCCATGGAACTTCCCATTCTGGCAGGTTCTACGCGGCGCTGTGAGCATGTTGTTAGCGGGTAATACCTACATGCTAAAACATGCACCTAACGTCATGGGAAGCGCTACGTTGATGTCTGAGCTGTTTGATGCGACCGATCTTCCAAAAGGCGGTTTCAATCTCATCAATGTCGATAACGACGGCGTATCGGCTGCAATTAAAGACGACCGTATTGCCGCTGTTGCTGTAACAGGCAGCGTACGTGCAGGTGCAGCAATTGCATCGCAAGCTGGCGCGGCATTAAAGAAAACAGTGCTTGAGCTGGGTGGATCAGATCCTTTTATCGTATTAGCGGATGCTGACTTAGATGAAGCGGTGAAATCGGCGGTCATTGGTCGATATCAGAATACCGGACAAGTCTGTATGGCGGCTAAACGGTTTATTGTCGAAGCATCCATTGCTGAAGCATTTGAATCACGGTTTACCGCTGCCGTAAAAGCATTAACGTTGGGCGACCCTTTGGATGAAAAAACTTTCCTGGGTCCTATGGCGCGTGCTGATTTACGTGACGAACTGAATGAGCAAGTGCAGGCAACGATCCGTGAGGGTGCTCGTCTGGTGTTAGGGGGATCAAAGCTGGAAGGGCAGGGAAACTATTACGCGCCAACCATCTTGTCTGACGTCACCACGGAAATGACAGCCTTCAAACAGGAGTTATTCGGGCCAGTCGCTGCGATTGCGGTGGCTCGCGATCCAGAGCATGCCTTACAAATCGCTAACGACAGCGAGTTTGGATTGAGTGCAACAGTTTGGACCAGCAATGATGACATTGCCGATCACATGACGCAGCATTTGGAAGTTGGCGCAGTATTTATCAATGGCAACGGCGCCTCTGATCCTCGCGTAACAATTGGTGGCGTGAAGAAAAGTGGATACGGTCGTGAACTGTCGCATTTCGGCGTGCATGAGTTCTGCAACATCCAGACTGTATGGAAAAATCGCCGCTAACGGATTACTGCGCTGCGGGTAAATAAGCTGGCGCAGCCGATCCCTTTGTTTCACTGCGTGGACGCAATAATCTGTCCGGCGCGAAATCAGTAAGCATATCTGAACGAGCGCCGGCGATTATTTCTTCAGCCACTAAACGACCTAAAAGCGGTGCAAGTGTCATACCGCTGTGGGTTGCCATCAGATAAACACGTTGAGCTGACGTGACAAAACCCAGAGCAGGCAAGCCATCCGCAGGACGTGAGCGCTGACCCACTTCAATTCGCTCTATTCGGGCACCTTGCGCATTGGTAAACAGACGACGTAAACGCCGCAACATTTCAACGCCAATCATGCCATTCACATCAGCCGGCCGGGCAGGATCAGCGTGGTGGTCCAAATCCAGCGCCTGAAGCATCAATCGGCCGCCCCCATCGGGTCGCACGTTAAGTTCTGGGGTGATGATATTGCTATTGAGTTGGATGGGGAGCGGATTAGTGTGTGCGAGAAAGCTGCAGGCGGTTTTATCCGCACGATTCGCATCCGTCATATCCAGTTCAAGTCCCAGTTGCCCAATTAATTCCGATGACCATCGTCCGGTAGCTAAAACAAGGTGATCACCTTGCCATTCTTGACCGTCAGACAGCGTCAACGTTACATTTTCTTCGGTTTCATCCAGGGTGATGACTTCGCGGTTGACGCATACCTCTACGTTTTTTCGCGCAAATCAGCCAATAACCGTGCAACGAACAAACTGGGATAGATCAAACATTCAGACGAGAAATGCCAAGCTTGTTGAATGCGCGGATCGAGTTGTATTTCAGGTAAAGCTTGCAACAGGCTATGACGATCCACTACGCGAAAAGGGTACTTCAGCGCGGCAAGCTTTTCTGCCCGCAATTCTAATTGTTTAAGGGTGAAAGCATCAGCTGCCCACTCCCAGGTTCCGGTTTCGAGAAGCCACGGCGCGTTTAAGCCGCTTTCATGTTGTAGCCGTTTGTGTTCGTCAATCGCGCTGGCATTGAGATGGTGATAGCTTTGCGGACTTTTGCCGTTAGCGTTTACCCATGCATAGCTAATCTGGCTGGTTCCACTGCCGGGTAAGCTTTTATCAAATACCGTAACCTGAGCACCTTGAATAGCCAGTGAACGCGCCACGGATAATCCCAGTACGCCTGCACCAATAACAGCAATACGCTGTGGCATTGTTGAACACCTCCCGAGAAGAAAACAGTGAGGCTGGCTCATCTGCATGTAAGCCAGCAGCCCTGAAGTGAGAAAATTAAGATCAACGATGCCGGGATTCACGTCAACCCAACTCTGTAACAAAGATCATACAGCTCAATCACGAACGCTTGGATCTTTCAGGCACCGGTCTTGTCAAACCAGGCGGAAAGCCGATCCGCCGTCCCCATTCTTGAAGAGTGAATAAACGTCAGGACGTCGGCATTTGAAAGGCCATCGCAAGGTGGCTCTGTGTTTTAAATGTGTTCCATCACCAGTACCGCTAAGGTATCGGGCTCCAGCGCGCGGAAGATATGTGCCTCATCACCCGGATAGCTGATGTAATCACCCACTTCCAGTTCAACCGGCGAATCAATGGGGCCGACTAAAGCTCGCCCTTGCGTCAGAATCAAATGTTCAACCGTATTCGGTGGATGCGGCTGAGACTGGCGTTCGGAGCCAGGTTGGATATGCAGCAGATAGATATCGCGTCGTGCACCGGGTGGGCAGGTTGCTAATAAAACGGCCTGATAATCTGCATGTTCAGCCGTCACGGTTGGCCCTTCGCCACGGCGAATCACCTGCATCCGATTCGCTTCAGGTTCCATCAAGCGAGCGAAGGGAATATTCAACGCTACGCAAAGCGACCATAACGTTTCAATGCTGGGATTGCCATTGCCTGCTTCCAGTTGAGAAAGTGTAGATTTCGCAATTCCGGCTCGACGAGCGACTTCTGCCAGCGATAAGCCTGCACGCTGACGCTCACGGATTAAACCGTTGGCAATGATGCTAATGGGCGTCGTCACGTTTACTCCTGTTTGATAAATCGAACGTAACGTTCGTCTTGTAATGCTATTTACACAGGTTCATTATAATGGATAAATCGTTCGTTATGAGATGAAATTATTATGTTGCCGCAAAAAGAGATAGTGGGAAAAGGCGTCGTAAAAGCTATTTTCCTGGTCTGTATTGCTGATGGGATTGTTGGCTTGAGTTACGGCTCGCTGGCAACTGCCGATGGGTTTCCGCTTTGGGTTCCCCTTGCGCTCTCTACCTTGGTACTGGCGGGAGCGTCAGAGTTTTTGTTTATCGGTATCGTCGCAAGCGGCGGGAGTCCCCTTACTGCGGCAGCGGCAGGGCTTCTGGTTAATGCACGCCATTTACCGTTTGGCATCGCGGTTAAAGATTTGGTAGGACGCGGTTCTCGTGGTCTGCTCGGCTGCCATATTATGAATGATGAAAGCGTAGTATTTGGCATTTCTCAGCCTCAGCCTGAACAGCGGCGAGCAGCATTTTGGATCTGCGGCATAGGTATTGGGTTAATCTGGCCGATCAGCGTAATGACCGGAGCCGCCATTGGTCAGTTCATTCCTGACATCTCCACCATCGGCCTGGATGCCGTATTTCCCACCATTCTGATTGCGTTGATCTTTCCGGCATTGCGTCAACGCCGTACCCGGCTTCCGGCTTCAGTAGGGGCAGTGTTATCGCTTGCCGCCACGCCATTTGTTCCCGCAGGCATGCCGGTACTGTTTTCGTTATTGGGCTTGCTCGCCTGGAGATCACGCAAATGAATCAGCACGGCTTGATCATCGCCGGAATTGCATTGCTGGCGGTTGGGACGTATTTAATCCGTTTTGCGGGCGTGAAGTTGGGCAATCGCTTAGCCATAACCGAGCGTACTCAAAGCCTGCTGGCTGATGCTGCAACGGTATTATTGTTAGCCGTTGCCGCCACCAGCACGCTATTCGAAGGACAACATTTTGCCGGAATGGCGCGCGTACTTGGCGTTCTGTTTGCCGTTTTTCTCGCCTGGCGCAAAGCCCCGCTGATTACGATTATTATCAGCGCTGCAGTGATGACGGCTCTATTACGTTACTTTGGCGTACCCTAATTCCCACACTGAACTCGGGATTTTGTCGCGGGGAAAATTATGCCAGGATGCATGAAAGTTAAATAATAGTTAATAATTTCAGGCATTCGATCTCATGTTTAACGCATTCTTTTCTCTGCGCTCAATCTACTCATCTTTGCTGTTAGCGCTGGTGGTGTTACTTCCTTCGACGTCTTTGTTAGCCCGGCCTGAACTCAAGCCGCTGGGCGAAAACATCGCTGACATGGGGTCAACTTATTATCAATTTCAGACGCATTTCTTCACCTCTGCTGATGGCGAGCGTCGCTATAAAGTCTGGATTGGCATTCCTAAAAAAGCCGCTCCCGCAGCAGGTTATCCGGTTCTGTATATGCTAGATGGCAACGCGGCAATGGCGCGCTTATCCGAGCCGATGTTAAAACAGATGAGCAGCGAAGAGCCGCCCGTGCTGGTGGCGGTAGGCTACGACACTAATCTCCCTTTTGACGTGGCCGCGCGCAGTTTTGACTACACACCGGCAGGGGAAAATCTTGAACAAGATCAGCGGATGCGAGGCAGAAAGGGCGGCGGAAGCGCTGAGTTTCGTCAGCTTCTTTTAAATGAAATCGTGCCGTATGTCGAAAAGCGAGCCCCCAGCAATCCTCTTAAACGCGGCATTTGGGGACACTCCTTCGGTGGCCTGTTTGTGCTTGATTCCTATTACAATACAACATGGTTTCACAACTACTTTGCTGCTGCGCCATCATTAGGTTGGGCAAACCAACGCATTATCGCGTTGGCTAAAGAGAGTGATCCGGCGCGCTTGCAGCACAAATCGCTTTATTTGATGGAAGGTGATGGCGTGACCGAACAACGTAAAGGCCACTCGAGTGATCTCAAGCACGAAGAGGGCCAATTAATGCAGATACTTGAACACAAAGGTGGAGATTTGCATCTGTCACGTTATCCGGGCCAAACGCACGGGCAAATATTACCGTCTTCCCTCACCGATACGCTGCGCATCATGTCGAATAATCAAAATTGAGAAGAGCAGGATCTTTATTGTCGCTACTTTCAGGCTTCACATCATCATGGTTTTCCATTAGCTTATGGGAAATGATTGTTTCCTAAATAAGGTAAATTGATGCGTGACCCAACGACTCTCAAAGATCGGGGACGGCCTCGTGAATTCCAGTTGGAAGCGGTGCTGGATAGCGCCATGCTGGTGTTCCGTGAGAAAGGCTTTCATGCCACATCGATGAGCGATCTCAGTAAAGCGATGCAGCTTACCACTGGCAGCATCTACAAAGCTTTCAGCGATAAAAATCAGCTATTTACACAAGTCTTTTCCCGCTATCTGTCGCTGCGCAACAGCGATCTACGTAGCCGACTGGCAACGTGCGAAACAGGTTTATCACGTCTGGAAGCGCTATTGGTTTTTTATGTTGAATCGGTGCGAGATATAGAAGGGCAGCGCGGTTGTCTGGTTGCAGGTAGTGCTGTTGAACTGCAAACACTTGATAAAGATCTTGCTGATGCAGTCAGCGAAGCACTGATGCGTAATCTAAATAATATCCAGCTTCTAATTCAGCAAGGTCAGCAGGATGGATCAATCAACGCGGAGTTGAATGCGGATGCCACAGCTTCATTGATGCTGTGCATTGTGCTGGGCATGCGCGTAGCGGGAAAAATTCCCCAAACGCGTCCTGATGAAAGCATTGTGCCGTTGGCGTTAAAGATCCTTAACTAAAATTTTAACTCATTAAGGCGTGATCATCCCCTAAAAAACGACTCAGGAGAAAATCGTTAGCGTGTGCTTCACAGTACGACTACGTAAATTACCATGCCAAACGGGCCTTCCGGTCCTTCACGAGAGCCTTTTCTGAACCTACCACGCTGGCCCCGGCAAATTATCCCTGCCACGTATCATCCGTTTCCTACGCGACAAGAAGACCGGGCTGATTAATGTTTCCCGGTAAACCCTGCATCATGTTTTCAGCCCGGCAGCTGAGCGAACGGACATTTCACTGCCGGCGATTGATTCACTTAGCACACCTCATTAAACAGCCTGGACTCCTCACAGTCGGGCATGGAGAGCAACACCATGAACAAGAACATTATCGCACTGGCCATCCTGGCAGGTGCCGCTTTCGCTTCTGCGGCAAACGCAGCAAGCGGCACTATCGACTTCACCGGCAGCGTGACGTCGGCTTCCTGTACCATCGACGCCGCGTCTCAAGCCCAGACCGTTGCCCTTGGTAACGTCGGTACCAGCGACTTCGGCACGGCCGGCTCTACCTCAGGTAGCGGCAAAATCACCGTGGTGCTGAGCGCCTGTCCGGCCGCGGCAACCACCGCCGCAGTAAGCTTCGGCGGCCCGGCTGATCCTGTAAACAGCAACCTGCTGGCGCTGAGCCCGGCCTCTACCGCTAAAAACGTGGCCATTGCCCTGTTCGAAGATGACAGCACCACGGCTATTCCGCTGGCGTCCAAGTCTAAAACCTATCCACTGAGCACCGCAGCCGACACCACGCTGACCTACTTCGCCAAGTATCAGTCGACGGCTGCCACCGTGACGGAAGGCTCGGCGAACGCCGCTGCTGACTTCACCGTGCTGTATAACTGATACCCCGGAACACGGATGTCAATAACCTGCCGCTCGTGGCGGGTTATTTTTTACCGGATTAACGATAAAAGAGTGAAGGAAAAAGATGTCTCGCTTATTAACGGGCCTGTGTTTTTTGAGTCTTCTTGGTTTAGCCGCGCTGCAGTCCGCCCAGGCGGGCGTGATTATCGGTGGGACGCGCATTATTTATCATGCGGATAAAAAAGAGACCTCCATTTCGGTAAAGAACCCTGAAAAAACAGCACCCTTCCTGATTCAGTCATGGGTGGAAACCTATCCGGAAGCCACGGCAGACAAGCCCCTGTTTATTATTACGCCCCCGCTGTTTCGCCTCGATGCGGGCAAAGAAAACATTGTCCGCATTGTGCGCACGGGCGGAAGCTTACCGGAAGACCGGGAGTCAGTGTTCTGGGCAAACATCAAGTCTATTCCGGCGTCTGAAAGCACCGACACAAACCGCTTACTCATCTCCGTCAAGACCAAAATCAAACTGTTCTACCGTCCGTCCGCGCTGAAAGAGAATGCCGGCAGTGCCTATAAGAAGCTGGCGTTTGCCGTTCGCGGTGACAGGCTGGTTATCACGAATCCCACGCCCTATTACGTCTCGTTTAACAGCATCACCGTGGGCGGCACGCCACTGAAAGCGCCGGGCATGATCGCCCCGAAATCCGTCCTGGAGCTGCCGTTAATGAAGGCCAGAGGCGGTTCAGTCAGCTGGACAGCCATAAATGACTTTGGTGGTGTGACCGGCGCCGAGACGCGTCAGCTGTAATTAACCACCCCTCCTTTTAGCTAATCCTTACTCCGCCCGGCTGATTTTTCTGCCGGGCCTGAGCGGCTGCGCCTGAAAATCACCAAGCGGGAATATGAACGATGACCTCAAAGATAAAAAAATCAATAATAAAATCAATGCGTCACCCTATTAACAATACGTTTCAGGACGAAATTCAGGCGGTCAGCGGGTTGCCTTATTCGACAGTAGCCTGTTTTGTGGCTGCCGGTATTTTATCCGGCCTCTGTCTGGCGGCTTCACCCGCTGCCGCTGCAGACTATTTCGACCCTGCTGCGCTGGAATTAAAAGAGAGCAGCGCGGCCGAAAGTGACCTCAGGCAGTTTTCCACCGCTGGCGGGCAGTTGCCCGGCGTCTATCTCGTTGATGTTTATCTCAACGGCAACCAGGTCGGCACCCGCGACGTCACGTTTGTCGACGACGGGGGCAGGCTGCTGCCCGAATTCACGCCCGCCGAATTAAGCGCGATGGGGGTGAAAAATGAAGCCTTCCCGTTGCTGAATCTGATGCGTCAGGACCAGGCGCTGAGCAACCTGGGTGAGCTTATCCCTGACGCCGACAGCCGCTTTGATTTCAGCCAGCAGCGCCTTGATGTGAGCATTCCGCAGGCGGCGCTGAACATTGAGGCCCGTAACGCTGTTAACCCTGCGTTGTGGGATCAGGGGCTGACCTCGGCCCGGCTGAACTACAGCTATAGCGGGGCCAACACTGACTACGGCACGGGCCGCAGCCGCAGTAACTTCTTCAATTTGCGCAGCGGCTTTAACGCCGGTGCCTGGCGCCTGCGTAACTATTCCACCTATGCAGGCAGCGGGCAGAAGAGAGCCAGCTGGCAGAGCATCAGTACGTACGCACAGCGTGACGTGCAGCCCTTAAAAGGCCAGCTGACCCTCGGCGACAGCGCCACGCCTGGCGAGGTGTTTGACAGCGTGTCGTTTAGGGGCGTGCAGCTGGTATCTGACAACAATATGCTGCCCGACAGCCTGCGCGGTTTTGCTCCGGTTATCCGTGGCATTGCGCAGTCTAACGCGCAGGTGACAGTGCGCCAGAACGGTTACGTGATTTACCAGACTTACGTGGCGCCGGGTGCGTTCACCATTACTGACCTGTATCCGACCGCTTCGAGCGGGGATCTGGAAGTGGTTATCCGCGAAGCTGACGGTTCAGAGCGGGTCTCTCTGCAGCCCTTCTCCGCGGTGCCTATCATGCAGCGCGAAGGGCAGTTGAAATATGCCGCGACGGCGGGGCGCTACCGCACCGCTTACCTGAGCGGCAATACGCCGAATTTTGTACAGGGAACGGCAATTTATGGCCTGCCACTGTCCAGCACGGTGTACGGCGGGGTGCAGGCGTCTGGCAACTATCAGTCAGCGGCGCTGGGACTGGGGCACAGCTTTGGTCACTGGGGCTCTGTCTCCATGGATGCAACGCAGGCACAGGCCACATTACGCGATGACTCCACGCACCGCGGCCAGTCTTTCCGCTTTCAATACGCCAAAGATATTGCCGCGACAGGCACCACCTTCACGCTGGCGGGTTATCGCTACTCCACGTCAGGCTTCTTCAGCATGCAGGAAGCGAACGAAGTGGACGTCCGCCAGGATGAGGTATGGCGTTTACGGTACAACAAACGCAGCCAGGCGATGCTCAACCTTAACCAGTCGCTTAGAGAGTACGGCAGCGTTTATATCTCTGCCTCGCAGCAGGACTACTGGCAGCAAACCGGCAGTGAGCGCAATATTTCAGCCGGCTATTATCTGACCCATGGCGGTGTTAACTACGGCTTGAACTATACCCTGTCTCGAACGCCGGGCTTGGGCAGCGAAGACCGCCAGCTGGCGTTCAGCGTGCAGATCCCGCTTGACCGGTTTATGGCGGGCAGCTGGGCACGCTATGGCCTGACCCGCAGTAAGAGCGGCGGCACCACGCACAATGCCGGCTTGAGTGGCACGGCGCTTGAAGATAACAACTTGAACTATAGGGTCCAGCAGCGCTATGACCGTCGCGGTCAGGGCTATGGTGGCGACCTGAGCGGCACCTATAAAGGTACCTACGGCGAGGTCAGCGCCGGTTATAACTACGCCAGCAATGCCCGCCAGGTGAACTATGGTGCACAGGGCTCGGTGGTGGTGCACCCGTACGGCGTCACGTTTGGTCAGGCCACCGGTGAGACGGCCGTGCTGGTCCGCGCGCCGGGCGCAGACGGCGTCAGGGTTGAAAACCACACCGGAGTGAAAACCGACTGGCGTGGCTACAGTGTGGTGCCTTACGCCTCAACCTACCGCCATAACCGCATTGCGCTTGATACCGGTACGTACGGCGAAGACATGGACATCGATACCGCCACGTCGTCGGTGGTGCCGACGAAGGGCGCGCTGGTGCTGGCCGATTTTAAAACCCGCACCGGCAGCCGCGTGCTGGTCAACCTTAACCGCAGCGCAGATCCGGTCCCGTTTGGCGCCATGGCGACCCTTGACGGCGACGCTGGCAACAGTGGGATCGTGGGAGATGGCGGCCAGGTATATCTGAGCGGCGTGCCGCAAAGCGGCAGGTTAAACGTGTCATGGGGCAGTGGCGCAACGCAGCAGTGCCAGGCCGCCTTCACCCTGCCTGCGCAAACAAAACAAACCGTCGCTGTGAAAATCGTCACTGCGCTCTGCGAATAAGGAGTTACCCATGACCACATCTGATAAAAAATCGAAGGCATTGTTGCTCAGCCTGATCCTATCCCCATTATTTATCCTGTCTGAGTCGGCAATGGCAGCCTGTAATTGGGGAGCCGGGATATCCGCCCCTGAGAACAAACCGCTCACCTTTGGCAGCGTGATGGTGCGGGCGGACGCTCCGGTGGGTACCGTTCTTGCCGTTGCCAGAACGGACGGTTATCACGGGTCGCAGGCTTTGTTTGTCTGCGATAGCGCCTACGCCATACAGGGGACGCTCTTAAGCTTTCCCACACTCAGTGCTTACGGGAATAATGTCTATAACACGAATATCCGGGGCGTGGGCCTCCGTATAGGGGAGCCTTCTACAAAATTCCCTACTTTGGATGATATGTCCCCTAACGAGAATTTTTATATAGATGGAGAAGGGGTAGTGGCACAGCTGGTCAAAACTGTGCCGGGTAGCGTCGGGGCCGGGCGGGTGATAGCGGGAACGCTCATAAAGTACGAAATTGTTTCCTACCCGGAGTTTCATGCTACGGCCTATCTGGGGAGCGACACCTATATCATTCCCGTTGCCTGCTCCATTAATAACACGGTCATTAACGTTAGGTTGGATAACGCTGTGGAAGCGGATTTCAGCGGCGTAGGCTCGGTTGCGAAACCCAAAGACTTTACTGTCGGGGTAAACTGCGCTTCGGGCACGCAGGTAAAAATGACTTTGGATGGAAAACTCGCGGGTCCGACAGGCGTACTGGCTCTCAACGCCGGAACGGACCAGGCGTCAGGCATAGGGATTCAGCTGCTTAAAGACGGCACGCCGGTGGATCTCGGTACCGAGCTGAACTTTGGCACCGCGACAATGACAGGGAATTTACTGCTACCGTTAACCGCGCGTTATTATCAGACGGCTGCTTCCATCGCTGGCGGAAAGACAAACGCCTCTGCCACGTTTACCATGACATATAATTAACGGCACGCAACGTATCGCCACCTCGCGTATCCAAACCCGTTGCTGGCGACTTTTTCACAACCTGAACCAGCCTAATTGTTCAGTAACATAAGTAGTTAAATTTATGCGGCGAGATTAATTATTAATAATATTGTTTATCCGCCGCATTATTCTTCGATTCCCTATTCACTTACCCTATCTCATTGATTTTTAAGCTTGTAATCGGCTCGATTCTGCATTGCTTTATCTGACGTGCTGTGAATAAATAAACGGTCGCAAATTTCACAAAACGGCTTATAACCGCCTTAAATATTATCCTGTCCGCGGAAAACAACGCTGACACCTTATTATCGAGCCTGCTATGAATGAAGATAAAAAGCTGCTGGCCGAGGAAATCAACGCCAGAGTAAAAGAACTAGAATCCCATTTAGTGGCGATTCGTCGTGATATTCATGCACATCCCGAATTAGGTTTTGATACGGTTCGCACGGCCAATTTGGTCACGCAACAATTACTGGCTTTGGGTTTGCAGCCCAAAACCGGCGTAGGCAGAACCGGCGTGATGGTAGATATTCATGGCGCTGAGCCAGGCAAAGTCGTGCTGCTGCGTGCCGACATGGACGCACTACCGATTCAAGAACAAACGGGTTTGCCGTTCAGCAGCACCTATCCCGGAAAAATGCACGCCTGTGGTCACGATATTCATACCGCGACGCTGCTCGGCGTAGCCGCTATTTTGCCGCACTATCGTCAACAGCTAAAAGGCACGGTACGCCTGATTTTTCAGCCAGCAGAAGAGACGCCTGACAGCGGTGCAGAAGCGATGATTGCCGATGGTGCAGCCGAAGGCATTGACTGGGCAATTACGCTGCACAATAAACCAGAGCTGGCAGCCGGTGAAATCGCGTTAACGCGCGGTGCGAGCACCGCATCCAGCGATGAGTTTGACGTGACGGTTCATGGCGTTTCCACCCATGCGGCACGTCCACACATGGGCAGCGATCCTATCATCGCCACCGTGCATTTGATCAGCCAACTGCAGACCATCATTTCACGCGAGCGTGACCCCGCGCACTCCGCAGTGCTGACGATTGGTCATATTCAGGGCGGCACCACGCATAATATTATTCCCGACAGCTGCCTGTTTCAGGGCACCATCCGCACCAAATCGCCACAAGTGCGTGCTGATATGGAAGCATCGTTCAAGCGGATGTGCGAAGGTGTCGCTTTGGCGCAAAACGTGCGGATTGAGATCAACTATCAGCGCGGCGTTCCGCCATTAATGAACGATGACACATTGATCGATACGCTGGAAACCATTCTCTCGCATCAATTTGATAAGCCGATCATCGCAAAACCCAGCGCCAGCTTTGGCGCGGAAGATTTTTCACTGTTTACTGAACGCGTTCCGGGATGCCAGATTCATATTGGTTCTGCTACGCCTGGACGCGACGATCATCTGCATAACTCCGATTATCAACCGGACGAACGCAGTATTGCCGCCGGGACGCAGGCGTTAACACGCCTCGCGATTGACTTGCTCTCCTAATATAAAAAATTGAGGTTTAGATGATGATGCGTAAAGGCTTGTTTGCTGTCTCCCTGGGAATGGTTCTGCTGAGTACGTCAGCGCTTACGTATGCTAAAGATTTTGGCACGTTGAAATTTGCTACTGAAGCCGCGTATCCGCCGTTTAACCAAACTACGCCAAGCGGCAAAATTGTTGGTTATGAGCCCGATATGGTGGCGGAGCTGGCAAAACGTGCGGGTTTCAAATATGAAATTATTGCGCAAAAATGGTCAGGTATGATTCCCGGCCTGATTGACGGTAAATATGATGCCGTCATTGATGCGGTCACTGTTACGCCTAAACGTGCCGAAGCGATCGATTTCACCCACGAATATACCGTTAGCGTCTCCAGCTTTGTCACAGCAAAAACCTCACCTTTAGCTTCGTTGCCGGGCACCGGTACTGTGGTTGCCGCTGACGATGAAGCTGGCATGAAAAAGTCTATTGATGATTTGAAAGCCACCTTCAAAGGCAAAACCATTGCCGTGCAGGTCGCCACAATTCAGGCTGATTTCTTACAAAAGTATCTGGGCGACGTTGCGACAATTCGTACCTATCAAGCTGGCCCGGAAACTTTCGCCGACCTGATGAATGGCCGTGTTGATGCGGTTATGGCCTCGCGTACCAATCTCAATGCGTTTGTGAAAAAACACACCGACGCTATCAGCAGCAGCGGCTACGGTTTCACGGGTGGCGTACTGGGAGCGGGTTCAGCAATTGGTTTGCGTAAAGGCAATGCCGAGCTGAAAGCGGCATTGGATGAGGCGCTGTTATCCATGATTAAAGACGGCACGCTGAGCAAACTCTCCATTAAATGGTTTGGCGAAGACGTCGCACCAAAAGCCTAATTGCCGATGTTTATGAATATTGATTGGCAAATACTTGGCTTCGGTGATGAAGGTTGGGGCGGCGTGTTGCTTAGCGCCGCTACGGTTACTGTCACTGTTTCTCTGTGCGCCTGGTTTCTGGGCGCTATTTTAGGCAGTTTACTGTGCTGGATGCAGATCGCCGGTTCGCGCTGGCAACAGCGGCTGGCAGCGGGCTACATCACAGTATTTCGTGGTGTACCTGAGTTGCTGGTGATCTACCTGTTCTACTTTGGTGGACGTCAGGTGGTTTCTTCTGTTGGCACCGCGCTGGGTTTTCAGGGGCCGTTCGACGTTAATGGTTTTATCGCAGGCGCAATTGCTATTGGACTGATTTCCGGGGCTTATCAGAGCAGCGTATTTCGTGGCGCCTTTTACGCTATTCCAAAAGGCACGCTGGAAGCCGCAACGGTGACGGGCATGGGACGTCTGATGATGTTCCGTAGAATGATCGTGCCACAGGCGCTGCGCACCGCGCTTCCCGGCATGGGAAATCAGTGGCAATCGGTGATTAAAGAGTCGGCATTGGTGTCAGTAACCGGTTTGGTCGAAACCATGAATCAGGTTTCCACCGCCGCTAACTCAACGCAGATGTCCTTCTTCTTCTACAGCGTCGGGGCCGTGATTTACCTGATAATCACCACCTGTTCAGACTTGGTTTTCCGCTACGTGGAAAAATTTGCCCTGCGCGGCCAACAGCGCGCGAATCTTTAAGGAGCCCACGTGGATTTCACTTTCTTGCAGGAGACGCTACTGGCGTTGCTCAAAGGATTGCCGCTGACCATTAATTTGGCGGTTCTATCCTTGCTCGGCGGCGCTATCCTGGCGCTGCTGCTTAATCTGCTGCGTCAAACGCGCATCGGCAGTTACGTTTGCCGCTTCTACGTTTGGCTGTTTCGCGGCACACCGCTGCTGATCCAAATCTTCATGGTTTATTACGGCTTGGGCAGCTTACCCGCCATTCGTGAAAGTATTTTTTGGCCGTTGCTGCGCGATCCTTACTGGTGCGGATTACTGGCGCTGATCCTCAACGATGCGGCGTACACCTCAGAAATCTTGCGTGGCGGCTTGCGTGCCGTCAGCATTCAGTCACTGGAAGCGGCAAAAGTTTCTGGCATGTCGTCGCATAAGATCTTCACCCGCATCACGCTGCCCATTGCCATTCGCCAGGCATTACCGGCCTACAGCAATGAGATCATCTCAATGATCAAAGCCACTTCACTGGTCAGCACTATCAGCCTGATGGAGATGACCGGTATTGCGGATTCCATTGTTTCGTCCACTTTCCGCGCACTGGAAGTGTTCCTGAGCGCCGCCGTGATTTATCTGCTGCTCACCATGCTGGTTAGCAAAGGCGTCTCAATGCTGGAACGACGTTTATCACCTTACTATTTTGGAGCGCGGTCATGACCAAACCCACGATTATGCTGAGTCATCTCAGAAAGAGTTACGCGGGCCATGAAGTGCTGCACGATATCAGCCTGACGGCACACGACGGTGATGTTATTTCGCTGATTGGCGCCAGTGGCTCCGGTAAAAGTACCTTGCTGCGTTGCATTCCTTTCCTGGAAGTGCCCCAGGCTGGCGAGATTACGGTGGGCGATGAAATCGTCTCTATCGATAACACGGAGGAAAAGCTCAGCCGTGAGCAGCGTCGTCGCATCAAGCTGATGCGTATGCAGCTTGGCTTTGTGTTTCAAAGTTTTAATCTGTGGCCGCATAAAACCGTGATGCAAAATATTATTGAAGCGCCGGTGCATGTGCAAAAGCGCAATCACAAAGAGGCGATTGAAGAAGCCGAAGCGTTGCTGCACAAAGTGGGATTGTATGCAAAGCGCGATGCCTGGCCTTCACAACTTTCGGGTGGGCAACAACAGCGCGTTGCGATTGCGCGTGCGCTGGCGCAGCAACCAAAAGCGATCCTGTTTGATGAACCGACTTCAGCACTCGATCCAGAACTGGTAGGAGAGGTGTTGCGCGTAATCCGCAGCCTGGCGGAAGAGGGGCGCACCATGATCATCGTGACCCATGAAATGGGTTTCGCCCGCGAAGTATCGAACAAAGCGGTGTTTCTGCATCAAGGAATCGTTGAGGAGTCTGGCGCACCGGAGCAGGTATTTCTCGACCCTGTATCGCCACGTTGTCGCGCCTTTGTAAACAGCCATTTCCAGCGCAACGCGGGATAACGTTCTTTTATTTGATCACGTTCATTCAAGGATGAGTGACGTTTTTAATCAGGATTTCCTTCACGTGCCCTTGACGAATCCCCGTCCTTAAAATAAAACTAGAACCCGTCAGGGAGTCTCGCCAAAGAGACTGAGAGGCTAATAGCGCAATGCGCGGCTTAGCGACCCTTAGAACCTGACCCAGTTGATACTGGCGTAGGAAGACCTGGATCTCAGTGCGTTGAGCTCCTTGCCGCAAGGGCCGATCCGCACTGCTCTCGCCTTTTTCCTTTCATGTATCACGGGTCTTCGCTGTTAAACGACGAGGCCAATGTGATGAACTCTCCCAATGAAACTGCCTTACTCGCAGCCTCCGCATCATGAGCCGCTGGTCGGTTTTAGGCAGCGGTGTGTCTGGTTTATGTGTCGCCACGCTGCTGGTCGAACAGGGTGAATCCGTCGAAGTGATCAGCAAAGAGGATTGTCTTCCGGCTTCGCATTGGGCTGGTGGCATGCTGGCACCTTGGTGCGAAGCTGAAAGCGCGCCTCAAACGGTTATCGATTGGGGACAGCATTCCGCTGCGTGGTGGTCAAAACGTGTTGATGGCGTTGAACACAACGGCACGTTAGTTATTGCGCCGCCGCGTGATAGCCTGGAACTGACGCGCTTCGCAAAAATGACGTCGGAGCATCAATGGGTTGCACCGGGCGAAATCGAACCTGCGTTGGAAAATCGCTTCGCACGCGGCTTGTTCTTTTCAGGCGAAGCGCACCTAAATCCACGTGATGCTATGCAGCAACTGCGCGCAAAATTGCTGCAGGCCAATGTCTCTTTTCATAACGGCGAACCCAGCGGAAAAATCATTGATTGTCGCGGCATCCACGCTGCCGAAGACCAGCCTGCACTGCGCGCTGTGCGCGGTGAAATGCTGATCCTGCAAACTGATGAAGTTCAGTTCTCGCGCCCGGTTCGCCTGTTACACCCTCGATTCCCTTGCTATCTGGTGCCGCGAGCAGCAGGACGTTTTATGCTTGGTGCCACCATGGTGGAAAGTCATGACGACAGCCCAATCAGCGCGCGCGCCATGATGGAATTGCTTAGCGCGGCGTACACCCTTCATCCGGCACTGGCTGAAGCTCGCATTGTTGAAAGCGGCACCGGTCTGCGTCCCGCCTATCGCGATAACCTGCCTGAGGTTCGCTACCAACACGGCATATTTTTCTTAAACGGTATGTATCGGCATGGTTTTTTGCTGGCACCCATTATGGCTGAAAAACTGATGCAGCAACTGGCCCAGGAGGTTTTGTAATGCGTATTCAACTTAATGGTCGTCCGATCGAAACGGAAGCCAACACCTTGGCAGAACTGCTTCAAGAACAGCAGATAGATGCCAGCTGCGTCGCCAGCGCCGTGGACGGTGAATTTGTACCGCGATCTCGCTACGACGCTCAGCACATCACCGCAGGTTGTCAGCTAGAAATTTTGTCACCGATGCAGGGAGGTTAAGTATGTTTTACGATTTCCAACCCCAGTCGCGATTTTTACTGGGAACCGCCGGTTATCCGTCGCCTGATGTGTTAGCGCAAGCGATTAGCGCATCGGGCACAGAAATTATTACGGTTAGCCTGCGCCGCGAGGGCAGTGCAGGTGGTGCATTCCGTGAACTGCTGAAGCCGCTGAACACGCGAATTCTGCCTAACACTGCAGGTTGTCACACAGTCAAAGAGGCGGTAACCACCGCGCAAATGGCACGCGAACTCTTCAATACATCGTGGATAAAACTGGAGGTCATTGGGCATGCCGACACGCTGCAACCCGATCCTTTTGCCTTGGTCGAAGCCGCACGCATTCTTTGCGCCGACGGTTTCAACGTTTTCCCTTACACCACGGAAGATCTCATTGTTGGCGAAAAATTACTGGAAGCGGGCTGTGAATTATTGATGCCTTGGGGCGCGCCTATCGGTTCCGGTCAGGGATTACGCAATATTGAAGGATTGCGTTCTATGCGTGCCTGGTTCAAAGGCATTCCGTTGATCATTGATGCCGGCATTGGCGCGCCGAGCCAGGCGGCACAGGCGATGGAAATGGGCTTTGACGGGATCCTGCTCAATACGGCTGTGGCAAAAGCACGCGATCCGGTGCGTATGGCGGGTGCGTTTGCCTCAGCAATCCATGCTGGCCTGGAAGCGCAGCAGGCAGGGATGATGGAACGCCGCGACATGGCAGCCGCTTCTACACCCATTTTCGGTTTGGCCGAGTTCAGTTGAGGATAAAAGATGAGTCGTTATCAGCGGCAATCAATGCTGCCGGAAATAGGCGATGCCGGACAGCAGCGTCTGGCAAGCGCACGCGTGCTGGTGGTTGGTGCGGGCGGTTTGGGATCAACGCTGCTGCCGCTGCTGGTGGGCGCTGGGGTAGGATTTATAAAGCTTTACGACGGTGACGTGGTTGAACTGCATAATCTTCACCGGCAAACGCTGTTTAGCATGGCAGATGTGGGTCAATCAAAAGCAGTATGCGCCCAGCGTGCGCTAGCGCAGCGCAATCCCGAATCGATTGTAGAAGCACATCCGCACACACTGCGCGCCAGTATGATAAGTCATGCGCTTGATGGCATCGATATTGTGATCGACGCGGCTGATAATTTCGCTATTACCTATCAACTCTCTGACGTCTGCTATCCGCGCCATATTCCGCTGGTCTGCGCCTCGGTACTGGGCCGAACAGGTTATGTCGGAAGCTTCTGTGCAGATGCACCGAGCTATCGGGCACTTTTCCCTCAGTTGCCTACTGCATCCGCCAACTGCAATACCGCGGGCGTAATGGGGCCAGCCGTGGCAACGCTTGGTGCATTACAGGCACAAATGGCGCTCAGCATCTTGCTGCAACTCAAGCCGTCGCCCCTCGGTTGTATGATCAAGTGCGATTTTGTCGAGTGGCACGTGAGGCAGTTCCGCTTTGATTATGCGGAAGAACCGGCGCATCCCGGCGTGCCGTTTATCGACCTACAACTGCTTACGCCTGAAGATTGTATTATTGATCTGCGCAGTGTTATGGAAGCGCCAACCAGCATCGCTGACGACGTTCTGCGTCTGTTGCCTGATGAGCTCGCAGCCTGGCAGGCACCTGAAGAACAGCGCATTGTACTGGTGTGTGCCAGCGGAATACGTGCGGCTAAGGCTGCACAGGCACTGGAGCAACGTGGGCATCGCCGATTAGCAATAATTGCAGCGAATCAATGTTAAACATTGCGTGAGTAATGCGTGCATTAAGACCTGCATTTATCAGTAGAGACGCATTTAGCCGTGAATGTTATTTTCCCAATAGGGAAAGCTCTCCCTCCGCTTTGTTGCCATTCATTGTCAATACGAAGAGTAGCGATGTTCTGTTGGTCGCGGATGAGTTCTAATAGCGGGCTGCCAGATAATGAAGATCGTGCATTGAAATTAATACTACTAACCATTATGCAAGCCAACATGGCGGTTAATGGTTATTGGAATGGCGCTCAATCTGCGCTGCTACCCGCTTTTAAGGAGGACATGAGCAAAAGCCTTGAAAAAGCAGAATCGAAAATACCTATAACGCGTTAAAAGGGTTATTAATGAGGTTTAGCGTAACGGTGAAAGCGTTATTTTGCATAACATTACCCTTATTCTCTAAACCTCATATTTTACTTTCATCAATCCTGATCGGTGAATTTATACCACTTCAGTTAATTGAAAGGTCTCAAATACCAGTTCCATCTCAGGATGAAAACTGCCTTCGTTTTGGAAAAAGCGCTGATGCTCTTGCTTCCAGTGATCAAGGCTGAGATCGCCTTCGCCTTCCAGCATCGCCATTTCAGGCGTTACGCGATCAAAACGTGTCAGGAACAAGCCGGTAGTGCGAATAACACACACCGGCTGATTATTGCCGTTGAGGATAATACTGTAGCTGCCAGGCTGCGGTTTGTGGTCATCTGCGTTCCAGGATTGCAAAGAGCCGCAGCTGGCGACCTTTTTACCGGCGATCACTAATGTAGCAAGCTGATTAGCCAACTCGGCTGAATCGCCAAACGGCCAGGCAAGGGCGTTGGGATATTTGATTTTTAATTGTTCGAGCGTCAATGCCATCGCTGAATCCTTAAGTTTAGGGCGTTGAATTATGCGCCCATTATCAACAATCTTGGTGATAATGGGCAGCATTGATTAAGCCAGGATGCGTTTAGCCCAGTCAGTAATGTCATCACCGCTGCCGATATCGGGCTGCACCAAGCCGTTGATCATAAAAGTGGGTGAAACGTGGATGCCGTTCTGGCGTGCATATTTGCAATGCCATTTGATCTCGGTTTGCAGATCGGCGCGCGCGAATACCTCATACGCATCAATTCCGCTGTAATCTTTCAGGCGAGCAAGAATCTGATGAGGCGTAGCATCCATGTTAGGACCGCTACAATGATCGGTAAATTCAAATTCTTCCCGATGATCGGCAACGGCTTTCATCACTGCTTTTGCTGCTTCTTTACCCTGAAAAGAGGCCGCCAGAATGTAGCGCACAATCACGCCTGAAAAGAGATGCCAGGGTTGTGACTGTAAGCGAATTTTCAGTGTCATTTTCTCCTCACCCACTTCGCTCAGCAGCGCGTCAAATTTGTTAAAAGCGCGGACCGAGAAAGGGCAGGTAGGTTCCAGAAACACTTCAAAAATGTGGGGGCCGTGGCCCCAAACCAGCGGATCGGCAGAGAGTGTGGCATTCTGGCTCATGATTTTTCCTTTATTTAAGGGAGGATGAAAAGTAGACGTATCAACAAATCTTAGTCGTATCAGCCCGTTAAGTTTACTGCAGATCTGTTACAAGAATTTTAGCGCTCGCTTTATTGTGACTAAAAGTCAGGTTTAAAACAGGACAAAAGGCGTCAAAAATCGGTAAACTCAGCGGCTTTAAATTTATGCCTTTGCATCCCGGCGACAGCAGCCAGAAGCGTCTATAGTTATTGCCATACTTCTCTGCTTTTGCGTTGCAGGTTTTCTGCAGCGAATTTTTATGTTCATTTGCCCGGAGCCAATAAGCCTTAAAAGAGGTTAATTTTGCACACAGATCTGTCCTGGAAAACCCTCCATCACATCATTAATCAGACCATCGCTGACATGCTAGATGAACATCAAACATTGAACGTGTTGTCATTGCGCGCCAGGCTGCGTGAACTGGCAGAGATCGAAGATGATGAAACAATGGTGCTGTGTTACTGGCAGGCGAGCAAAATATTGATGCGATTACCCGCCACGGTAACAGCCAGCCAATTAATGAGCGCGGCGCGACATGCGTTTCGAACCCCTCTGAATCACGATCTGCTGTGATTTTATTTTCATGAGGCACGATGCGGCAAGTGAATGCGGCACAAAATCCGTTAATGTGACGCATTTACAGCAGTTTATGACCTATTCTTCAGGTTATGCTTTACCTATTTCCGCATTAAAGGATGTTCCATGTCGCATTTCCGCCCGGTGGCGTTAGAACACGCCAGCCGTCTGCTTAATCACGGACCTACGATTCTTATTACCAGTCAAGATCGCACATCACAGCGCCGTAATGTCATGGCTGCGGCCTGGTCTACGCCGGTTGAGTTCACCCCGCCGCGCATCGCTATTGTGGTAGACAAAGCAACCTGGTCCCGCGAGCTGATCGAATCAGGTGGCGCCTTTGGCATTTGCGTGCCGGCAGCCGCATTCGTCGATCTCACGTATGCCGTGGGCAGCGTATCAGGACGCGATAAAGATAAATTCAGCGATTTTACTCTTCAGGCCATTAAGGGACCGCAACTTGGCGTGCCATTACTGGAAGAGAGTTGTGTCGCCTGGCTTGAATGCCGTCTGCTGCCAGAAACAGAAGCGCAACAGGCGTATGACACTCTGTTTGGCGAAGTGGTCGCAGCGGCGGCTGACAGTCGAGTTTTCTTTGACGGGCGCTGGCATTTCAATGCTGACAACCGTGATTTACACACATTGCACCATTTGGGTGGTGGAAAGTTCGTGACAGTAGCGAACACGCTTACGGCAAAAGCCGATTTCTAAACAGAGGTAATCTATGACAGTTAAAAGCTATGCTGCGATGCAAGCCGGTCAGGCACTTGAACGATACGACTACGATGCAGGCCCACTTGATGCAGAAGATGTTGAAGTTGAAGTGGAGTATTGCGGCGTATGCCATTCCGATTTATCGATGATCGATAACGAATGGGGCGCGTCTACTTATCCTTTGGTAGCGGGTCATGAAGTGATTGGTCGTGTTGTTGCGCTGGGTGACAGTGCAAAAAACAAGGGACTGAGCCTTGGTCAGCGTGTTGGCATTGGCTGGCTCGCAAAAAGCTGTCAGCACTGCGACGCGTGTATCAATGGCGAGCAGGTAAATTGCCAGCAGGGTAAAGTTTCTACGATCAACAATCATGGTGGTTTTGCCAGTTCGCTGCGCGCTAACTGGCAATGGGCTATTCCGCTGCCAGAAAAACTGGATGTCGCAACTGCGGGACCTCTGCTGTGTGGCGGCATCACTGTATTCAAACCACTGCTGATGCATAACGTCTCTGTTTCCAGCCGCGTAGGTGTGATCGGCATTGGTGGATTGGGCCATATCGCGATTAAAATTTTGCGTGCGATTGGGGCCGAAGTTACTGCGTTCAGCTCATCAGCCAGCAAGACGCAGGCGATTCTGGACATGGGTGCGGATCATGTTGTTAACAGCCGCGATCCAGAAGCCTTAAAAGCGCTGGCAGGCCAGTTTGACTTGATTATCAGTACGGTGGCAGTTGACCTTGATTGGCAGCCATACTTCAATGCTCTGGCACCGAACGGCAAGTTCCACACCGTGGGTGCAGTAATGAAGCCATTCGAAGTGCCTGCTTTTAGTCTGATTACTGGCGACCATGCGGTGACGGGTTCGTCAACCGGATCGCCGGGTCAATTGCGTAAGCTGTTGAAACTGGCTGGGCGCGCTAATATTGCGCCAACAGTGGAATACTTCCCCATGTCAAAAATCAACGACGCGCTGGATCACCTGCGTGCCGGTAAGGCCAATTATCGTATTGTCCTCAAAGCTGATTTTTAACGGCAGGCGCGCCTTTGGCGCGCCAATTTCTCTCTCTCCTCTGCTTTTTCAATTCTCTGTTAAAATTGAACACGGCGATAAAATAGTGATACTGCGCACTCATGCCCATTGCAGGAAGCACCTACTGGAGAAACTATGCTGTGGATTTGGAATGCCTTGATTGTATTGGTTACTGTCGTAGGCATGGAGATTGCTGCCGCGCTGGCGCATAAATACATCATGCACGGCTGGGGTTGGGGTTGGCATCTGTCGCATCATGAGCCGCATAAAGGCTGGTTTGAGCTCAACGATCTTTACGCAGTTGCCTTTGCCGGCTTGGCAATTTTGCTGATTTATCTGGGAAGTGAAGGGATGTGGCCGCTGCAGTGGATTGGCGCGGGAATGACGCTGTACGGCATTATGTATTTCATTGTTCACGATGGGTTAGTGCATCAGCGCTGGCCGTTCCGCTATGTTCCACGCCGTGGCTACTTCAAGCGTTTATATATGGCGCACCGCATGCATCATGCTGTGCGCGGTAAAGAGGGCTGCGTTTCGTTTGGTTTCCTCTATGCGCCGCCGCTGTCTAAATTGCAGGCGACGCTAAGAGAGCGGCACGGTAAGAAATCTAATGCGGACGCTGCCAAAGATGAGCAGGGCGCGGCGGCGAAGTCATCATCCGAGACATAACCGCCTGACCTGAAGCCGACACCAGCAACGCTAACTTCTCGGGCTTGCTGGTGGACTGGCGACGATCCCACGCCTTTTTGCCCGCCTGATTCACTTTGACCCCAATTTTGCGATAAACCCCTTTTGCAGTCGCAATCGCCCAAGCTGAACGCAGTGGCAAGCCCGCTAATCCAGCGGTTGCCGAATGATAATAAGGTTCCGCTTCTTTGACTAAGCGCCTTGCGACCCGGCTTAAAGCCTGACGATTTTCTGGAGCGGCATAGTTAATGCCGTTTAAACCCACTTGCTGCAACCACTGTTCGGGTAAATAACAGCGGCCGACTTGCGCATCATCAACAATGTCACGCGCAATATTAGTGAGCTGAAACGCCAGCCCCAAATCGCAGGCGCGATCCAACGTCGCGGCATCCCGTACCCCCATAATCTGCGCCATCATCAATCCCACAACACCCGCCACGTGATAGCAATAACGCAGCGTGTCATCGAATGTTTCATAGCGCACTTCACGCACATCCATGGCAAAGCCTTCGAGATGATCAAAAGCATAAGCAGGTAAAATATCGTGCGCCATTGCGACTTCCTGAAACGCCGCAAAAGCGGGCTCATGCATTTGCGATCCGGCATAGGCTTGACGCGTTTTAACTTCAAGCTGAGCTAAACGTTGCTCTGGTGTTTGCAATGAGACGATGTCTGAAGCAAAGCCCAATTGCTGATCGTCAATCACATCGTCGCAATGACGACACCAGGAATAGAGCATTAATACGCTGCGACGGGTTTTGGTATCAAATAGCTTTGACGCGGTTGCAAAGCTTTTCGAGCCCACTTCCATGGTTTCCACCGCGTGGTCGAGTAATGACGGATTATTCATGCCAAATCCTCCAGCATTAACCCTGCGGTGGCTTTGGCCGACCCGATGACGCCAGGAATGCCCGCACCTGGATGCGTGCCAGCACCCACCAAATAAAGATTATGCAAATGCTTATCGCGGTTGTGTGGGCGGAACCAGGCGCTTTGAGAAAGAATCGGCTCAACTGAAAACGCCGAACCTTGGTAAGCGTTTAATTCGTCGCGGAAGTCGAAAGGGGTGAACATGCGGTGCGTCACTAACTGGCTGCGCAGCCCCGGCATGTAGTGCTGCTCAAGGTAGTCAAAGATGCGATCGCGCAGGCGTGGGCCTTCTACCGACCAGTCGAGATTGGCTGTTCCCAGATGCGGTACCGGCGCTAACACGTAGTAACTGCCACAACCCGCTGGCGCAAGCGATGGATCGGTGACGCAAGGCGCATGAAGATAAAGCGAAAAATCCTCAGCTAAGCCGTCATGATTAAATATCTCATCAATCAATTCGCGATAGCGCGGGCCGAAACAGACGGTGTGATGCGCCAACTGATCGTGATGGTGATTTAAGCCGAAGTAGAGGACAAACAGCGAGTTGCTCATGCGTTTGCCCTTAAGCGAACGGGCCTGCGCAGTTGAACCCGCATGCTCGCTGAGCAAGTCATTGTAGGTATGCACCACATCGGCATTCGACGCGACGGCACGCGTGGGGAATACGCGACCATCCTGCAAATGTACCGCTTTGACGTTTTCGCCTTCAGTTTCTAACCGGCTGACTTTTGCATTCAACGCGACTTCACCGCCCAAATCTTCGAACAATTTCACCATGCCATTGACCAGCGCGCCGGTGCCGCCGCGCGGGAACCAGACACCCCATTCACGCTCAAGTGCATGAATCAACGTGTAAATCGAGGAAGTGGCAAAAGGATTTCCGCCTACCAGCAATGAGTGGAAGGAAAAAGCCTGCCGCAAATGTTCATCTTCGATATAGCTTGCGACTTTGCTGTAAACGCTGCGCCAGGCCTGCAAACGCGCAAGCTGCGGCGCGGCGCGGATCATGTCGCGGAAGGATAAAAACGGCACCGTCCCGAGTTTCAGATAACCTTCTTTAAAAACGGCGCGGGAGTAATCCAAAAACTGGCGATAACCTTCGACATCACGCGGATTAAATTGCGCTATCTGCTGCTCAAGCTGCGCCTGATCGTTGTCGTAGTTAAAAATGTTGCCATTTTCCCAACACAAACGGTAAAACGGCGCGACCGGCAGCAGATCGACATACTCTTTCATCTGTTTGCCAGCCAGCGTAAACAACTCTTCTATCGCGCTGGGATCGGTGATTACCGTTGGCCCGGCATCAAAAGTAAAACCGTGGTCCTGATAAACGTAAGCGCGACCGCCAGGCTTGTCGCGCTGTTCAAGTAAAAGGGTGGGAATACCTGCCGCCTGAAGGCGAATAGCCAATGCGAGGCCACCAAAGCCTGCGCCAATTACTGCAGTTTTTTTCATCGTATCGCTCGTAGACGGGAAGGTGTAGTCAAAATAGCCTGCAAAGCTGCCACGACAGGGACCGGCGGTTTGCCACTAAGAATGCGTGCCATATCGGGCAAGGTTAATTTTCCCGCATAAAAGCGGGCAATAAGGCCATCTGGTAATCCGTAAAAACGCTGCATCACTTTCCAGCGCTGATCAGCCGGTCCAGCTAAAAACAACATGCGATTCAACATGCGAAAGAAACGCTGTTTCTGCCAGGCTTCGTGGGCAAAGTGGCGGATGAGATCCTGTAGCGATGAAGCGGAAAAGCGGCTGCTTGCAGCAATACGATCGGCCAGGGCGACAGCCAGCGGCAGGGAGTAACCGGTGGTGGGATGGAAAAGACCGGCACGTAATCCTGAACAGGCCAGCGGACGTTGCTGCCAAAATGCCTGGTGATCACCGGTCAGCGTAATGGGCAGCGCGCCTTGCTCTTCGCGCATTAACCGATCAAGCTGCCAACCCTGTTGCGCTGCGTAAGCGCTGATGTGCTGGCGCGCCTGCGGAGCCTTTAACGTCGCGTTATCGATGTAATGCGTATCTTCAATCAGCAATCGGGTTGCAGAGAGCGGCAAGGTATAAACAAAGCGATAGCCTTGCTGCTGGTCAACTGTGGCGTCCATGATGATTGGCGCCGTTAAGCCGTGCGGTTGCTTAAGCTGCCATTCCTGACCGACAAAAGCCTGAAAACCCACCAGCAGGGCGTCATCCGGCTGGTAGCCGCGCCCGTCAATCACCGCATCGGCGGTAATCATACGTCCATCTTCGAGTTGCACACTCACCGGCGTGATTGCCGTCACCTGAGTGTGCGTCAGCAAGTTGTCTCTAAATCGCTCATACAGCACGCGGGCAAAATGCTGTGAGGTAGCACAAAAATAGCCGCTGTTAAGACGGCGAGTGCGTTGCGGAAACCGCACGTGATAGTGCGTCCAGGAGTGAGCAATCAGCGGAGCGATCCAGCGATGCTGTTCCGGCGTGAGATCGTCGGCATGAAAGGACCAGGTATGATTGCCACCCGCTTGCTGTTCACTTTCAATCAGCAACAGCGAAAGTTCAGGATGCGTCTGCTGTAAGCGCAGTGCAATCAAGCCGTTTGCTAATCCAGCGCCAACAAAAATAAGGTCATAATGCGGTTGCATACAGGCTTCCTTTAAATGCGGGATGCAACACCGGACGGCGCGTGTTGACTGCCTGTTCAATAATGGCCGCCGCGGTTTCACTTCCGCCCGCCTGGCGCAGCGCGGGCTGTAACGTGCGCATGCGCTGACGATAGTGATCGTTACTCAGCAGCGAACGCAGTTGGCGCGCCATTGCATGGCTGGTGGTGAAGCGTGAAGCGCTTCGTCCAATGCCGTGATAAACAATGCGTGAGGCAACACCGGGCTGATCAAACGCCAGCGGCAACGCCAACAGCGGCGTGAGATGATTTACCGCATCCAACACAGTGTTGAGTCCGCCATGGCTAATCACCACTTGCGCTTGTGCCAGAGCCGCCGACTGATCGGCAAAATCCACGACGCGCGTATGGCTGTTATGCGCCAGCTTTTCCGCCTGAAAAGGTGAAAGGCGACCGCAATGCGCCAGCAGCAGCTGTGCATCCACTTCCTGACAGGCGCGCGCAATGGTTTTAAATAAGCCATAGCGGTGGCCTTGCAACGTGCCCAGCGAGGCAAAAATGCGCGGCTTGTCGTTATCATCAAAATAGTTTTCAGCGGATGAAGTGGATTGCGTAAGCGAGCGTAGCGGGCCGACGGCGTGGAAAGTCTCGGGCAGGGCATAACGCGGGAAATCGAGCTCTGGGATCAACTGGCTGATTTGCGCCAGCGGGGATAAACATTCGTGCAGCTTATTTCGCGGCGTCAGGCCGAAATTGTTGGCATGTTGAGCAATCACGCGATCGTGACGGCGCATCAACCAGTCATATATTTTCTCGCTGGTGGCATAGCGCTCTTTGGCATAGTCATCATTTTTGTAATCAAACGGCATGACGGCCAACGGCAAATCGGCTTCACGATTCAGCGGTAATGCGCAGGCAACCGAAACGAAAGGCAACCCCAGCGCTTCTGCGGCTAAAGCACCGGCAGGTTCCATCTGATCAACGATCACACCATCAACCGCTAATGCAGTTAGCGCAGCAGGCAATTCCCGACACAACATATCGGTAGTACGGGCCATTTCAGTGATCAGGCGCAGCATGGAGGGGCCAAGAGGATGCGCCGCCAGTTTTAAGGTATGCGCCAGGCTACCTGCGGGATGGCTAGTCAATCCAACAGGACGGAACTGAATAGCGGGCGTGCTAACTAAAGTTTGAACGTCAATTTGATTGATAAAGGTCACGCGGTGGCCTCGCGCTATCAACGCGTGTGAGACATTTTGCAAGGCTTGCACATGGCTATAGAAAGGCGGCGAAACGACCGCGAAGTGACTCATGCAGCATCCTTAGCTGACAGCAGCGAGTTTTTCTCGAACCAGCTTTGAATAAAATGTTGCGTGGCATAACCATTCTGGCAAGCCGCTTCAAGATGCTGATTGGCACGATGCAGATGATCGCGTAAACGATTCTCCACCGCTTTCGCGCCCAACATATTCACCAGCGTCGACTTCCCGGCATCTTTATTACAATCCTTGCCGGTATTCGTCATGCCATCAGCAAGATCATCAAGTAGTTGAAACGCCTGCCCAAGATCGAGTGAGAAGCGATGCAGCTTTTCACGCGCTTCTGAGGAAGCATTCGCAACGATTGATGCCATCTGCATTGAGGCGCAAAACAGGGTGCTGGTTTTGAATTGATTGGTCATCAAAATGGCATCCGCATTGCGCGGTTTGTCACCCTCAGAGAGATCTTTAAATTGCCCTTGCACCAAGCCTTGCAACCCAACAGCGTGAGACAATTCTGTCACCGCCTGATTCTTCGCATTGGCGGGTAAGCCTTCCGCGCAGGCGATCACACCAAAGGCTTTACTGAGCAGCGCAACCGCAGCCAAAATCGCCACATGTTCGCCAAACTGGCAATGAATAGTGGGTTGGCCGCGTCGCATTTGCGCATTATCCATGCAGGGCATGTCGTCGAGGATTAACGAGGCTGCATGAACCATTTCAATGGCGCAAGCCAGATCCAGCAGTCCACGATGACTCAGATCACAGCCCAAATCGCGTGCAGTTAACAGCAGAAGCATGGGGCGAATACGTTTACCGGGCGCTAAAGTGCCTTCGCGCATTGCCGCACCAACGCAATCGCGCTCACCGTCTACCGGTAAAAGTTCATCAAGACGCAGTTCAATATCGCTCAATAGCATTGAAATATCGCTGTGAGGATAATTGACCTGTTTTTCTGCACAAGCCGTCATTAAGGCTGTCCTTATTAGCAGATGAATGCACAGCAAGTCGAAACAAAGTCGATGCCATATTCATAGTATGTTTACTGCCACATTATGGTTGGCAGGTATTCAAGGCACGGTGGTCAAAAACCACATAATCAATATTAGTTGAGGATTAATAAAAGGTGGGGAATTCAGAAACATTCATCGATTCTTTACCAAAAATTTAACGTTTCTGAGCCGATGAAATGTGGCCAATTATCCGAGCAGCGTTCGCAATTCACTCATCACATGAATAACTTCCTGTGAGGTTAATGCGCCATCTTTTGCAAAGCGCACAATGCCATGTTGATCAACCACAATGACTGTTGAACCTTGCGGTTTAAGCTGCCATGTATGCTGCGCAACACCGCTGTTATCAATAATAAATTGCTGCCATGGGGTCGATTTCTTACTGGATTCAATACTGCGCACCACAAATATGCCACTGCCTGGCAGTACATCATCGGTATTGACGATAGTGGTGGTTTGGAAAGTGTTACGCGGTAAAGCGGCGTGTTCTAATGCGCTGATCAATCCTGCCGTTTGCTCCTTTGCCGATATCCTTCCTGCGACATGAATAATCAAACGCACTTTACCGGTCAGCGCCTGACTACGCCATTTTTGATAATTCAGTTTCCCTTGCTGCATTACCATTTCACCTTTATCGGCGATAAAGATTGAAGGCACCGGCTGGCCAAGCATCACGTTATGTGCGTTGGCTAATGAAGAAAATAGTGTCAGTGATATCAATGCAGAACGTAGCAAGTGAGCCTCTCATTTCTTGGATATTGATGGCTATCAGCGTAGCAACTTTTTGAATCGGCGGACGCTTTATCGCTTAACACTGTTTCAGATCAATAAATGAACCGAGAAATAGCTCAAAAATGCCTTATTACCGAAAAAAGGAGGCGAAAATGCGTAGCGGCTTGATGACGTTGAATGAGATGGCGCGCTATATCGGTGTTTCTTCACCGAGATTGGTCAGAGCAATGTGTAATCGCGGAACGCTGGCCGGCATTCCCTTACCCCAGGCAACGGAGTCGGCCCCTTTGGCTCAGCGACACTGGCGCCGCGAAGAGGTGCGGCAATTTAAGCATGCGTTACAGCGCGCAAAGGCGGCGCAATGGGATGAGGGGATCAACTAAAAACAGGGGAAGGCGATATACAGCCTTCCCGTGATGGTGTTAGAAGTCGTATTGCAGTGACAAGCGATTCTGCCAGAAATCTGAGTCATACAGCGGCGAAGTCTGTACTCCGGCAAAATCGGTCAGGCTCAAGCCTTTTAATACGCCGGTAAAGTTCCAGGTGAAATAAACCAGGTATTCTGACTGATTGATGCTGGAGGAGTCCGCAGCCGGTTTAAGATCCATAAAAGAATAACGCGAGCCAATCGACAGGTTTTCATTCATGACGTAGTTCACGTCCGTTGACCACGCATTGCCACTGCCTAAATCCTGGGTGCTGGTAAAGAAGGGTTGTGCGAAGTAGGGGCCAGACGAGGTATTGTGCGCGTAAGGTGTCACCAGCGAACCATTATTCCAGCTGTCACCGCTGGCAGCGATGTGGTCATAGCCCAATTTCCAGCTCAGTGATGGCGTAAAGCTCAGCGCCAGCTGTGCACCGTAAGAAGTGCTGTTGACTTCGCCCGCCAGCGCTTTACCTTGGCTGGTGCCACGAATAACTTGCAGGCCAAAATCAGGCTGGAAGGTCGCTTCTTGCCAGCGTAAATGGCTTTCACCGAATACGATGCGAGAATAGTCCGCGTACTCTTCATACCAAAGTTGACCGCTTAAGGTTTTATCGTCCCATTGCGTAGCGCGTCCGCCGCCAATGCCCCACATGCCGTTGGTGCGTTCATCTACATCGGTATATGCGGTGCTGTCGAGAAACTGGTCGTCTCCCCACGGTTTATAACGCCAGACTTTGGTTGCATGCAGGAAGTTTTGCTTGTCGCCGTAATGCGCATCAACGCCGCGAAAAAGTATCGGCGTTATTCGCCAGTCATAATCACCGACAAAAGGAATATCGATGCGTTGATCGCCCGCAGTTATTTTAAAGTCATCTTTCTGCCAGCTTAAATAAGCTTCACCGACATTGGTTTGATTATCGCCAATATCACTAATGGTATGCGCTTCATCTGGATGATCAATTCCGCGTAAAAATATTCCGCTAACGCCCGCCCGGAAACCATAAAATGGGGCGGTTTCATATTTCAAACTGCCACCGTAACTCACAGTGTCCTGATTAAAACCTTTAGAGAAATAAGCATTGTGGGTTGAATAATAAAGCGTGCGCAGGCTGCCGCTTACCGTGCCGCAGGTGAATATGTCGGTAAAGTTGTCAACGCCGCTGGTGCCATATTGGCAACTTGAGTCAATATTACTTTGCGTAGCGGCCATCGCTACGGAGGTGAACGGAAACAACAATGCCGCAAATGAAAGCGTTTTTAAGTGCATTTTCCTGAACCTTTTCCTGTCTAAAATAGAGCAAAGCCCGCCCGTCTGCTTATTAATGCAGCAAGCGGTAGATTATTTATGATTTATTATACTGCGGTAACGCCGTTTATTTTAACGTCGGGCAGCGTCTCACGAACGTCCCAACCGCGCAGTTTACCCGGATTAAGTAAATTATGCGGATCGAATGCGCGTTTCATTGCAACAACATCGGGGCGAATCATCCCTTGTTTACCCTCTTCAATATGCAGCACGTGAGGATTATTAATCTTCACGCCGTTATCGCGGTAAGTTTGCATTATATTGTTAAGACGATGTTCATCGCTATAACGCACCAAAGGTAAGCCGCTGCACGTTAGTGCGCCATTCATGTCGCGCAAAAATTCTATATGCGAAATGACCTCGCCATTTAAGCGCTGCTCCATATCCAGCACCTGTTGCAGATAGTTGTCTGGTGCATAGGCGGTTTGCAGATAGGTCAGGGTTTTATCAATCTTCAATGCCTGTAAGGTCGTGTGATTCCAGCAATATTCGATCAGTGAATGGCCTTCATGCTGGTCATCGCTGTAACGCAGCACGGACTGTCCAGCATGCTGCGTTAATAAAGCGGGCAACAATGCGTCACTTTCACTGCCGACGACCGAAATCACCACATGCTTGCCTGATATTTGCTCAGGCGCGAGATCGGTAAAATAATCGGCGATAGGTGCTGCCATCACCGCAATTTGGCGTTTAACCAAGCCCGGTGAGCGGGCGAGCGCATCCGCAAACGCCATTGCGCTGGCGAAATCGCTGAAACTATCCAGCCGTTCGATCCAGTGATGGCAGGGCGCCAGCGCCAGTTCAATCTCCAGCACAATACCGTTACTGCCGTACGCGTGATGCAACAGCATGGCTTCAGGCGCCTTCAGCGTAATAATCCGTGGCGTCTCTTCCATGGTCATTATTCGCACCGAGAGCACGTTGCCTGGTGCGGCCAGCGGACCGTAATTGATGGAGCCGACGCCGCCAAAGCCGCCGCCAAACAGACCGCCAACCGTGGCTAAGCGCCAGGTTGATGGCATGCAGCGCAGTTCCCAACCAAACGGACGCGTATAGGCTTCGAGATCGCCAAGCCGAATACCCGCTTGTGCTCGTACGCTGCCTTTACCCATTTCCACCACCGCGTTCAGCTTCGTAATATCAACCATCACGCCGCCGTGGAGCGGAATCAGTTGACCGTAATTGCCCGTGCCGCCGCCGCGAATATTTAAAGGCAAACGTTGTGCAGCGCAGGCAGCTACCACAGCCGCCAGCTCTTCCTCATCACGCGGACGCACCGCCAGTTCGGCAAATTTATCGTCCAACAGATTTTTAAGGATTGGGCTGAACCAATGAAAGTCTCGCGACAGACGTTTTACCTTGGGGGCCTCTTTAATCCAATCGAGCGCAGGCAACGCCGCGACCACCGCAGACAGCGCGGATTGACGAACAGAATCAGACATTATGCATTCCTGTGGTAAGTAAATTAGCTGTGGCTGAGTTCGCTCTCATGCCAGGCGGCCAGTACGCGACGCGTAAGCCATGACATCACGGCAAACAACAAAAACCCCGCCAGTGAAATCAATAACAGCGCAGCAAACATCAGCGGAATATTGAGTTGATAACCGGCCTGCAATATCTGATAAGCCAGACCCGTATCGGTGCCGCCGGTACCCGCGACAAATTCAGCCACAACCGCACCAATCAACGACAAACCGCTGGAGATGCGCAAGGCACCGAAGAAATAGGGCAACGCGGAAGGAATGCGCAGACGCAGCAGAATCTGCATACGCGAAGCGTGATTAAGCTGGAAATAGCTCAGCAACCCAGGCGAAACGCTACGCAAGCCTTGCGTGGTGTTGGAGATGATAGGGAAGACTGCCATCAAGGTGGCGCACACCACCAGCGACAAGGTGGTGTCTTTCACCCAGATGATGATCAATGGCGCAATCGCCACAATCGGCGTCACTTGTAAAAAAACAATGTAGGGGAAGAGCGCGGTCTCGATAAAACGGTTCTGCACCAGTAAAAAGGCGATCACCGAGCCAATAACTATGGCCACAGCAAACGAAATCACTGTGATCTTCATGGTGTAGAGCAGCGACATAAACAGCGAAGGGAAATTTTGCATCAGGCTCTGCGCCACCACCAGCGGCGAGGGCACCAAAAACACCGGTACTTGCAGAGCGGTGACCAGCCATTGCCATAGCAGTAATATTGCCACCGCCATCAACAGTGGATAAAACAGTTTTTGAAATGACTGGCGTGCAGCAAACGGGGTTTTCATGATTTGCTCTCCTGGCTGGCATTGAACAAGCCGCGCTGAAGCTGTTGGGCATACAGCGTGAATGGCTGGCTGACCCGGAATTCATCATCACGGGGGAAGGGCGCATCGATGGCAATGTCATCAACGACGCGGCCAGGTCGCGCCGCCATCATGATGACTCGCTGCGACAGAAATACCGCCTCCTGAATCGAGTGGGTGACGAACACCACCGTCAAGTTTTGCTCTTGCCACAGTTGCAGCAGATCGCTATCAAGTTTGTTGCGGGTGATCTCATCCAAGGCGCCAAAGGGTTCATCCATTAGCAACACTTTGGGCCGCGTTACTAAACCGCGCGCAATGGAGACGCGCATCTGCATACCGCCGGAAAGCTCACGCGGCAAAACGTGACCAAACTGGCTCAATCCCACTAACTCAAGGATTTCTTTCACCCGCGTGTCCGCTTCCGGGCGCGGCACACCGGCTAAATCCAGCGGCAAACGCACATTCTTATGCACGTTATTCCACGGCATCAGCGTCGCTTCCTGAAACACGAAAGAGAGCGGTAAATCTCGCTGCTTTTCTCGGCGGTCGCGGCGAAAAAGCATCAGCTTACCGTCGCTGGGTTCAATCAATCCGGCGATCATTTTCAGTAAGGTACTTTTGCCGCAGCCGGATGGCCCGAGCAGGGTGACAAATTCCCCCTGACGAATGGTCAAATCAACCGGCAGCAATGCACGCGTGCCGTTGGGATAAATCTTCTCAGCGGAGAGCACGTCAATCGCCGGCGGCGCGCTTGCACCGGGTAGCGTTACCGGCGCGTTGTCGTGGCTCATCAAGGTCAATCGGCTGGCTTTATTCATGGCATGACCTTGGCGTCTTGGATGAACGTCAGGTTGTAGCTTCCCTCAAACGGGACTTTCGCCGGATCGATCAGTTTATTCTCAACCAGCAGCTGATAGGTCTGTTTCAGACGCGATTCGGTCATGATACCGATGCCCTGAGTTTGCGCATCACCGCCGGTTAGCATCTGATATTTCTTCATCTGCGCGAGACTGAAAGCGATCTGGTCATCACCCATATTTGGGTTCTCTTTCTTGATCAGCACATTGCCCGCGCTGGGATCTTGCAGGTAGTTTTTCCAGCCCTGCATCGAGGCTTTAACAAAGGCCGCTACCACCTGCGGACGCTTCTCCACTGTTGATTTCATACAAACAATGCTGTTGCCGTACGGCGGATAACCCCACTCGCTGATCGGATAAACGTTGGCTTGTGCCCCGGCTTTTTGTACTGCAAAAGGTTCTGAGGTCAGATAGCCTTGCTGCACCAGCGTTTTATCGGCTAAGAACGGCTGAATACTAAAGGTATAAGGGCGGGCGCGGGCCGCTTTCAGGTTGAGCGCACTCTGCGCCCAAGGCCAGTAAGAGGTATACGCTTCTGAAGCCAGCAAAAAGGTTTTGCCTTGCAGATCGGCCTGACTTTTCACATCAGGATGGGTAATAAATACAATTGCCGAATGTTGAAAGGTGGTGGCAACCGGCATCGCTTCAACGCCAGATTGCCAGGATTGCAGCGCCTGCATGTTATCGCTGATGATGCAGTCCGCCTGGCCTGCTGCCATCAACTGCATGGTATGCACTTGCGGCCCGCCCATTTTCAGGGTGACGTCTAATCCGGCATCGCGGTAAAGATTCTGCGCCTGCGCCTGATAAAAACCGCCATGCTCAGCTTGTGCATACCAGTTAGTCATAAACGTGAATTTTTCTGCGGCCATGCCTGGTGCGGAAAGGGCCACGGAAAGTGCTGCAACAAGGCTCAATGTTTTTTTCATACCCAATCCCCGATTATTGTTTTAACAGTGATGCTGCATCGTTATGGTCTAACACTTTGCCGTGCCAGAGCGCTTTTCCCCATGCAGGCGCTTCACGCGTTATCCACCGCATTTCATGTACTTCAGTGATCGCTTTGGCCCAGCTCTCAGCCAGCGAATCGAGAATGGCTGCGCCCTGTTCGGGTGTAGACGGCAGCGGGTCGCCAATCACGCCACTTGGGCCAAAATCGTAAGAAACCCAAGCCGCCATCGGTTTGGTGCTGGAAAGCGTTGGGCAGGGGAATTCAGGGGGATAATTGCTGACCGCTTTTTCCATCTGTACCGTTTCTGGTGCCAGCGCCAGCATCAATGCGGTTTCAGCATGGCCGGCGTGCATCGCCATTTGACGCTCTTTATCGTCCATAAAACTTTCGGCGCAGTTTGGCACTTTGAAGGTGTCTTGCATGATGATGATCATATCGCCATGGCGCAGTCGCAGTTCGCGCGCCGCCATTTGCAGCGGCTGCGGCTGGCCGCCATGTCCGTTGACCATCAGAAATTTGCGGAAACCGGCGCGATAAATCGATTCGCCGATCTCTAAAATAGTGTGCAGCAATGTTTCGCCGGTCAACGTTAAGGTGCCGGGAAAATGCAGGTGTTCGTCAGATTTACCGTAAGTTATGGGCGGAATGGCAAATGCCGGAATCGATGCGGGCAAGCGCGCTAACGCGTGACCCACCACACCAGACGAAATTACGCTGTCCACCGCGCAAGGCAGGTGTGGCCCGTGCTGTTCAATGGCACCGGTCGGCAACACAATCACAGTGTTTTCTTTATTCGGCAGTGCTGCGATGTCGGTCCAGCTGAGAAACGGCAAAAAGCGGTTGGCCGGAATGTAACCATTAAGCATTTCAAATCCTCGTGTTATTGCGGCAACCACGCCGTGGCTTCAACTTCAATCAGCACATCGGGGCTGGGTAGCATTTCACTGACCTGCACTACGGTAGAAACCGGTGCATCGCTAAAAAACAGTTTCCGTACCCGGCTGTAATGCGGGAAGTGGTCGAGATTGCGGAAATATTGCACCAGCTTGAAAACGTCGCTCATCTGGCCACCGGCACTTTCGATGGTGGTGCGGATGCTCTCCAGCACGTACCAGCTTTGCGCCAGGATCGGCCCCTCTTTGGCATCGGTAGAGAACTCTCCGCTGCGACCCAAACGTTGCTGCGCAGCGGCAGGAATGTCGTCGTAGCCGCGAACAATCAATCCGCGTTGCGGATTAACCGGAATGATGCCGGAGAGAAAGATGTAATCACCCGCGCGTCGCCACGCGGCATAGTGGGCCAGCGGTTTACCCGCACCTTCATCAAGCGCCATTAACAGGTTCTCCAGCGGAAAGGGAATGAACGACGCCATTAACCAGTCGGTAGCGCTGGCGCTGGCGTAGCGGCCAGCTCGCGAGGTCGGCGTCGGGGAAAATCAATAAGTCATGCGTGAACACAGGCGCATGGGCGTGTAACGCAGTGCGGCGGCAAATCAACGCGGAAGCCTGATCAAAGGCGTCACTGAGTTGTGCGCTTAATAATCCGCTGAACAGCGTGTCGAGCGGGTCGTAACTGCCGAATGGACAAAAGGCGTCCTGCACATTGTCAGCGCCAAGCAGCAGCGGGATGTCTCGCGTCATTGCCTCTTTAATCAGGGTTAAACCGCGCTGGCGCGGCGTGCGGTCAGGTACCGCATCCTGCAACAGCAGATTGGTGGCTGGCAGGGCGATCAACGTGACGTTATGGTGTTTCAGGATATCGAGCGTGGCTTCGCCGTCGGCCTGATGCGTTAATGCACAGCCGTGGCTACAGGTGATATGTCCGCTAAAAGGATGTTGTTGCAAATACGCTGCCAGCCAGCGCAAACCCTGAGCGCCTTCTGTTAGCTCCTCATCAATGTGCAGATCGATGTCGAGTTGCCAGCGTTCTGCTGCCTGCATCAACTGCAAGAAAGCCTGTGAATCCCAATTGCTACTATGAATAAACCCACCCAGCAAAGCGCCGCTACTGCCAGCAACCTGGCGGGCAATTTCCTCGGCATCCTTGGCATGCGCAAACAGCGGCAGAGGCACTAACGCTACGCGCTCAATGGCGCAAAGCGGATGCAGCAATTCGCCAACCACTTGCCAGGCAGGCGGAGCATCTGTTGTAAACCAATCGATGTGTGTGCGAAGTAAACCTACACCCGCTTCAACTGCCCACTGCAACGCCTGACTCGCTCGTAGGTGAATATCCTCAGACGTCCAGCTGGTGCGATCCTGGTGCATCGCTTCAATCGCTGCCAGCAAGCCGGGACGCTGCGCCGGGCTGCGTTGTACGGTAAACGTTTTATCCAGATGCGCGTGCGGTTCGATCAGCGGCGGCAGCACCAGCGCGCCATTCAGCGCCAGGTAATTGTCGCGAGAAACGGCGTCATCAGGCGTGATTTTTACGCCGCTATCCTGAAAGTGCAGCGTTGCACGCTGCGGCTGATTACCCTGCATCGGCCAGCTTTCAGGTAAAAGCCAGCGGGGCAAACGTGCGCCGGTCACGCCGTTGAACGGGCTCATAAGTCCAACACCAACAGGGGAGAATGTGAACGCGAACAGCAGAGCACGATGCAGTCGTTGGCCGCTTTTTGCTTCATATTCAGGACATCGTCGCGATGATCGGGCTGACCCGCTATTACCCGCGTTACGCAGGTACCGCACATGCCTTGCTCACAGGAGAGATCGATCTCAATGCCTTCACGCTCAAGCACCTCGGCAATGCTTTCCTCTTGCTTGATCGTGAACCGTGCGCCGCTGGAGGCAATTTCAACATCAAAGCTGTCGGTGTTAATCGGTTGAGTGACCGTGCTGGGCTTGAAACGTTCGGTATAAAACTGGTCACTGTTCCAGCCATATTGCTGGCTGAGGCGCTGCAAATTTTGCATAAAACCTTCCGGGCCGCAGGCAACAATGACGCTGTTTTCAATAAACAGCAGATCATCGGGAATGTGCTGGCGCAAACTTTCGTTTTCACTGGAGAAGTGATAAACCACGCGATCGCCCAACGATTTCAGACGCGTAGAAAACGCCAGCTCATCACGATTTTTCAGGTAGAGATGCAAGGTGAAATCCGCCGCGCGAGCGGCCAGCGCTTCAGCCATCACCAGTAATGGCGTTAAACCAATGCCAGCCGCGAACAGCAGCGTGCGCGATGAAGTCGGTAACGGAAAATGATTGCGCGGCGCGGAAATGGTCAGGCTGTCGCCTTGATTCAGCTGATGATGCAGCCAATGCGAACCGCCGGTGCTGGCAGCATCGAGGCGGACGCATATTTGATATTCATCTTCTGCTTCAGCCGCAGAACAGAGTGAATACTGGCGCTTGCCGCAGAGCGGGATCGCGACATCAATGTGCGCGCCCGGCGTATAAGAGGGTAACGCCAGCGCATCGGCACGTTTGAGGGTCAATAACAGATTGCCTTTACCGTTGAACTGCTTTGCGATGACGGTGACGGCGAAAGTCTCTGCCTGCTTCATGGTAAACCTGTACGCGATAGGGCGCGTCGGCCTGCAATATCGCAGTGTGCGCCACTGTTTTTATCATGACTGCGATTATTATTTTGCCGCAGTGTGAGCGTCCATCTGTTAAATTCGCATGAAGCGTTGCAAAAAGAGAGCACCCCTATGTTCGCGTTTTCCCGATTCCTGATTTATTTCACCGAAGTGGCCCGCCAAGGCTCGCTGCGCAAGGCTTCCGAGGTGTTGCACGTGTCGGCTTCATCCATAGATCGGCAGATTTTGCGGGTAGAAGAGCAATTGGAAATGCCTCTGTTTGAACGTCATCCATCAGGATTACGTATGACAGCGGCGGGTGAAATTTTGCTTAATGCCGCTAAGGGCTGGCAAAAAGAGTTTGGGCGCGTTTGCACCCAGCTGGAAGATCTGCGCGGGCTACGGCATGGACATGTGCATATTGCGACGATTGATGCCATTAACCGCGGCTTTTTTCGTCCATCTTGCAGCGTATCCGGCAAGAATATCCGGGCATCTCTTTTACCCTGACCACCATGAGCAATATTCATATCGCCAATGCGCTAACCGCGGGTGATGCAGACTTTGGCATCATGCTGAATCCACAAAGTTCACGCGAGTTGCTGGTTAAATCTTTTGCGGATTTGCGGCTGGGCATTGTGGTGAACAGCCAGCATCCGTTGGCAGAGTTGGAATCGATCCGCTTTAGCCACTGCGATTCCTGGCCATTTATCGTGCCATCAGCACCGCTTATGCTGGCTGAACCGCTGGAAGCGCTGCTGAATACCTCGGGGATTACCTTGAACGAAGTAGGGCGAACCAACAATATTCATATGCTGCGTTCGCTGGTGCGTGATGATGTAGGCATCAGCATCATGTGTTGGCTGGATATTGTAGATGAGCATCGGCGCGGTGAACTGAAGTTCATTCCGCTGATTGATCCGGTTTTGAAGCCGTTCACGCTGTCGCTGTGTGTTGCACCGCAGCGCCAGCTTTCGATTGCTGCGTCAATGATGTTACGTGAGCTGGAGACGTTCTTTGCCATGATGCAAAACGAACAGGCGATAGCGGCGCAAGAGAAAGGGTCTCGCGCCATCACGTAACGCTGCCGGATTTACGCGGCGCTATCTGGCTTCACCAGGAAGCAGATTAAGTTGGCATCGCGTTCGCCAGTGATCTCGTTTATCTCATCAAGGTCGCTGGCCGCGTCACCACGTCCCAAACGCTGATCGCCAATGTTGATCACGCCTTCCAGCACGACGATATAGGCGATCAGACCCGGTTGCTTTGGCACTTCAAGCGTCTGGCCGCGCTCCAGCAGCGCATCATAAATATAGGCATTCTGACGCAATTCCAGCGGAGCATCTGACGCTTCGGGGCCAGCGAGTTCAGTCCAGCCATTTGGCAACACACCCTGATCGCGCTCAAGTACCTGCGTCATGGCTTCACCGCCAGGCTGCGCGGGTTTAATCACCGCCTGCAACACTTCGGCCTCAAACAGCGGCACCGATTCTTCATAACGTACGCCTTCGCCGGCGTTCACCAGCATCACGCGTTTTGCGGAGAGTGACGTGCGCTCGCCATTACTGTCCTGATGCAGCATGGAACCGCGCCAGAGATAGGTGAAAACCTCTTCATCGCGATGTTCCTGCATCGGAATGCGGGCATCGAGTTTTAGCGTCATGAGATCAACGCTCACCAGCGGACTAAGCGCTTCGCCCGGACGTTGACGACGCACGGTAAAAGGGCCGTATTCAAACAGTTGTTCAGGATTAGCACGCATGATGTTCATGGTTTGTCCTTAAAGATTGAGTCGATGGCAACGATCATAAACGATCCGCTGAAAATGAGAAGTCGTTGGTTTTGCTGAGCCCAGTCAACTTTTTGAATGAGGTGTCGCCCGCCAATATGGCAGGCGACAGGCTCGCTATTTACCTTGCTCGTCGCTTTCGCCCAGGAAGAAATACCACAGCGGAATGGAGAACAGACCGGTAAACACGGTGGAGTAGAGCAGAATCATCATCGCCTGTGTGATATACATCGTCAGCGACCAGTCGCTGAACGGAATGTGATACTGCTCAATCACACCGCTGATCATGGCGCGTGACATTACCGTGCCCACAATCAGGGCCAGCACCGTGACGCTGCGCAAAAAATAGCGCATCTCTTTACGTTTAACGGCGAAGCGTGACTGAATGATCGCCAGCGGCGACTGCTGATCCAGCGGCGTTTCGATTTTAGGTTGTGCTGCACGTTGCGCTTTACGCCAGCGCTGAATATCCAACAGGACAAAAGCCAGCAGGCTAAAGCCCATTACCGGCAAGGCATAACCCAATGCGAGAACCACAATCAGCGAGGCGCTTCGGGTATACAGCGGCAACGCCAGCCATGCGGAGGAGAGCGTTTGTGCTGGATTAAGCTGCGGCACCGCCGGACGATGTATCCACCACATGCGATAACCCAACACAATCATGCTGCACAGGCCCAACCCAAACAGCGCCAGAATCAACTGATTCGGTAAGCCAAACAGCACGCCCATATGCGCATCCACACCCCACCGCGTCAGCTTGGCAATCAGCGGGAAAGAGGCGAATTCAACGTGATCGACGATGCTGAAATCGTTGGGGTTAATGGAAACGGAATCGACCTGGCTTGGCCAGCTGCGATCAATTTCGGTCACTGTCCAGGCTTGCTCAGCGTTTTTTGGCTGACGTAATTCTACTTTTGCCGCATCAATGCCTGCGCCACGTGCCGCATCGAGCACCCGATCCCAGTCAATATTCGGTTGATTAATCACGCGCGGGCTGGCCGCTTTTGTCGGCATTTTCATGCTGGACATATCCATGCCTTCCATCGCGCCATGATGTTCAGCATGAGGATCGGCCGGTGCTGCGGGTTCGCTGCTGTTCAGCGCGGTGACAACCTGCGGCGTTAGCCAGTTAAAATCGCTACGCATTTTGTTGATGTTGTTGCCTGCCCACTGCGACCAGGTCAAACCGGTTACAGAGAAAAACACCAGGCCAAGCGACAACACCAAGCCCAGCGTGACGTGCCAGTGACGCGTCAGGGCAAAACCGCTTTTAGCTTTTTTAACCTGACGACGCGGCCGCGTGCCTAGCCACAACACAATGCCGCCAAGCGCCGCTACCCATAACCAGGATGCCGCAAGTTCACTGTAGTTACGCCCAAAATCGCCCAACAGCAGGCTGCTGTGCATCTGATCAATCAAAGTGCGCAGCGGCAATACACCGCTGGTGCCAAACACCGTCATGTCACCTTTTACGTTAAGCGTATAAGGATCGATAAAGAGGGATCGCGATTCAGAAGGGCCAAGATTGGCTTGGGTAAATTGCACGCGCGTCGTGTCATTTTCACCCGGCGCCGGGCGTACCGCATAAATTCGCGCATTCTGTCCAGCACGATGGCGTGCAGCCTCAACTTGCTCAGACAGAGGTTTGGCTATGCCTTGTGGTTGAGTGGTTAAGGTATTGCTGTAAAGCGCGTTTTCCAGTTGGGGCGTCAGCACGTATAAGGTGCCGGTTAAGGCCGCAACGAAGATAAACGGCGCGATAAACAAGCCGATATAAAAATGCAGGCGACGAAAAAGATTAAGCACCGCGCCGCGGGTGCTGGGGAAAGTTCCCGTGATGACGACATAGCCATTCCACACTATTCAAAAGACAGGAGACACCTTCCGGCGCAAACGTGCGCAAGAAGAACAAGTCAAAAAGCAGTGAAGTTGAACGCAGAATGTGGCGGTGCGCGCGGGCGATGGATGCCAGTAACGCGTCGCAACAGCGGTTGAACAAGGGCAGGCGTCGGGGGCGCGCGGGAGATCACCAGCATCAGCCAGATCAGCGTGACAAACACCCACAACATCAACGGAACATGCACCAGCAAATCACAGTAACCGCAGGCGAAGCTTTCATCCATCGTCATTGCATGATCGGACATGGGCATATCGGTGTGATGATGCATCATCGACATATCGGCACGCATGGCTGACATGTCGTGCGTCATAACCATTTTGTCATGACGTTCTGCAAGGTTCTTCGACACCACGGGCGCAACAAACAGCAGCAGCACGGCCAGTATCGCAATACAGGCAGTGAGTTGATGTTGCAGCCGCGCAGAAAAGGTCATAAGAGTGCATTTTACGTCAGAATTTAGAGGCGGCAGTGTAACGCGACATCATTAAAGGGGTTAAAAAAGTGGCGCTATTGCCAAAAAAATTCGCACCTTTTGAACATATTCACTTTCGCGGCTGCCTCCATTAACCTAGTGGTTACTCGCGAAATACATATTAATAACATTGTCGTGTGAAAATGCGGGTCCACTTTGCTGGCTTTTGGTGTGGGTTATTCAAAAACGATAAAAGGACGAAAAATGAAAATTGTTACCCTCGATGGCGAAACGTTGCCGATCCCCCAACACAACCTGAATGGTGTAGCGACTGGCAATTTCGCGCGAATACTGATGCTGAGAGTATTGTCGCAGCGCTGGCTGGCGCGACCATCGCCATCACCAACAAAGTCCCGCTGCGAGCGGAAACGCTGGCGCAACTTCCCGACCTTCGCTACATCTGCGTAGCGGCAACCGGTTATGACTGTATCGATCTCAACGCCTGTCGCGAGCGCGGTATTGTGGTCAGTAACGTGCCTGGGTATTCAACACGCAGCGTTTCAGAAGGCGTCATCGCGTTTATCTTCGCACTGCGCCGTCAGCTGGTGGATTACGTCAACAGCACACATCAGGCCTGGCCAAATTCACCCCATTTTTGTGTACACCGTCAGCCAATTTTGGATATTGCTGGCGCAACGCTGGGCATTGTCGGCAAAGGTGATATCGGCAAAGCAGTGGGACGTATGGCGACAGCATTAGGTATGAACGTGCTGTATGCCGAGCGCAAAGGCAGTGAGACGATACGCGAAGGTTATGTCAGCTTCGAGGAGATGTTAGCCAGCAGCGATGTGATTACGCTGCATTGCCCGCTGAGCGATCAAACGCGCCAGCTGATTGACCGCGAATCCCTGAGCAAAATGAAACCGCAGGCACTGCTGATCAACACCGCGCGAGGCGGATTGATCAACGAAGCCGATCTGGCGGCTGCCTTGCGCGACGCAACGATTGGTGGTGCCGCGCTGGATGTGCTGAGTAGCGAGCCGCCAGGACGTGACAACCCGCTGGTGCAAGCTGAACTCCCGACGCTGCTGCTGACGCCGCATATTGCCTGGGCAAGTCAAAGCGGCGTTCATAATTTACTGCAAGGTATTACGGCTAATCTGGCGGGTTTCCAGCAGGGCGCGCCGGTAAACGTCGTCAGTTAAGACGTCAACGTGGGCAGGCTTCACGCCTGTTCATCCCTTTTATTTCAACGAGTCATTCTCATGCTCACCAATCTTTTACACACGTTTCCCGAAGCGGCTAAAAAGGGGGCAGAGGAGACGTTTGAAACCATCCTCAGCCGACCCAACTTGTGCATTGAGCGTATCGTTTCCAGTGGGCAAGCCAGCCCGCCTGATTTTTGGTATTGCCAACAGCAAGGAGAATGGGTGATGGTGATTCAGGGGGCCGCCGGTTTGCAACTGGAAAATGAGCCGGACGAGCGAGTCTTAAGGGCTGGTGATTTCGTGAATATTCCGGCGCAGTGCCGTCATCGCATTAACTGGACAAGTAGCGAAGAACTCACGGTGTGGCTGGCGGTGCATTACGAGATTCCGGCGGAATAGAATTTCCGCCGGATGGGATTGGGCCTTAGCTAATCTGCTTCGCGCTGCCCGCCAGCGGTGCGAGCAACATTTGCACGCAACTCAACGCCACCAGCACGCTAAACGGCAATGTCCAGTTACCGCTGTGCTCATGCAGTATGCCAAAAAATAGCGGTCCCAGCGCCGCCAATCCATAACCCACGCATTGTGCCATGCCGGATAACTGTGAAGCCTGACGGTGATGGCGGGCGCGCAAGTTGAACAGCGAAAGAGAGAGCACCAGCGATGCGCCCGCGCCTAATCCTGCCAGTGTCAGCCAAACTATCGCTAACTGCGGATACAGCAGTAATCCCAGCATGCCAAAAAAGATCGCAGATGAAGCGATGAACGCAAGCAACCTGGCATCGCGCACGCGTTTCAGCGCCACCATACAACCTAAATTGGCCACAATTGCCACAGCCTGATACCAAAACAGCAGCCATCCGGCTTGCGCCTGGCTAAAACCGTGGGCTTGCGCATAGGGCGTAAACCAGTCGATCAAGGTGTAGAAAGCCAGAGATTGCAGCGCCATAAACAGCGCGACTTGCCAGCCGATAAGGGTTCGCCAGGGATTGCGAGTGGGCAGGTTTTCTGTGGATGACGTTGATGTTGGCTGTTGATGACGATGGCGCAGCAGCGGCAACCAGACCAGGAGTGCAATCATCGCTGGCACCGCCCACACGCCCACCGACAAGCGCCATCCAAGATCGGAGAGCGCGGTAAGCGGCACCGCAACACCCGATGCCAGACTGGCGGTAATCGACATGGTTGCCGCATATAAACCAATATACTTGGCGGTGTGTTTGGTGAAGTCGCGCTTGATCAGGGGCGGTAACAACACATTGGCCGCCGCAATCCCTGCGCTTAATAACACGGTTCCTGACCAGAGCGCGGTTTCACTTTCGCTCCAGCGAACGATTGAACCCGCAGTAATTAAGCAGAGCGCGCCCCATAAGCTGCGCTCCAGGCCAATTCGCTGGCTCATAAACGCCGCTACGGGCGCTAACACAGCAAACAGGATCAGCGGAATAAAGTTGAACAGGCCCGCAGCACTGGCGCTTAGGCCAAATGTCAGACGGATATCTTCCAGCACCGGCCCAACGGCGGTAATCGGCGCGCGCAGGTTGGCCGCGGTAAGCAATAAAACAAAGAGGAAAAATCCAGAACTCGAAATAACGGAGGAGGCTTTAGCCGGTGTTTGAACAGTCGTCATGATAAACATCACTAAGTGCAGCAAAGCTGCAGGTGGTGCGTTGGTTGACGTTAACGCTTACGCATCATATTTGATGTCTGCGCGCTACTTTAATGATGGATATAGGTGGTGTAAAGCGTTGATAAAAAACAGAGAGAATAAAGCGACTTAACACTATTACGCGTTTGTGGTGAAACTGTTTTGATAAAAACGCCATCATTACAGCAACCTAAAATAGTCGCCAGGTAGTTTTACCAGGCATTAAGGGTAATCACCCGAATGTTCAGCGTTGATTAAGGTGGGTAGAGTTATCAGCCGCTTACTTTACTCAGGAACTGACATGAAAATCGCTTTAATGACACTCGCCTTTTTAGCTTCTGGTTCGGCCTATGCTGCTTCAAATAACGCAACGCTAGTTGAAAAAAATATTTCGTTAAATCAGGCGAATAGCCTGGCAAGCGCAGCCATCGCCTCTTGTGCAGCACAACAATATAACGTGGCAGTAACGGTTGTTGATCGCGCGGGTATTGTTAAAGCAGTACAGCGCATGGACAATGCAGGCCCGCATACGGTAGAAGCCAGCCGCATGAAAGCGTTCACCGCATTAAGCAGTAAAAACAGCAGCGGCAAGGTAATGGAAGCCGCGCAGAAAAATCCAGGCGCAGCCAATATGACCGCGATTCCAGGTTATCTGCTACTGGCGGGCGGCGTGCCGGTGAAGAGCGGCGACCAGGTGATTGGCGCTATCGGTATTGGCGGTGCACCGGGCGGCCATCTTGATGAAACCTGTGCGCTCGAAGCATTGAAAAGCTTTGATGCGTCTTAAAACGTCATCTAAGGTTTAGGGCGATATCATTCGCCCTTTCTCTATCAGGAATTTTACGCATTGCGCCTGCGAAACATCGCTTTAATGAGTTGGCTCGTTCTAAGCATTTTGTCTGCCGGGCTGGCGGGTCTGTGGCAGATACAACAGCAATACGATCTGCGTAATGCTGAGTTTTACCGCATTCAACGTGCGCTGAGCAATATCCTCACTCAAAACGAAACGTTCTTGCCACTGCTATCCGGTAACGAATCGCTGGCGGCACTGCAACACAAATTCCCTCAACTGCTGGCGATGGAAAAGACCCAAGGCCGTGCGCTTGACAGTCAGCGTGTCGAGCCCGCTCAGGCAGGGCGTTACTGGCTTTATAATCCTTATCAACAAACCCGCTTTTTAATTGAGCTGGAACCATTGATGCGCAATAAAACCGACTTTCTGTCGCTGCGTTTACTATGGCAGCAGCAGCCAATGATTATCGAGGGCAGCGCGAAACCGAAAGCGTTTTGGCATTGGCAGCAAGCGTTGGCGCATCCGCTGCAACCCTTTGTTCTGGAAGCGGATGCCAATCCAGCCTGGCGACAGCTTTCCTGGCTACCGCTGATTTCAGCGACGATGTTGTGGGGCCTCATTGTGGCGGCTACGCTGGCCTTATTCAGCCAACGTCAGCAGCAGAAGCGAGCAGAGCAGCGCGCGCTCTATTATCAACATTCCCGCCTCAATGCGCTGGGTGAAATCACGGCTGGGATGGTGCATGAGATCAATCAGCCGCTTACCGCTATTCAAACCTATGTCCAGAGTGCACAGCGGCTGGTGGCGCGCGGGGAATATGCCATGCTGCCCCAGGCGCTGGAAGCCTCATTGCGCCAGACGCAGCGCATCAGTGAACTGCTTAAACGTTTTCGTGACAATGTTTCCCAAAAGAGATTTTGCTAGAAGCGGTTGATCTGAGTGTCATGCTAGCGCGCGTTGCGGCGTTGCTTGAGCGTGAGATGCGCGCGGCAGACATCACACTCAACAGCCAGTTTGCGCAGGATGCCTCATCGGTATTAGCCGATGCGCTGTGGCTGGAGCAAATCTTTCACAATCTCATGAGCAACGCCATTCAGGCGCAACAGAATAGCGCGCGAGGAACGATCCGCATCGAAAGTCGTCGCCTCCAGAATAAGATAGAAATCGTGCTGCATGACGGCGGGCCGGGATTCAGTCATGAAGCGTTACAGCACGCTTTCATGCCGTTCTTCACCACGCGTCAGGAAGGCATTGGATTAGGCATGACATTGACCGAAACGCTCATCTTACGTATGAATGGAGATATCACCCTGAGCAACGATCCCGCCGGTGGTGCACGGGTTACGTTGCGACTACCGGCAGCAAGGAAATGAGTGATGGAAACAATTTACATTGTTGATGATGATGCATCGGTGCGTGAATCGCTGATGTTCCTGATGCAATCTATGGGCTGGGATTGTCAAAGTTTCGCCAGTATCGATGCTTTGATGCAGCAAAATAACACCGCTTTACACGGATGTTTGCTGCTTGATGTGCGTATGCCAGGGAAAAGTGGCTTAGCCTGGCTGGAAGAGGGTGAAATGCCGTTCCCGCTGCTGCCCATCATCGTGATGACTGGGCATGGCACTATCGACACGTGTCGACGCGCTTTCCATCACGGCGCGTTTGATTTCTTCACGAAACCCATTGATGTCGACGCGCTGATTGAGGTGATCAACCGCGCGCTACGTGAAAGCCAACGGCTTGCTGAGAACTGGCAACAGCAGCAGGTCTTGATTACGCGTTATGCCCAACTCAGCGTGCGGGAAAATGAAGTGTTGAATTTGCTGGTAGAAGGATTAACCAGTAAAGCGATCGCAAGAAAACTGGATCTATCGCCGCGAACGGTAGAAGCGCACCGGGCGGCGATTTTAACCAAGTCTGGTGCAAACAGCCTGGCGCAATTAATTCGCGATTATCAGCGGTTGCAAACTCAGTGATCAGTGGAATTCAGGCTCAGGAAAATGACCGCAATCGGTTTGATTAGGACTGGTATTTGGCTGACAGGTTTGTTGACGCGTTTCACCTTTAGGCACCGGTTTTTCGGGGCCCCACGGCGAACTGCAGGCGGTTAACGTGGTAATGAAGAAAATCAGGGTGAATAAACGCATATCCGCTCCTTGTTAGGATTTTGAGAGAGCAAACAAACGTCGGTGGTCTATAAAGCGTCCAGCAGACCAGAGGCGTATCGCCTAAGTGTGGTCAGTGAACAAATAATGTCAATTAAAACAGGGCAAACATTAACGCGACGGGAAAACTCATTGGCCAGGTTGCGCCGACCAGAAATGCGCTCAACAACTTAATGCTGAACTTATCTTTAGCGATAAAGAAGGTGATAAGCGCCGCGACAGAGGCCACCACGGCGTAAAAACCAGCATATGTTGGTAAAGGGTCATCAATATCTCCGCAGCGTCGTAAGGGTTTTCGCTGCGCATGATGCTGATTTTCGTGATCCAGATCAAGTAAAAAGCCGCTTTTTCTCCCCATAAAACGCTGTTTATCTCCGACCTGTAGCGTGAAAACTGTGATTTCAAAGCTCAGGCGATTTCAGCCTGAAAGCGGCCCGGTAAAACGGCTTAAAACCCTTGCGCTACGCAGCGCTATCGACAAAAAACCGCACGGCGAAGAGACATTCCACATTCGCGCCTCAGGGCATTGATAGCAAAAAAAGAGCGCCCCAAGACGCTCATTCAGGCCAGCTCGCTAGGCTTGAGGCATCAGCTCCGTTTTAATCCATCCCGGCTCGCGCTTATCAAAGTGTTTATACGCATCAATCACATTGCTCAGCGGTTCAACATTGGTCAGAACATCAACGGGATCGATTACGCCACTGCGGGTGAGTTCCAGTAAATGTGGGATGATGGTGTGATGATTACAGTTCCCCATTTTCATTGTCAGGTTCTTGTTCATCGCTTTGCCAATAGGGAAAATTTCCGCCGTGGGAGGATAAACGCCAATAATGCTGAGGCGACCCGCTTTTTTCACGCTGGCAATGGCCCATTCCAGCGCTTGCGTCGGCGCATCACCCGGCACCCAGTTGCCCTCCTGCGGATGGGTTTCAGGTGCGACCTGTTCAACTTCTTGCTTAAATTTATCGGCTTTTTGTTCGGCCTCATCGCTGGCGGGGCCATGATGAGCATGTTGGCTATCAACACCTACCGCATCAATAACAGCGTCTGCACCGGTTCCGCCCGTTAACTGTTTAATGACGGCAACCGGATCTTCACGCTCAAAGTTAACGGTGAAGGCCCCCTGACGACGCGCCATTGCCAGACGATCAACATGACTATCAACGGCGATGACGCGTGCGGCTCCCATCAAAAAGGCGCTGGCGATGGTGAATTGCCCAACCGGGCCACAGCCAAATACCACAACGATATCGCCACGGCTGATATCTGCTAACTCCGCACCAAACCAGGCAGTAGGGAAGATGTCGCTGATCAAGATCGCTTGCTCGTCACTGACGCCGTCGGGAATTTTTACCAACGTATTCGCTGCATAAGGAATGCGGGCTTTTTCGGCCTGTAGGCCATTTACTGGGCCTGTGGCTTGCGGGCCACCGAAGAAACAGGTTCCGGCTTCTGGCCCGTTGGGATTTGCGTTGTCACACTGTGCGGTATGGCCAGCACGACAGGGCGGGCAAACACCGCACGACACCGTTGAACACACCACCACACGATCGCCGGGGGTGAAATTGCGGACTTCATCGCCAACGCTTTCCACAATACCTACGCCTTCATGCCCGAGAATGGTTCCCTGCTGCATATTGCTGAAGGTGCCACGAATAAAATGCAAATCAGTGCCACAGATAGCTGAAGCAGTTAATTTAATTACTGCATCACTGGGCTGCTCAATTTGAGGGTCAGGAACGGTATCCAGGCGAATATCACCTACCGCGTGCCAGACTAATGCGCGCATATTTCCTCCGATAACATTAAGGGATCGTCACGTATTAAAAATACCAAGTAAAGATTATAGAACTGATTCTGAATGCTATTTATCGAGACAGAGAAATCTGAATAAAAATCAGACTATTAATGGCGCAATTATTGTTAATAAATATTAATTTCTTGACCCTATGACTTACTAATATTTAACTCTATGAAAAATAAGATTAAATATTATATGGCTTTTAAGCGAGGCGGAAATGAAATTAGGCGCGCCGTTCACTAATTGGGTCAATTAACAAAGCGCGGCAATATGGCAGAATGGTTAATAACCGCTATCATCAAGGACATAACTTTACAATAAATATACCCATCAGGCTTCAAGTTATACAGCGGTTAGCTGTGGCTCGAATAACCCAGGGTATACCTTGGCAGGATGCCAGGAGCAATGTCGGAAATGAGGCGGAAAATGAGTGAGCAGACTTGTACCATTATTTATAATGGCGAAGCGTTAAGCGGAGCCGCGAATCGACCTTTAATTGATTTTCTTGATGACCACGGGAAAAAATTACCTCACGTTTGTTATCACCCGGCTCTTCCCCCGCTGCAAACATGCGATGTCTGCTGGGTTGACGTGGATGGCGAACAGGTGCGCGGTTGTACGTTAACCACGCAAGACGGTATGCAAATCAGCAGTCAAACTGCCACCTCGCGTGCCGCGCAGGAAGAGGGGATGGATCGCATCCTTAATCGTCATGAGCTTTATTGTACCGTTTGTGAACACAACACCGGCGACTGCACCTTACACAATGCCGTCGCTGATATGCACATTCCGATTCAGTATTACCCTTATGAACGCAAACCCAGCGAGAAAGATCACTCCAATCCGTTTTATACCTACGACCCGGATCAATGCATTTTATGTGGGCGCTGCGTCGAAGCCTGCCAAAACGTAGAAGTGAATGAAACTTTATCCATCGATTACACTGCGGAGCATCCACGCGTGCTGTGGGATGGCGGAACGCAGATTGCGGGTTCCAGCTGTGTTAGCTGTGGACACTGCGTAACAGTTTGTCCCTGCAATGCTTTACTGGAAAAAACCATGCAGCCTGATGCCGGGCCTTTTACCGCTATGCCGCAAAAGGTAAAACGCCCGATGATTGATTTCGTTAAGGCGCTGGAAAAGAGCATCAGCATGGAACCGATCACGGCGATATCCGTGATTGATACCGCCTTGCGCAAAGCTGAAATCAAGAAAACCAAAACCGTTTGCACCTATTGCGGCGTTGGATGCAGCTTTGAAATGTGGACGCGCGATCGCCATATCCTAAAAATTCAGCCGGTAGCTGAAGCGCCTGCGAATGGCATTTCGACCTGCATCAAGGGCAAGTTTGGCTGGGATTTTGTTAACAGTCCGAAGCGTCTAACCACACCCCTGATACGTGAAGAAGGGCGTTTCCGTCCAGCCAGTTGGGATGAGGCGCTGGATCGCGTGGCGCAAGGATTGCGTGCCGTTGCCAACCAGCACGGCGGTGATGCCATTGGGTTTATCGGCTCAAGCAAGGCCAGCAACGAAGAAGCCTACCTGACACAAAAAATTGCCCGCCTGATCTTTGGCACCAACAACGTCGATAACTCTTCACGTTACTGCCAAAACCCTGCAACCCAAGGTCTGTTTCGGACGGTTGGATACGGAGGTGATGCGGGCAGTATCAAGGATTTACAGCTTACTGAATTAATTGTGATTGTTGGCAGTAATCTGGCTGAAAACCATCCTGTTATCGCTTCCCATATCAAACAGAGCCACAAGCACCAAGGTCAAAAGCTGCTGGTTGTTGATCCGCGCTGCCACGAAATGGCCGAGCGAGCCGATTGTTATCTGCGCGTGCGGCCTGGTACCGACATGGTATGGGCTTCAGCCATGGCGCGCTATATGTTTGACCACGGCTATGCCGATGACAAATTCCTGAGTGAACGGGTGATTCAGGTTGAGGAATATCGCGCCTCGCTTGCGCCTTTTACGCTTGAGTTTGCCAGCGATATTACCGGGCTAAGCGTTGAAGAATTGACCACCGCCGCAGAGATGATTGGTAACGCGGGTAGCGTCTGCCTGCTGTGGGCAATGGGAATTACCCAGCATAGCCATGGGGCAGATACCAGCACCGCGCTCTCTAACTTGCTGTTGGTGACAGGAAATTATGGTCGTCCCGGCACTGGCGGTTATCCAATGCGTGGCCACAACAATGTGCAGGGTGCCAGCGACTTTGGCTGCCTCAGCAATATCTATCCGGGCTATGACAAAGTCACGGATCATGCCGCGCGTGAAAAGTGGGCTAAAGCGTGGGGCGTTTCGCCTGAAGCGTTATCTGACAAGGTTGGTGCAGACAACTTCCAAATGGTGCAGGAAGCGTACGAGAAAAAGTGCGGGCGATGTACATCATTGGCGAAGAGACCGCGTTCTCTGACGCGGATTCAACTAAAGTTCACCAAGCCTTTACACAGCTCGACTTTATGGTGGTGCAGGACATTTTCATGAGCCGTACCGCCGAATTTGCTGACGTGGTATTGCCAGGTTGCCCAAGCGTTGAGAAGGAGGGCACCTTTGTGAATACCGAACGGCGTATTCAACATTTCTCTCCGGCAATGCCGCCGCTGGGCGATAGCCGCCCCGACTGGCAAATTCTCACTGATTTAGCCGCCAGGCTGGGACATCCGTGGCGCTATCCTAATCCTGGCGCGATCATGGCAGAAACAGCAAGTATTGCGGAGATTTTCGCCGGGGTTAGCTATGAACAGCTGGTGGGCTGGCAATCACAACAGTGGCCGGTGAAGGCCGATGGCAGCAGTACACCGCTGCTCTATACCGAATCCTTCCATTTCCCGGATGGCAAAGCGCGACTCTATCCACTGGAATGGCGTCCGCCGGAAGAGCGTGAAGATAGTGAGTACGATCTGCTACTGAACAATGGCCGCATGCTGGAGCATTTTCAGTCCACCAATCAGACTGGGCAAGGCGGCCGTATATCCTCGCTGTCACCGAACTGGTTTGTGGAAATTTCACCGCAACTTGCCGCTGAACGTCATTTGAAAGAGGGAGATTGGGTTGCGATTACTTCGCGGCGCGGCACGCTTGAAGTACCGGTGGTGATCACCGAGCGGGTTCAGGGCAATGTACTGTTTATCCCGATTCATCATGGTAAACCTGGCGTAAATGGTTTGACCGGCGATCATCACGATCCTGACGTGAACACGCCCGCCTATAAAGAAATCGCAGTAAAAATGCAGGCGCTGGATCATCCACCGCAACCGAACCCTCTGCCTCAGCATAATTTCCGTTATGGTCAGCGCACGCCGCTCGATCATTTGCCCGTAGAAGATAAATGGCAACAGGCGGGTTATCAACAGCCACCCGCGCACGTAAAACATCCGGAGAAATTTTAATGGCCGAACGCATGCAATACGATGTGCCGCCGACGCGCACCGAACCTACCGCAAAAGAATCGCTTGATACTTTGCTGGAAAGCTTGCACCAACACGGCTTTTTACGTCTCGCCAACGATGTCGTAAAGGCCAACAGCGACATTGGTAAAATTTTGGTTGATGGGCTGAATCGGCCCGGCTCGCAAAACGCCATTCAAAATCTCTCATTGCTAATGATGGCGCTAGGTACCATTCCGCCCGAACGCTTTAATCACATGATTCTGGCAGTTCGGGCCGCACTGATGGCGTTAAAACCCGCCAGCGAAGAGACGAAACAGCACTCAGCTGCACCGGGCTTGAAAGGTGTAATGTCTCTGTTGAATGACGAGGCGTTATGGCAAAGCCTGCGGCCTCTGTTTGCCGGAATGGAAGCGTTCTCTCAAGAGTTACAGCGCGCAGAGGAGCCACCGGTCACCCGTTATAGCGGGAAATCGACCCGTGAGTGACGCTGATTGGGTGCTGCTGCTGTCACGCGGGCAGTTCGCATTGACAATGGGTATGCATATCACGCTGGCGGCATTAACGCTGGGTCTTGCCCCTTTTCTGGTCTGGTTTGAGGCACGCTGGCTTTGGGGTAAACAGCCCGGCGCGCGCGAGGCGCTGCATTTTTGGTTAAAGATTTTCGCGCTGACGGTGGCGATAGGCGCGGTTTCTGGCGTGGTGATGGAATTTCAGTTTGGCACCAACTGGGCCCCCTTCTCTCAACGCGTAGGTGGAATCATCGGCCCGCTGATGTTTTATGAAGTGCTGGTGGCTTTCTTTTTGGAGTCAGGGCTGACTGGCGTGATGCTGTTTGGGATGGGGCGTATCCGCCCCGGTATTCATTTTATCGTTACCTGCATGGTGGCTCTTGGTGCCTTTATCAGTGCGTTTTGGATCCTGGCCGCTAATTCCTGGATGCAAACGCCGGTTGATTTTTCTCGCGATGATGCAGGTGTATTTCATGCTAACAGCGTTATGACTCTGCTTTCTGCGCCCTCATTTCCCTGGCGCTTTACGCATATGGTGTTGGCAACCTTGATTGCGGTGGCTTTTATGATGGCAGGTGCAGCGGCATGGCGAATTCTGCACCGTCCAAAGGAAGCGGCAGCACGTATCATGTTGACCAGCGCCCTGACTTTTTGTCTATTTGCCGTGCCGCTGCAGCTGGTTATTGGCGATCTTCATGGTGAAAATACGCTGCGCTATCAGCCCGCCAAATTGGCCGCGATAGAAGGGAGCTGGAGATCACCTGCGCCGGGAGATGGAGAACCGCTGCGGCTGTTTGCGATACCCGATCAACAAATGCAGCGTAATCGTGCTGAAATCGCCATTCCTAATGTGGGTTCGCTCTATTTGCGTCACAACTTAACCGGACATATTAAAAGCCTGAGTGAATTTCCCGCTGACTCGCTGCCGCCGGTGCTGCCGGTGTTTTTTGCTTTTCGCGTCATGGTGGGATTAGGGGCGTTAATGCTGATCACCACCTGTGTCACTAACCTTCAGCGCTGGCGTAATAAGTTGCTCACGTCACGCCGCTTGTTGTGGTGGCTGGTGTTGATGTCGCCCAGCGGATTTGTCGCGATGCTGTCGGGTTGGCTGGTGACGGAACTGGGGCGTCAACCCTGGACCGTTTACGGGTTGTTGCGCACTGCGCAAAGTGTTTCATCGCTGTCCCTGAGCTTGACGCTGGCTTCGGTTATTGGCGTGCTGTTGATTTACAGTTTCAGTTTCGCTCTTGGGCTACGTTATCTGTTGCGTTACGTTAATGCGCCGCTGCCAAAGGAAACTGAGGTTGTTGCGAATAGCTTAACGACCTCTTCGGAGAGCGGACAATGAACTTAGCCGATCTCTGCGCCCTGACACTGTTATTTTCACTGCTGATGTATGTCTGGCTGGATGGTGCGGATCTTGGCGTCGGGATGCTTTTTTCTGGTTTCACGATGAAGAGCAGAAACAGCGCATGGTGCACAGTATTTTGCCGGTATGGGATGCCAATGAAACCTGGCTGGTGCTGGTAGCGGGTGGCCTGCTGGCACTGTTTCCTGCCGCTTACAGCAGTTTGTTTAGCGCACTCTATCTACCGGTTTTCATTATGCTACTTTGCCTGTTTCTGCGTGCGCTAGCACTGGAGTATCGTGCTCAGGCCGCTGGCGAACTGCGTCACTGGCTGGATAAATTGCTGCCGCTAAGCTCCGCACTGGCCGCTTTTTGTCAGGGTTGGTGCGCGGGCAAAGTGATGGAAGGGCAGAGTTTATTCGGCTTCAGCCTGTATGCCCTGTTGTCGGGCTTTGGCTTGATGGCTATTTATCTGATGTTAGGCTGCTGCTGGATCCGCTGGCGCATTGGAGAATCGGTTGAAGAGCGAGCAAACACGCTGGCATGGTTTTTTTGGGTGGTTGCACTGGTGCTGTTTTTGGCGCTGATCTTATTAAACCCCGATCCGTGGCAACAAACGTGGCATGGCTGGGGAAAAGCGATCTGTTTATTCATTGCGGCATTGTGGCTCATGTTGCTGATTGCGCTCTACCGATTGGGTCCCAAGTGGCAAATCGCCATAACGCTGGCTTTAATCGCCGCCGTAATGGCAGGCATTGCCTGGGGGATTTATCCGTGGCTCATTCCGCAACAGATTGATCTGCATAACAGTGCTGCGGATCAGGTTACACAAATTTTTGTGCTGACGGGTGTGGCTATCGTGATGCCGATAACCTTGATTTATCACACGTGGGCGTTTTGGGTTTTTCACGGCAAGGTTAAGTAAAGCGCCGCCGTTTTTAGCCTTGTTGATAAAGCGAAATGATGTCGTCCTGCATCGGCGATATCGCGCTACTTCTCACCCGTAAACGGCGCATTCCACGCCACCATTTCAGCATCAATGATGGCGACTTTAGGAATGATTTCGCCACTTTTAGCCCACGCGGTGGGTTTCCATGTGCAACACTTCCTTTTCGTGGAATCGACATCGAAACATTCAGATGAGGAATAAGTAATGGCTAAATTCATGATGAATAAGAAAGAAGATCTGGTTGCTGATGCGCTGGATGGCATCATTTATGCCAACCCATGGCGCAATCTGGTGCGATTAGACGTCGATCCATGGATACGTATTGTGATGCGTAATGACTGGGATAAAAAAGGTGGCGCTGATCTCTGGCGGAGGATCAGGACATGAGCCTGCGCATGTTGGCTTCATCGGCAAAGGGATGTTAACCGCCGCAGTGTGTGGTGATCTGTTTGCTTCTCCCAGCGTCGAAGCGGTGTATAACGCCATCGTTAATCTCACCGGCGAGGCCGGATGTTTGTTGATTGTTAAAAATTATACTGGCGATCGCCTTAACTTCGGCCTGGCGGCAGAAAAAGCGCGTAAAGCAGGTTTTGATGTCAGCATGGTTATCGTTGGCGATGATATTGCGCTGCCTGAGAATCCACAGCCGCGTGGCGTGGCAGGAACCTTGCTGGTGCATAAAATTGCGGGTTTCGTCGCCGAGCGCGGAGATGATTTAGCCACCGTGACCAAAGCGGCGGAGGCGGCAAACCAAGCCATGTCAACGATGGGCGTTGCGATGTCGAGCTGCCATTTGCCAGGTGAAGATACCGACGAACGCGTGCCGGAAGGCAGCGTTGAAATGGGGTTGGGTATTCATGGTGAGCCGGGCGTTGAGGTGATTAAATCCCAGAGCAGCCAGCAGATTGCTAAACAGCTGTTGGAAAACGTGCTGCAGAATCGAGATGCCGACAAGCCGCGCGTCTTGTTGGTGAACAATCTTGGCGGAATGTCAGCGCTGGAAATGAATCTCGTCACGCGCGATTTGATCGAATCACCATTGAGCAACAGTGTGCAGTATCTGATTGGCCCTGCAGCAATGATGACGGCGCTGGATATGAAAGGCTATTCCGTCACCAGCCTTGAACTTTCGCCATTGTTTGAGGAGGCGATTTGCGCGCCCGTGGAAGCGGCTGGCTGGTGTAAAGCGGTCAAAGTTGAGGCTCTGAAACCGCATAAAGCTGAAAAGCAGGCGAGCGAAATTGCCTTCGAAGCGTCTGAAAACGCCCATGTCGCCCGCATTCTCAGCGCCGTTTGCGACACGCTGATCAAAAATGAAAATGATCTAAACAAACTGGATGCTCAGGTGGGCGATGGTGACACCGGTTCGACCTTCGCTGCCGGTGCACGACACATTCTTGATGAGTGCAAAGAGCAGCACTTGCCGCTGAATTCTTTGCCCGATCTGTTTGCGGTCATTGGCGAGCGACTG